>DASSIO010000138.1:0-33708 GCA_035691825.1 Terriglobales bacterium | reverse complement strand
GCGCCGAATCGACCCGCACGGGACCTTTCTATTATCCGCCGCGGCACTGCAACAGGAGTTCGTTGGACGAATCACAGTCTGCGTAAATGTATCCGGCTCTGCAATTTTGCGCATGCGGTGAGCTTAATCCGAAACTTAAGACCTGATCTGAAAGGCGAGCTGCCCCAATTTTGGGCTTTGATCCAGCTCTGAATCTGGAGTAGCTTCCCTGAAGCCCCCGACTCCTTCTCGCCTGAGAATGAATCATTCAGGGACAAATGACAATTGAGGAGGACCACAATGCCGCCAGACACCGGAAGAAGGCCGCAACCAATTCGTAACGAACTGCTGAATGTAGAAGAGATGATACGCGCCCGCGCGTACGAGCTCTACGAAGCACGCGGGCGGCAAGGTGGCAACGAACTCGATGATTGGCTCCGCGCGGAGTACGAGATCACGCAGCAACAGCGGAAGACTCGCACCACCGCCGCCTGAACCCATCTCACAAGACAACAGAGCCCCGGCTTCCCGGGGCTTCTGTTTTTTCTACTGCATCGTCGCCTCAGGCAGAATCAGTCGGCAACGACGAAACTGCTGCTTGCCATACCCTTTGCGCCGCTATGCATTTCCTGGCCTTTTTGTTACTTCGTCAGAGTGCTTCGGCTCCGTCTCTGGCAGCGGCACTGGTTGGAACTCAACATCGTGATCTGGCCAGAGCCAAATTTGGTGAGGACGAGGTCATCGCACGCGTCGCCATTCAGATCGCCGGCACTTCGGCAATGCCCTTCGAGCAGATCGATGACTGATAGCCAAGCGTTCCGCAATATGCATGTAGACGGTTGAGTTGGAGATGAGACCGAGGTGCGTCCCATGGACCTCAACATCCGCCTTCGGGTCGCCAGTCAGACAGTAGCGCCAGTGAACGAGCCCGTCTTCTCGGGTATAGATGGCTGTCTGCGTAACCGATTTGGGCCACTGGCGTCGGAGAGAACGTCCAAATGGGCACGTGCATTGGCTGGTGGCGCACTGCTCCGGTAGGGTTGCGTATTGGCTGCGAATCTTCCGACGGACGGCGTTGGCCAAGCCGTGCACAAGTCCATGCATGACGAGCCCACGAAAAGGTGTGCCCAGAGTAATGACGGAAGCAATATGGTCCGACATTCGGACCGCTGCGGACCGGGCGAATACTCCACCCAAGCTGTGTCCAATGAGGTGCACCCGGCCTCCGCTCTCCGTGTACGCGCGCTTGATCGTCGCCGCAAGACGTCGCGCGAGCAGGTCCGGGCAGTCAGCGACGAAATCCATACCGGAAAAATACGGACGGTAACCGATACGGGCAAGCCAGCTGTGAAGTGCAGACAGGACAAAGTCCATGCACAACAGGCCGGGAATGGTGACTACGGCCGAACCATCGCCCGCTGGAACTCCCATGCCGTAGTAAACCGGGGACAGCCGAAGCTCGACAAGTTCCAGAAGAGAGAGAGGTTCGCAGAAGATAGGTTGAGGTGATGAAATCTCTTCATGAGGGAGGAATCGCGGCTTCTCCGGTCTTGCTGGTTTCACACTCGTTGCTTTCCAACTCCGGCTTCATTATTTCGCATCGCGCCGGGTGAATCATATTGGCTTTCTGGGCACAATTCAGATCAGAAGGACAGGCACCTGCAATAGGCGGCTGCCTGGACCGGCGCCGAGGAATCGTGACATCAAGACCACTTGACGCTGACCGGCCATCTCATGGAAGGGGTTATCGTCAGTTACGCCAGACATATGCGCCGTTGCGTCTTGCCGCAGTGCGCTTATGCTGCGCGTTTAGTCTCTAGAATTTCTGTCAATTCATCAGCGCGGCGCTTGACCAAGAATGGATGCCCAGGACGTAGCGCAGAATCTGCCAAGGCGAGGTACTTACGAATTTCCTGCGCAGCTTCCGGGTCAGCTTCAAGTTCCTGCTCTAACCAAAAGTCACTTGAAGGTATGCGCGGTATGGTAAGACGCGAGCGCATAGGGATGGGATGGCGTACTTTGGCGCACTGTTGGCAACGCTGTTGACATAATCGTGTGCTGCGGAAAGTGGGTTGAAGCGGGGCAGCAGCAATCAATCAATCAATCGTTGCGTGCTCTTTCCTCCAAGGCCAGCGCTGCACGGTAATATTCCAGCGCCTGATTGGCGGCGCGCACTCTGGCCTCTAAGGTATTCCGCAAGCGTAAGTCATCCTGCTCCATCAGTTCGTCGTTCAACTGGCGCAGTATTAGCTCCAGGGCTTCGATATGTGTCCTGACCGTACGCTCCATCAAAAAAGACAAACGCAATTCTTGATCCAAAATTGGGAACGGCCAACTTGCTGATATCAAAGAGGCAACCCCTGCATAGGTGTGTAAGAAATTCGCATTCGCGACCGAACAGCAGTTTGCGAAGCGTGCAAACTTCGTAGTCGCGTTTGGCTCGCCTCAGACTCTCGATTACGCCGTCCGGTTTTGCTTTTCCAAATCAGTTACAAGACGGACGTTATGATTCGTTATGACGGGACCAGATTCGTTTTGAATCGTCATACGCTCCAGAGATTATTGGGCTACAGTCGGCGGGCCGCCCCTATGTGGCGGGCGCGATGCCGACGTTACTGCCCAGTGTGACCTTCCGTTGTGCCAGAAACGGACGCAGATTCAGTCAGGTATTTAATAAAGATCACCTCATTTTGTGCTTCGTTGTAGAGGAGTTCATCGGCCGTCGCACGGGTCATAGCGATGCCGAATCCGCCTGGCCGTATCCCGAGTTGATCGCGTACATTCACATGCGCGATAGGTTCCTCCTCCGGTTGGCCAACCGCAGCGTGGGTTAATCCTTTGAAGCTGAAGCCCTGGCCGGGATCCGCTATGCGATACAACAGCAGACGCGAAGAGCGCACGTACGCAATTCGCACCTTACGATTCGGATCCAGCTTCCCCCCCCACTCCACGGCGTTGAGCAGCAGCTCTCGGAAGGCGAGTCCGATCGTGTGGCGCAAGTCATCCGGAAGATCGGCCTCCAGATTCAATAGAAAGGATTGAATTCGTTCGGCAGCTTCGCGTGTGCACGGAATCAGCAGCTCCACCCAATGAGGCCGTGTCGAAATGACCTCGATCGGCGACGAAGCGTCGTGCTTGAGTGCTCGCTGCGCCACTTCCACCGCCTCTTTGGGGGGAAAAGGCTTACTGAGGTACTCATAGGCCTGCTCCCGTATAGCGCGCAGCACGGTCTCCGGCGTGCCTGCAGAGGTCATGATGACGATTTTCGGATGCGATTCGCCCACACGCACCCGGGCAAGTACCTCAAGGCCAGTCAACTCCGGCATCCAGATGTCGAGGAATGCCAGATCAAAACTTGTTTGCTGGATGTTGCGCAACGCTTGCGCGCCATCCTTCACAGCGGTAACCGCATAGCCGGCCTTCCTCAACATACTGGAGATGGCAAAGCGGGTTGCTCGGTCGTCATCGGCGACAAGGATTTTATTTGCTATACCCGAAGAGCGGCTCATGGATGCCACCTCATGCCGATATTCGATCATTTCGCCCAAATGCTACTTCCGTCAAAAAGACCCGTCAACGCCAGTTCAGCACCCACCAAGTTGCGCGACTCCGGCCTTTATACCAAAATGAGTGTCTCATCCGAGTTTGGTCCCGATCGGGGGAGCCGTGAATCCACCAGCCAGTTTCAATCCGCCAACCGAAGACGACCTGCGCGGGTTTATCGACCTCTCTCTAAATCTGATGTGCATCGTAGGCACGGATGGCTACTTCAAACATGTCAACCGTGCCTGGGAAACGACATTTGGCTACACCAGAGAAGAGTTACTGTCGCGTCCATATCTGGAGTTTGTACATCCCCATGACCGAGAGACCACGGTCGCTGAAGCGGCGCACATCAGATCCGGCCGCAGTACTCTTTCATTCGAGAACCGCTACCGTTGCAAGGATGGGTCCCACAAATGCCTACTCTGGTCTGCCGTTGTCCGCCCTGAAAGGGGACTGATTTACGCTATTGCCACGGACGTAACAGAACGAAAGCGCGCAGAGGCCCGTCTGGCGGCGCAGTACGCGGTCACGCGCGTGCTCGCCGAGGCGCCGACCCTCGCCAGTGGTACTCCGCGGATTCTGCAAGCTGTCTGTGAGAGTCTCGGCTGGCTAATGGGAGCCATTTGGCGAGTTGACCAAAAGGAGAAGCTGCTGCGCTGCGTCGAAACGTGGCACATGCCGTCGGCACAGCTTCAGGAGTTCGATCAAGGCACGCACTCAAGGACTTTTTCTCCAGGCGTGGGCCTGCCGGGCCGAGTCTGGTCGCAAGCCCAGCCTGCTTGGATAGAAGATGTGACGCGAGACGCGAACTTTCCACGCGCGTCTCTGGCGGCTCGGGAAGGTCTTCATGCCGCATTCGGCTTTCCTGTCCTCCTCGGTGGTGAGGTCCTGGGCGTGCTTGAGTTCTTCAGCGAGCAGATCCAAAAACCCGATGGCGATCTGCTGCAGATGATGAGTGCAATCGGCAGCCAGATCGGCCAGTTCATTGAGCGCAAGGAGACGGAAGATGCGTTGCGGGTGTACGCCCGCGACCTGGAAATAGCCAGAAAGCGGGCTGAGGAAGCAACTCGTGCTAAAAGCGAGTTCCTTGCCAACATCAGTCACGAGATCCGTACACCGATGAACGCCATGATCGGTATGACTGAGCTGGCGCTGGCGACCCGGATCAACCGCGAACAGCGGGAATATCTAAATGCGATTCAAGGCTCAGCCGATGCGTTGCTCACACTGGTCAATGACCTTCTCGACTTTTCTAAAATCGAAGCGCGCAAACTGCAACTGGACCGCGTTGGATTCGACCTCCGCGATGCGCTTGAAGACACTATGCGAGTGCTGGCTCCACGCGCTCACCAGAAAGGCATTGAGCTGGCATGTCATATCCATCCTGAAGTTCCCGATGCGCTGGTCGGGGATCCTTTGCGCCTTCGCCAGATAGTAGTGAACCTTGTTGGCAATGCCATCAAGTTCACTGAGCGCGGAGAGGTCGTGCTGAGCGTACTAACCGAGCCTTGTCCCAATGGGAACGTTCAATTGCGTTTCTCGGTCACTGATACCGGAATCGGCATTCCACAGGAGAAACAAGCAGTCATTTTTGAGGCATTCTCCCAGGCCGACAGCTCCACTACGCGACGGTATGGCGGAACCGGGCTGGGGCTGGCCATCTCGGCGCAATTGGTGGAGCTAATGGGCGGCAAGATTTCGGTAGAAAGCGAGCTCGGCCTGGGCAGCACGTTCCACTTCACCGCGCGGTTCGAAGCCCGACAACCCGGGATGGAGAAGCCACCTACCCGCTGGCACACTCTGACCGATTTGCCGGTACTTATCGTGGATGACAATGCCACTAACCGCCGCATCCTCGAAGAGGTGCTTACCAACTGGCATATGAGTCCGGTTGCAGTTGAAAGCGGTGCGGCTGCCCTCGCCATAATGGAGAAATCTGTGCGCGCGAACCAACCGTTCGCGGTCATGCTACTCGACGGACACATGCCTGACATGGATGGATTCGCAGTCGCGAAGCGTATCTTGCAGGACAGCAACTACGCCGGCATCAAGCTTGTCATGCTGACCTCGGCCGGTCAGGCTGAGGATGTGGCCAGCTGTCGCAAGTTGGGCATCACGGCATATCTCACCAAGCCGATTAAGCAATCCGAACTTTTTGATGTGATTATCAACGCCATCGCTGTTGTCGAAAGGCCCCATGCTCCACAAGGACGAAAAAGGACTGGGCCGGCCCAGCGTGGGCTAAACATATTGGTGGCAGAAGACAATCAGGTCAACCAATTGGTCGCTAAGCGGATCCTTCAGAAGCTGGGCCACCAGGTTACCGTTGTCGGCAACGGCCGCGAGGCCCTTTCAGCTGTCCAGGCCGGCAAGTTCGATCTCATCGCCATGGACGTGCAAATGCCGGAAATGGATGGACTTGATGCGACCGTCGCCATCCGCGAATGGGAGAAGACGGCAGGCACGCATATTCCGATCATAGCCATGACCGCGCATGCCATGAAGGGAGATCGCGAGCGTTGTCTGGCGGCTGGCATGGATGGCTATACCTCCAAACCAATCCGCATCGGAGAGCTTGAGCATGCGATCTCTCAATTGGTAAGTCCACCGAAGACGCCGAAAGTGCTGTTGGTGGAGGGCAACCAAGCTGATGGGCTGATTGATCATGTGGCTCTTCTGGAGGGAGTTGACGGTGATAGGCGATTACTGCGCGAACTCATCCGTGTCTTCCTCGCCGATTGTCCTCAGCGGTTAGCGGAAATCAAAGAGGCAGTCCGCCGCGGCGATGCTGAAGCATTGCGGAGAGCGGCGCACACGCTGAAGGGCTCCGTCGGAAACTTCACAGCAAAAAAGCCTTTCGAAGTATCTCAACGGTTGGAGGCCATGGGTACAGATGGAGACCTCGATACTGCCGGAGACGCATGTGCGACACTCGAACGCGAACTAACACTTCTGAACGTGGAGCTCAGAAGACTGGCGAGGGACCGTTCAAAGAGAAAAACGGACAAGGGCGAGAGATAGGAGGCCGTCTTCGGATCTCTAGATTACCGCAGACGCAGTATCTGCTTTCACCGTCCGCCTCTTCCTAGGTTGGCAAGCCTGAGGTTCAACACCTCCCCTTGGAGCAGCTTTTGCCATGAGAGCCTGGATTTGGGGGAGCAAACAGCCGGAAATACGCAAACACCAGTCGGCAGGGTTGAAACACGTGCGCGCTCGACTGCTGATCGAGGAAACTGTGGAATTCCAGGCGGGGTGCAAACCAATCCCGGCCGAGAACTCAGGGAAGAACTGATCTAATCCAGTTTAGTACGCGATCGGCGAGCACTGGTTGCTGCAAGCTGAAGCCGTGGTCTGCGTCCTCCACGTACTGCGTATCGACCTTAGGACTATTGACCGCCGCTTCGCGCAGCCGTTCACCAATCTCCGGCTCGATCAACTTGTCGGCCTTGCCCTGCAGAATCAGGGTGGGGTTCTTCACTTTCTGAATGTTCAGGTAAGGATCAGATTTGGCGTTCGGGCCGCGCAGGCTCAGCAGATACCGCGAAGTGTAGAGAGCCTTTCCCAATGGGCCCAAGTCCACCACAATCAGATCGCGGTCGCGGCCCTCTTCTTGCATCCGGAGCGCGTCGTTAACCATCTCCTGGGCCTTTTTTGGTCCGAACTGCCAGGCATTCCACTGGAAGAGGTTCCCCGGCCCGCTGACAAGCACCGTGGCAACTATGCTCGGATCACTGGACGTAGCCTGGTAATACAGGACCCGATTGGTGCCCATGCTCTGCCCCAGCAGCACGATCATCTTCGCTCCGAGTCTCCGCAGGTGCTCGACCCCAGCGGCGATATCGCCCAGGTTGTCGGTGAAGTCGGAAGTCTTGGGTCCGGTATCGTGGTCACGCATGTTGAGCGCTAGGACGATCATGCCCTCATGCGCCGCGGCTCGGCCAAGATAAGGGAAATACGCTCCGTAGAAATTTCCGCCGAAACCGTGCACCAACATGAGCCCAACCGGGTTGCGCTTACCGGCGGGGCGGTACACGATACCGTCGAGGGGCACGCCATCAGAAGTAGTCAGTCGAACCTGCTCGAGCGTGACCGCCGGCCGGGCCGGCTGTGCAGCTTGTGCTATGACGGCTACGGAGCCGAGTACGCTAATGGCAATCCACACAGCCTTTCGCAAACGTCCCAAGCCAATCGCCTCATGCGCCGCGAACATACGCGCCTCTCGGCCTTAGCCAATACAGTACGCCCGCGATCGCGAGCCGCACCACGCTGCGGCCCCAGACCAGCAAGTCCGGATAAATCTCGCGGATCGGCAACATCGCCCGCGCGACGAGCGGCGTCACCGCAAGCACGCAAAAGCCCAAGATGAACGCGTCAATGACGGCGACGATCCGCACCGGATCGCGCGCTGCCAGCCACATAAGGGCCCCCAGCATCAGCATGATGCCGCCCAACTCCTTCACAACAAACAGCAGCAACGTGGAAACTTCTGCCACCGGCGGCATCAGGAACATGCGAGTCAGCAGCTCCTTGCTGCTGAAGATCATGAACATACTGCCGACGGGCAACAGCGCGGCAAACACGCGCAACAGCATCCGCAGTCCGCGATATTCTGCCTCCGCCATGACGCACCCCTATTATCTCGAGCTGCGGAATTATAATCTGGCGCAAAGCTACCCGGACCAGGACCTGGTTCGTGCCAGTCGGCGTTTGATCCGACACCAGGCGGATGCGCCGGTGCTCCTGTCTGCCATGGCCAGCAAACCCGACTGGCTGCTGACCCACATTGCCAAGCACTTCACGGGTGGTTGCGCAACGCACAGCGCTGCGCATCGCAACGCCGGCAGAGTTCTTCCGAGCCCTCCCTGCCCACTCTCGATGATTGGGAAGCGTTGGGTAGCCTGCAGTCCTCTAGATTTCGTAACCCGGGAATCTCAATGGCGCGCCGAATCTGTGCGGCGGCAACGGTTCTGAATCGGGACGGATACGTCTAAGAAAGCTCGCTTGTCATGATGAAGAGGGGCTTCATCTCGAAGCTCTTGTAGTGCGGCCGCAAGCGTTCGGTGTTGTAGTGTTCTTTCACATTCACGACTTTTTTCGAGGCGGTTACAGCGTCGATCGGCATGTCGTCGTATCGGCCGTTCTTGAGGACAACCAGCCTACCATGAACTTTGTTGAGAATCAGGTCGAGGGCAAGATTACCGTAGGCCATCGGGACGATCGAGTCGATCGCGTCGGGGTCTCCGCCGCGGACCAAATAACCCAGCTTTTGGTTAATGACGTGAATGAGCTTTCCGTTGTTATATTTCGGTGAGAGCTCCTGCAGCTTTTCCGAGACCAGGTCACCAATTCCGCCGAGTTTCTTGTGCCCGAAGGCATCCGTAGTCTCTCGTTCAAAGACCATTTCCCCACCTTCGAACATCGCTCCTTCCGACAGCAGCAGAACGGAATACCGGCTTGGGTTCCTGCGGCGGTCGGCCACCAGCAATTCAGTCAATCGCTCCATATTGAACTTATGCTCCGGGATGACGCACCGGTTCGCTGCCCCCGCCATGGTCGGCAGCATGGCCGTAAAGCCGGCATAGCGGCCGAATACCTCGACCACCAGGAACCGTTCATGCGAACCGGCGGAAGTACGAAGGCTGTTGATCATCTGAATCGTGCGCGTCACGCAGGTGCTGAACCCGATGCAATAATCGGTTCCCGGAACATCGTTATCCATGGTCTTGGGAATCCCTACCACCTTCACGCCCTCTTGATACAGACGTACACCATAGCTCAGCGTGTCATCGCCGCCGATCGGGATCAGATAGTCGATCCCGAGCCAGTCGAGATTCTTCAACACTTCCGGCGTCAAGTCGTTCTTCTCAGCTGGGTACGCGCTCTGCAATTGAGCGGGGACATGGGATTTCTTTACCTGACTGGGGTTGGTACGCGACGTATGCAGGAAGGTTCCCCCGGTCCGACCAGCTCGATTGACGAGTTCCTCGGACAGGGTCTGGAAGTTGTCGCTATTGTCGTAGGTTTTTTCGCGGATGATGTCGATCAAGCCCGCCCAGCCGCGCCGCAGGCCGATCACGCGGTACCCCTCCCTTAGTGCCCTTATTGTGACCGCACGGATCGCCGGGTTCAAACCCGGCACGTCGCCGCCGCCTGTGAGGATTCCGATTACGCCTCTTGGTGTATGGATATTAGACATCGTGCGTCGTGTGGTTTCTTCATACACTACACCACGTGATCAGGTTTTGTCGGAGAAAGGTCTTAACGGGGCCTCAACGCGGGAAATTGCCCGAGGCGCGCGCGTGAAGCCTGTAAAGGCCCCGGTATGCCTCCCGCAGCTCAGTCAGCAGTTCCCGATTGGCTTGAATGTCGCCATTCATGGCCCCCGATGCCTGCCACGACAGTTTCAGGCAGACGTCACGCAGGTATTGAGCTTGGCCCAAGCTGCACAAGCATTCGTGCGCCCCTCCAGCGAGGCAGCACTTCAGCCTGCGGTCGCCAAAATGGCTGACGCCCACTGCGACTCATGAACTTCTCCATGTGACGCAGGCACATCACACACGGGTTTCATCAAGCGTAGACTTTATTGTTAATGGCATACGGCTTATCGATGGAGGCCTGCACTCATGAAAAAGCCGATGGTCACAATCGACGGCAACGAAGCAGCGGCGTATTCCGCTTACCACACCAGCGAAGTAATTGCGATCTACCCGATCACGCCGGCGTCCAACATGGGAGAGTTCGCCGACGAGTGGTCGGCTAAGGGCCACGCCAACATCTGGGGCGTTGTGCCCACGGTGGTGGAACTCCAGAGCGAAGCCGGCGCGGCCGGATCGCTGCACGGCGCCATCCAGGCGGGCGCACTGGCTACCACCTTCACAGCTTCTCAGGGCTTGCTGCTGATGATCCCCAACCTGTATAAGATCGCGGGCGAACTCACGCCTGCGGTCATTCACGTGGCCGCCCGCACCATTGCTACGCACGCGCTCTCCATTTTCGGAGATCACAGTGACGTCATGGCGTGCCGGCAGACCGGGTTCGCGATGCTGGCTTCCAACTCGGTCCAGGAGGCGATGGACCACGCGCTGATCGCACACGCGGCCACGCTCGAGGCGCGCATCCCCTTCCTGCATTTCTTCGACGGCTTTCGCACCTCGCACGAAGTCGCTAAGATCGAGCAACTGTCTGACGACGACATGAGCGCTATGATCGACGCGAAACTGGTGCACGCGCATCGTCGGCGCTCGCTCTCTCCCGACCGTCCGGTGCTGCGCGGCAGCGCCCAGAATCCCGACGTCTTCTTTCAAGCGCGTGAGGCCGCCAACCTTTACTACCAAGCCTGCCCCGCCATCGTGCAGAAGACCATGGAGCGATTCGCCAAGCTGGTCGGCCGCCGCTACAACTTGTTCGACTACGTCGGCGCGGCGGATGCCGAGCGCCTCATCATCATGATGGGCTCAGGCGCCGAAGCCGCCGAAGAAACGGTGCAATACCTGAACGCGCACGGCGAAAAAGTCGGGCTGCTCAAAGTTCGTCTGTACCGGCCATTTTCGACAGAGCATTTCCTGGCCGCGCTGCCGGCCAGCGCCAAGTCGCTAGCGGTACTCGACCGGACCAAGGAGCCCGGCGCTACTGGCGAGCCTCTCTACGTTGACGTAATCACCGCATTGAGTGAGGCGCTGGCCACGGGCAAGGGTCCGTTTAAGTCCATGCCCCGCATGATCGGCGGCCGCTATGGCCTCTCATCCAAGGAATTCAATCCCTCGATGGTGAAGGCGGTTTTCGACGAGCTGAAGAAAACGCAGCCCAAAAACCACTTCACGGTTGGAATTATCGATGACGTCACGCACACCAGCCTGGAGTACGACCGCGAGTTCTCGACCGAGAGCCCTGACACCGTGCGCGCTGTCTTCTACGGGCTGGGATCGGACGGCACCGTCGGTGCCAACAAAAACTCCATCAAGATCATCGGCGAAGACACCGACTTCTATGCCCAGGGCTACTTCGTCTATGACTCGAAGAAGGCGGGCGCACTGACGGTGTCGCACCTGCGCTTCGGGCCGCGGCCGATCCATTCCACTTATCTCATTACACAGGCGAGTTTCGTCGCCTGCCACCAATTCGCGTTCGTGGAGCGCATCGACGTGCTCAGGCTGGCACAGCCACGCGCCATCTTACTGCTCAATAGCCCCTATGGGCCGGAAGAGGTCTGGGACCACCTGCCGGTCACGATGCAGCAGGATCTGCTCGACAAAGAGGTACGGCTGTTCGTCATCAACGCCGACCCGGTGGCGGAAGAAGCCGGCATGGGGCGCCGGATCAACACCATCATGCAGACCTGCTTCTTCGCCATCAGCGGAGTGCTACCGCGCGAAGAAGCGATCGCCGCCATCAAGAAGGCCATTGAGAAGACCTACAAGAAACGCGGCGACGCGGTTGTACAGCGGAACTTTGCGGCGGTGGATGCTGCCTTGGCGCACCTGCACGAAGTCAAGCTCCCGGCGCAGGTAACCAGCAAATTGCACCTGGAACCGCCGGTACCGGCGGCGGCTCCGGATTTTGTGCAGAAAGTTACGGCGCGCATCATCGCCGGCGAAGGCGACCTGCTGCCAGTCAGCGCGCTGCCCGTGGACGGCACCTTTCCCACCGGCACGGCTCAGTGGGAGAAGCGCAACATCGCCCTCGAGATCCCCGTCTGGGACGAGCAACTATGTATCCAGTGCGGAAAATGCATATTGGTGTGTCCGCACTCAGTAATCCGGGCCAAGATTTACGAACCCGAACTGCTGGCCACGGCGCCTTCCGGGTTCAAGTACGCCAAGCCAAAATGGAAGGAGTTCGAGAGCCTGCACTACACGCTGCAGGTGGCGCCTGAAGACTGTACCGGCTGCACCCTGTGCGTGCAGGTGTGCCCGGCCAAGAGCAAGACTGAAGTGAAGCACAAAGCCATCAACATGGCGTCGCAGGCGCCGTTGCGCGTACCCGAGCGCGAGAACTGGAACTTCTTTCTCTCGCTGCCGGAAGCTAACCGCGAGCAACTGAAGACCGGCCAAGTGAAGGACGTACAGCTGCTGCAGCCGCTGTTCGAGTTCTCCGGAGCCTGCGCCGGTTGCGGCGAGACACCTTATATCAAGTTGATGACGCAGCTCTTCGGCGATCACGTCGTGGTCGCTAACGCCACCGGCTGCTCCTCGATCTACGGCGGCAACCTGCCCACCACCCCCTATACAGTAAATGCCCAGGGCCGTGGACCTGTCTGGTCGAACTCGCTCTTCGAAGACAACGCCGAATTTGGCCTCGGGCTGCGGCTGGCGATGAACAAGCAGGAGGAGTATGCGCGCCAACTGGTGCGGCGGCTGGAAGCCAAGATCGGCGGTGAACTGGTAACGGCCCTGCTGACCACCGACCAGGCGGCCCACAGCGGCATCGAGCAGCAGCGCCAGCACGTGCGCCGACTCAACGAAAAGCTGAAGGGCCTGGACGACCTCGAGGCCCGCGATCTGCTCGCCATCGCCGATGCCCTGGTGCGCAAGACCTTGTGGATCGTCGGTGGCGACGGCTGGGCGTATGACATTGGCTATGGCGGGCTGGACCACGTGCTCGCTTCCGGCCAGAACGTTAACGTGCTGGTGCTGGACACCGAGGTGTACTCCAACACCGGCGGCCAGCGATCCAAGGCCACGCCGCGCGGGGCGGTGGCGCGTTTCGCCTTTGGCGGCAAGGAAACTGCCAAGAAGGATTTGGCGCTGATGGCCGTCAACTACGGCAACGTGTATGTTGCCCGGGTTGCGATGGGTGGCAGCGACATGCAGACCCTGAAGGCGTTCGAAGAGGCTGACGCTTACGCCGGCCCGTCCCTAATCGTCGCCTTCAGCCATTGCGTAGCGCACGGTTACGACCTGATGTACGGCATGGATCAGCAGAAGCTGGCGGTGCAGTCCGGTTACTGGCCATTGTTCCGCTACAACCCTACGCTCGTGGAGCAGGGCAAGAATCCGCTACAACTCGATTCGCGCCCACCCAGCTTGCCGTTGCAGAAATACATGTTGAACGAAACCCGGTTCAACATCCTGAATCATGCCGATGCCAAAGCTGCCAAGGAACTGCTGCACGAGGCCGAGGAGGACGTGCGCCGCCGCTGGGATCTTTACGAGAAGCTGGCTTCACTTCCCGGCGACGAAGACTTGGCGGCGGCCGCCGAGGTGATCAAAGGAGGCAAGCAATGACCGATCTGTCCACCACCTATTTGGGGTTGCAATTGAAGAACCCTATCGTAGTGTCGGCCGGGCCGTTGCAGAGGGAGGTCGAGGCCGTACGCGAGATGGAAGCGGCCGGCGCGGCTGCCGTCGTGATGCACTCGCTGTTCGAGGAACAGATCGTAATCGAAAGTGCAGAGCTGAACCGGTGGCTGGAGCAAGGCACCGAGAGCTTCGCTGAGTCACTGCACTACCTTCCCGACTTGGAGAATTACAACCACGGACCCGAAGCCTACCTGGAACACGTGGCGCGGGTGAAGAAGGCGGTAGGCATCCCCGTCATCGCCAGCCTGAACGGCAGTTCGATGGGAGGGTGGACGCGCTACGCCAAGATGATGGAAGAAGCCGGCGCCGATGCCATCGAACTGAACATCTACTATGTGGCTGCCAATCCCGAACAGTCCGGTGCGGATGTAGAGCAAATGTACTACGACGTTGTAACCCAAGTGAAGGCGGCCGTGCGGGTGCCGCTGGCCATCAAGCTGGGGCATTTCTTCAGCTCCATTCCTCACATGATGCGTCGTCTTGACTTGGCCGGAGCCGACGGCCTGGTATTGTTCAACCGCTTTTATCAGCCGGACCTCGATCTGGAACAGCTGGAGGTGGCACCGCGCCTCGAGCTAAGCCATTCCTACGAATTGCTGCTGCGGCTCAACTGGGTGGCCATCCTTTTTGGCCATGTGCGTCCCGACCTAGCCATTACCGGGGGTGTGCATACCGCCGAAGACGTGCTGAAGAGCATGATGGTGGGCGCGCGAGTGGCGATGATGACCTCAGCGCTATTGGAGAAAGGCGTTGGGCACATCCGCCATGTCTTGCATGACCTCAGCCACTGGATGGAGGAGCACGAATACGAATCCATCCGGCAGATGCAAGGCAGCATGGCGCGCAAGTCGATCGCCGATCCAGAGGCTTTCGAACGCGCAAATTACATGCGGGTCTTGAGTTCCTACGCTGTGAAGAACGTTGCTCACTGAACTCTTCAAGTCAGAGGCCAGCACAGCATTCGCATCAACGTTCAGTATCGCATCATTGACACCACGGTTCTGGATGAATCTTCAGGCCGATCGTCGGCACGGCATATTGCCTAGTCGCGCCATTTGTCGCTATAATAAGCGACAAATGGCAAATGAGCTCCATGCGGTCGTCGAGGAACTCGGTGGCAAGCAGATTCTTGGTCGGACTATGGCCAGCGACGACGATATGCTCGACGCCATTCGGCAAGGTTTCCCTCCGGCTGTGGTTGAGGAGTTAATGCGCGCATCCGGATTGACATTGAAAGAACTCGCTGCCGCCCTTGACTTGTCTCCCCGAAGCCTTCAGCGCCGTCGGCGCAGCGGCAGACTGGCCCGTTACGAATCCGACAGGCTTTATCGTCTGGCCCGAATAATTGCCTTGGCGAACGAGTTCATCGGTGACCACGAAAGGGCTGTCCGCTGGTTGAAGCGCCCGAATCGTGCCCTCGGTGGCATTGCTCCGGTGCAGGCGCTCGATACCGAGTTGGGTGCACGCAAAGTCGAGAACATCCTTGGCCGCATCGGCTACGGCGGAATCAGTTGAACCGCGTATACAGGGTTCTGCGAAAGAAATACGCGCGTACCCCATTTGACGGCGAAGGCGCATATCGCTACGGCGGACGATGGTCGAGTCCCGGTGCTCGCCTCAGCTATACATCAGAGCACGAGTCCCTTGCATTGTTGGAGTATTTCGTCCATCTGGACAAGGACGATCCGCCCGCCGATCTCGTGTTGGCTGCAGCAGAAATTCCTGACAATCTGGACCGCGAACAAGTCGAGCTCAAAGACCTTCCTTCAAACTGGCGAGCTCCGGCTGCACCGCCGGAGCTCGCGCTTATCGGCGACGAGTTTGTACGCCGACAGGAGCACTGCCTGCTGGTGGTGCCGTCCGTTCTCGCGACAAGCGAACATAACTGCCTAATCAATCCAGCACATCCAGAGTTCAACCGCATAGCCATTCTGGAGAACCATCCAGTGGCGTTCGACCGGCGCATGTTCGGGCAGTCAGGCCGCCGACAGCGGCATTGATTCGATAACGCGAGGATTGCCGGGTCCAAGCGAGAAGGCGGCAAATCTCTGGGGAGACCTACCGGCCAAAGGCGTCGCGCGCGATCGCCATGCTGTTTGCGGCGGCTGCGCAGATGCGTTCGGCCGTCGTATATTGATGTCCATGCCAGTTCATCGCAAGCCGCGCGCCAGCATGGTCGGCATGGCCACGGTGCTGGTGTGCATTTCCTCGGCGCTCGCGCAATCCCTGCCCGATGCGCCGCAATCCGTGGCAGCGGCGGTGGTAGGCATTGGCGTGGTCGCGCTGGATCCCGCCGCTGACCCTTCCGCGCCCGCGTCCATGGCCGGGCGCCCCGCCAACATCAATGGCTCGGGATTCTTCGTGAGCAAGCAAGGACACGTCATCACCGCGCTGCACGTGGTGCGCGCCGCCGAGCACGCCCGCGACCAGATGCAGGGCACCGACAACCGGCTATTCATCGGCCTGCGCGCCGGCAGCAGTTTTGTCGCGGCCCCGGCGGAGGTGGTCGGCGTTGACGAGGCGCACGATCTGGCGCTGTTGCGGATCAAGCCGCCGGCCCCGGTGCGTAACGTCGTGAAGCTGTCCTCGGCGCGGCCCCAAGACGGCGCGCTCATCGAAGCCGCTGGCCTGCCCGGAATGACAGGAATGGCGCTGGTTACCAACACCGGCCATATGGCGGAGATGGTGCTGCTGCAGCCCGGCAATCGCCTCCTGAAAGCGCCGACGGAAATCGATGCCGCACGGCTGGCACCCCTGCGCGAGTTTTATCTCGCTGACCTGAAGAGCGATCAAGGCATGAGCGGAGGGCCGGTTTACTTGGTGGAAAGCGGCGCCGTCATCGGCGTGGTCCAAGGATACACGCAGGATCCGCGGCTGGCGGTGCTAGTGCCGGCGCGCAATATCATCGCGCTGCTGAAGGGCAACAACGTCGCTTTCGAGGAGCTTCCGGCGGGCAAGTCAGACTGAACGTTTACTGCACGCCGTGCGGCGCGGCGATCTTGCATCTACTTTCGGGATTGCTGATTGCCGGAATTTGGCCGTCGTTACGGTCACATCGCTCGCTGTGCCGAAACATGCGTTTCGTTAGAGATTGTCGAGACCCAAAACGTGCCGGCTGGTTCTAATTATCACATGATATCTATCACCCTTCGTCGGTGCCAGGCGAAGGTGGCGTAGAAAGCGCCTGGGGGCGCATCTCCTGAATGAGCAATGGAAACTACCCGTCGCCTGACTTCGCTTACCAAGGAGTGCACGCTCTCATCGGGTATGGAGCAGTGCTGACAGCTATGTTCAGGTTCCACCACTGGACTTATGGATTCCTAGCTGTGCTGGTGTTTGCACTGGTAAAGGAATTTGTCATCGACATCTTCGGCAAGGAGCACGATTCGTTCCTCTCCAGCCTAAAAGACTTCACGTTTTACATGGTTGGCGCAGCGGTCGGCACCGTGGTGGCGATTGTCAAGTAAACAGCCAGCTTCCCGTAAAAACGTGAATAGCTGGCGCGTCCGAGAAAAACATTTGGCGAAGGCGCGCTTCCCTCCTCCCACTTCGCCGTCAGCAGCTCGTCCGGCGCGTCGAAGCCACTTTGAGCAAGGGCTACTTCTTGGAATCAAACACCGGGCCGGGCTGCGGGATCGCTTCTCCGTCATGCCGCGGATCGCTCGCACCGAAATGTGCGCCAGTCTTGTTGTCCATCACTGCCTGTCCGAAGCCGAATGTCGATGTCCGTCGCGGACGCACATTCAACTTATGCCCAAGCCCGGTCAACTGCTCACGAACCGCTTCCGGCACGGTGTCTTCGATGTCGAGTTCGCAACCTCCGAAAGTCCCCTTGGTGAAGCGACCAGCCTCTAGAGCCTGCTGGATGGTCATGCCATAGTCGGCGATGTTGGCGACAAACTGCGCGTGCGCCTGCGCCTGGTTCCATCCACCCATGATGCCGAAGCCTATATTCACGTCGCCCTTTCTCATGAATGCCGGAATAATCGTGTGCAGCGGTCGCTTGTGACCCGCCAGCGTGTTCGGCTGGTTCGGCTCCAGCGTGAACAGCGCGGCGCGGTTCTGGATCATGAACCCCATGCCCTTCGGCACGATGCCCGAACCGAAGCCCGCGTAATTCGACTGGATCAGCGACACGATGTTGCCGTCCTTGTCGATCGTAGTCATGTAGATTGTGTCGCGGCCCTTGGCATCGGTTACGCCGGGGATCTCGTCAGCGGGCACCGAGCAGTTCGCCTTCTCGCCGATCAGCTTCGCCCGCGCGGCTGCCCTATCTTTGCTGAGCAGTTGCTCGACTGGGATCTTCGAAAATTTCATGTCGCCCACGTACTTCAGCATGTCCGCGTACGCCAGCTTCTTCGCCTCGATCATCGTGTGCAGCTCTTGGGTCGAGTGGAAGCCGTAATCGCTCATCGGGAACTGCTCCATCAGGTTGAGCATCATGAGCGCCGCGATGCCCTGCGTGTTCGGCGGGATTTCGTACACCGTCCACCCGCGATACGTAGTCGAGATTGGCTCTACCCACTCGGGCTGAAAATCGGCGAGGTCTTCCAGCGTGGTGACTCCGCCGAACTCTTTTACCGTGTCCACGATCGCCTGCGCCGTCACGCCCTTGTAGTAGCCGTCGCGCCCGTTCTCTGCGACACGCCGCAGAGTCGCCGCCAGGTCAGGGTTCTTCCAGTTTTCCCCAAACCGCGGCGCGTGCTCGCCGTTCACCAGGAAGATCGCCTTGGAATAAGGATGAGAGGCAAGGAACCTTTCCGACCTGCGCCACAGATCGGCCGTGACCTGGTTAATCGGCACGCCGTTTTCCGCGTAGTAGATCGCCGGCGCCAGCAACTCGGAAAATGGCTTGGTGCCGAAGCGGTCGCGCATCGCTGCCCATCCCGCCACCGCTCCCGAAACCGACGCGGTCCACACGCCGCGTTCCGGCATCTTCGTGATGCCCTTCGACCTGAGTAATTCCGGCGTTTCCGCTTTGGGCGCCCAACCACTGGCATTCAGCCCGTAAAGGTTGCCGGTCTTGGCTTCATAGATGATGGCGAATAGATCGCCACCGACACCGTTGCTGGTCGGCTCCATCAGGCCGAGCACCGCGTTGGTGGCGATCGCCGCGTCCACCGCGTTGCCGCCGCGCTCCAAAACCTGCACGCCCGACATCGCGGCCATCGGCTGGCTGGCAGCGACAATCCCGTACTTCGTCGCAATCACGGAGCGCCCGGGGATGGGCAGTTGACTACCAGTCTTCAGTGTAGGAGCCTTCTGGGCCATGGCGGCGATTCCGATCAGTGCCACTGCAAGCATTGCGCGCATAGGTGTCCTCAGGCAAAGCCGGACATGGTAACTCGGATGGGCGACGGTCGCTAGGTCGGAGTCGCTGGCGAATCACTGACTTCAGGAAGAGATCTGTCTTACGACCTGACGGGTATGCTTAGGCAGATCGGGGTGATGCCGGGTGAAAAGCGTCAAAAGATGGCATAGCACAGCGGCTACGGAATCATGAACTGAACGGAGGAAATGCCAATGACCACAAAGGCGGCGATTCCTGCGGCCCAATACCTGCGGATGTCTACCGAGATGCAGAAATATTCGCTCGATAATCAGGCGGATGTGATCGCTGCGTATGCACGAAAGATGGGTTTCCGTATTGTTGCGACGTACACAGACGCAGGGCACAGCGGCCTCACCCTGCAGGCTCGACCGTCGCTCAAGCGATTGTTGAACGACGTGCTTGGCAGAGACACTCGGTTTCAGGCAATCCTCGTCTACGACGTCAGCCGATGGGGGCGGTTCCAGGATGTCGACGAAGCAGCGCACTACGAGTTCCTGTGCCGGAGTAGCGGGATCAATCTTCATTACTGCGCTGAAGAATTCAGCAATGAGCTGACGCTCCCCAACGTTATCTTCAAGGCGGTAAAGCGCACCATGGCGGCGGAGTACAGTCGGGAGCTGTCAGCAAAGGTTTACCAGAGCATGCGCCGGATCGCAGAAGCCGGGCACTGGGCAGGCAGCGCTCCGAGCTATGGATTCCGCCGCCTGTATGTCAGTGAGAACGGCAAGCCGCGACAATTGATGAAGTATGGCGAGCAGAAGGTATTGAGGAGCGGACACGTCAAATTGGTCCTCGGTCCACGGAAGGAAATCCGGGCTATTCGGTTGATTTATTCGTTGTTTCTCGACAAAAGCATGGGGCCAGCCGAGATCATTCGAGAACTTGCGCGTCGCGGAATTCCTTATCGTGGCAGGCAGTGGTCGTTCTTCGCCGTTAGGCGGGTTCTGACTGATCCTCGGCATGCGGGAATACTCACGTGGGGGCGTACGGAGACAAGACTTGCCACTTCCCCGAGACCAGTACCGATAAACAGGTGGATCGTTACGCGTAATGCGTTTCCAGCAATCGTGAGCCTGCGCACCTACCGTGAAGCGCAAGCCGCATATTATCAGCGCTATGAGCGCAAAACGGATGAACAACTGCTCGATGCACTGAGACAACTCCGCGCGCAGCAGGGCGACCTCAGCACAAGAATCATTGATGAGGCGCCCGAGACGGTATCGTCGGAAACCTATCGGGAACGTTTCGGCACTCTCGAACGCGCTTACGAGCTCATCGGCTACCGTCCTCCGCTGAAGCAACGCCTGAAAAAGGCTCTACGGAGCAAACGACGCCATCTAATGCTGCGGAATCGTCTGATTCGGCAATTGGTCACCCTCTCTTCCGGTCATGTGCAGCGCTCGAAGTACCTGGGCTATGTGACGCTCATTGCCGAACGAGTTGATGTTCTCGTGAGCGTTTGCCCAATGAAGAGGCAAAAAGGAAGATCGTACTGGTACATCACTCCGCGAGAGCGCCAGAGTAAGACGCTTACGCTACTAATACTCCTGAATGAATCAGACGATGCGATTCATGCAATGCATGTCTTCCCGCGATTGACAATCACTCGCGGAGGGCGCGTGTACTCCCAAAGCGAACTTTTACGCCGAGGAATCGAATTGCGGACACTGCATCAATTCTACAGGGCAGCTGCTGATGCCAACCGTCAAGTGCCGGAACCAGAGGCACCGCTCCTGGGTGTACCTCAAATCGCCAGCTATATAGGCCGGGGGGAACACGTTGTTAGGCGATGGATCCGCGAGGGGATGCCAGGCAGGAGAAACGGAAGATGTTGGACTATGGATCGAGACCGAGCGCGCTCCTGGGCGCTAGAGAACCTCCACCCCTATATTCATGCCCGTGATCGGTTAGGTCGCTTTGTAAACTGATTGGAGCCGCATCTGACGGGCAGCGCAACTAGTTTTTGCCGATTCGGGAATTGCGCTACCAGCAACCAGCCCGGTTCGCAGGGTGGGTTCGCTTGTCCAGGTCGACACCTCACGGTCAGTGCGACCCGGATACCCAATTTGGGACACAAATTAACTCCCTGTTTGTCGCAGAGCAAGCAGCGTCGCTCCGACCCGGATTACATTTGAGGCATGAAGTCTGAGTCAAAAACATGTAAGCCGAAAACGGATAAGCAGCAGAAAAAATTGAACGAAGCATTGCGTGCAATCGTTCAGCTAGCCAAAACCGAGATGCAGAGGATGATCAATGCGTATGCAGGATCGCACCGGTAGCAGTAACTCCACCCGTCGCAAGTCCAACATGCTTCCGATCACGACGGTTGCAGAGCCGGCCAACGCAGCTACAGCGTAGACATCCGAACGCAGAACCGCGGGTATTTCGGCCAGAAGGATGTCCCGAGCGATCCCGCCGCCAATCCCCGTCAACATGCCGAGGAGCGCAGCCGCAAGAGGGTTCAGATGGAAAGCGAGGGCCTTGGTAGCGCCAGACACGGCAAAAAGCGCAAGTCCAGCGGCGTCGAACACCAGCACCGAGTTGCTTATCCGGTTGATGACGTGAAACCAGTAGAACGTGATCAGACCAGCAGAAATTGTGACGGCAGTATTCGCCGCAGACCTTCACCTCGTTACAGACGAATGGCACGCTTCACTAGGTGCCCTTGATGCTCGTCGTGCCGCCAGGAAGCAATTCGAAATTTTCCTGCGTCGCATCCGACCCGGTCACCACATACAGTACTCCGAGCTGATCCTGAAGAACTCGCCCCACTTCGCTCTCGGTCTGTACCGCAGGGAATGGATTCCGACACGTGATGACTAACGCCATAAATGCCTCGTGCTGCCCTACCCGGTAGCTCCCAGTTCAGTTTTCTTCATAGGCATCGCGCCACTCGCTTGTCTGCCCGCGCGGCCCTTCCTTCTGGTTACCGAGATGGTCGAGGTACACCGTCACCGCATACGCCCGGTGCGGCGTGGCGCCGGCATTCGCCTTCCCTACGATACGCTGCACTCCTCTCATCCCCGCGGCCATCTCCACCTCTGCCAGAGGCTGGTAGGAATCCGCGTCGTAGAACCGGATGGCCATGATGCAATTGCTGTTTCTACCGGTTTGACATGCAGGGTAGCGGGAGAAGTCGAAGCTTGTGACCAGATACACTTCGGGTGCAACTTCCTTGTTAGCAGCAACCAGCCACACGCTGAACACCACCACAATCGCTAATGCGAACGTAATTGATTTATTCACGTCTGCTTCCTCACTGCTGGTTAGACCCTGCAGCGGGAAAGTCGATGTCAAACGTTTGTCATCGACATGTAAATTTCAAGGAACAATTCGGCAGCGTGTAAGCAGGCAGTGAGGTCATCGGTTACCGTCTGAGACCTGTAAGCACTGCCTGGATTGGCCTCAGATTTCGCCAGGAGACGGCGAGTAGCGGGACGGATGCGCCGGTGCTCCTGTCTTCCATGGCCAGTAAACCCGACTGGCTGCTGACCCACAATACCAAGCACTTCACAAAGGTGGTTGCGCAATGCACATCGCTGCGCATCGCAACTCCGGCAGAGTTCCTCCGAGCCCCCCTGCCCTCTCGATGTAGTCCCAAACTGAGTTGAGAAGGACAAGAAAGACCGTCCGGATCGTTGGGCGTGCGGGGTGCTGGCATACGTGGTGCGCTAGGCCCGGAAGTTAGGTGGAATCGGAAGTGGAAATCGCTCTCATGGTTCCGGCGCTTGTATCATCTGCTGGCGGTTCCGATGATGATCGCACTTGCCGGTTCGAGGTAGCCCTCAACACGACCATCAACTGTTTAATCGTGTCTGTAAAATGATCGACGAGGCCGACGTCAAGCTGAACCTTGGTAGTTGCGACGAATCCGGCCAAGTCCGCACAGAGGCTCGCTGCCAGGCGAAGACGTTCCGTATTGAGCATGGTGAGCAACGGCAGCCGCTCGTTTCGATTTTTCTCGAGCTCAAACCATTGTTGCAGCATCCAGCTCGTATTGCGGACGTAGCCGAGAGCCTGGCGAAACTCTCGCAGGGCCGTGGGCTCGACATTGCCTTCTTCAATAACTTTTCCCAAATCGAAGAGTTCCTCCGTCGCAGCCTTCAGACGGTCGTTGACCCGGAGAGACCTCACACGATTGGAACCCGGCTGGGGTTCTATATGTCTTGCGTGTTGCTGCGCCTGCCGCTCACGCTCAGCTAGCCCATCGACGTAGGTGCCAGATTTTTCTTGCGATAGCTCCCGCCAGAATTGCGCTTCTCTCGCGTCGGCCAAGAGGCCAATCTGGTTTTCCATCCGCGTGCCCTTCTGGCCGACCCAAGCTACGCGAAACGAACCCCGACGGTTCTTGCAACTAACTTGAATTGCCATTCCTGGGCATAATTTATCGGGAATTCCAGTAATTCTCGCACCGTGCTCACTAATGTCTAATGTACAGGTGAGGCGCTCAAATTCATTGCCTTCCGAATCGGTCCAGTTAATCCTAACTGGAAGGACACACCTGACCCGCGGTTCGATCCGAGACGACTTCATGAGAGCTCGATGGACTTGACGTTACTTAAGATTGTATCCAAGTTTCAGTCTCGCGGGTATTTACTCATGCGATGTCTGGCTGCGGGATCGCCGTCCCAAGCGGCCGCGGCTTGGCGGCCCATGCCAGCCTGCCCTGTCTGCGAAATGGGCTCTGCAGTTGTGCAGGACCGAGTAGAATTGCGGCGCCGGACCATTTCTCAATCGTGGGAGCGCGCATGAACGTCGAAGGCCTTCGCTCGCCAACTGCATTCCTGAGAGACGCGGTGCGGGACTCTGCGCACCACGACGCCTTGTGCGAGTACGAAAGCTGGTGGGAGAGCGAAGGGAGAAGTATCTCTGCCGCCACCGATCGTGCGCGCACGCCCTGGCTGCGCATGTTTAATCAACACGGTCAACGGGTGGATGAAATCCTTTACGCGCCCGAATACTGGAGGATGTTAAAGCGGGGTTATCGTTCCGGTGTGCTCTGGCGGGCTTTTCAGGATCAGTCGCTGATTCCGGCGTACCTGTTCATTTACACAACAGGCTTCTACGATCCCGGGCTCGCGTGTCCCTACACGGTCTCGCTCTCCACCGCTGCGCCATTGGCCAAGTACGCGAGTGACCCGGTGAAAGACCGTTTTCTTCCCCGGTTGCTGCGCCGGGACGATGAGGTGTGGCAGGGCGCCACCTGGATGACGGAGATAAAAGGCGGTTCAGATCTGGGTACCGCGGTCGAGACCACGGCTCGCAAAGATGGCTCGCGCTGGCTGCTTACGGGAGACAAGTATTTTGCCAGCAATGCCGGTGCGGAGCTTGCCGTAGTAGCCGCCAGACCGGAAGGCGCAGCGCGGGATGTCCGAGGTCTGGCGCTGTTTGTGGTGCCGAGGATTAGTGAAAATGGACAGCTGAACTACACCATCCGGCGCCTGAAGGACAAGATTGCTACCCGATCTGTGCCCACGGGAGAAATCGAACTTCGTGACAGCGAAGGCTGGATATTGGGCACACCCGATCGCGGCATCTACCTTATCCTCGAAGTCCTCAATATTTCCCGTGTCGCAAACAGTATCGGAAGTGTGGCGCTGGCTCAGCGCGCGATGTCAGATGTTCTGTCATACGCTCAGCATCGAGTCGCCTTCGGTCGTCCGATTATTGAGCACCCCCTCTTCTCACAACAATTCCAGAAGCGATTGCATGATCTCCACGGCGCCTGCGCCCTTGCCTGGTATGCCGTGCGGCTGCTGGATTCAGTCTGGCAAGAGCGCGCTCCATACTCGGAGCGGTATCACCTTTTTCGGTTGGTGGCGCATCTGGCCAAATACTGGACCGCAGAATTCGCCGTCCAGACGGCCAAGTGGAGCATGGAGGCATTCGGCGGCCTGGGCGTTCTCGAGGAATTCGGTGTCGAACGCTGGCTACGGGAAGCCATGATCCTTGCCATTTGGGAAGGTACTTCACATCGTCAGATTCTGGACGGACTTGAAGTCATGGAGCGGAAGCAGGCGCACGTGCTGCTCCTGAAGGAATTGGCAGGGCGCGCACCGTCGGTGGTGTTAACAGAAATGGAGTCGCGGCTCGAGGAACACCTTGCACTCGGGAATGACGAGAAACAGGGTACGGCCGACGCGATATTTCTGGAGCTGGCGAACCTCACTGCCAATTCCCTGCTCAATTGAGTGGAATCGATACCGTATGTGGGAACGCTTACGACGTGGAGATCAAGGACTATCAGGGCGGAAGCGCAAGATATTGCCGCTCACCCTGGCGAAATCCTGCCCACAGAGTTCCTGGAGCCGATGAGCATTTTGCAAAGACGACCAATTTATCTCGACTTCAACGCTACGACTCCAATCGCGCCCGAAGTGGCAACGGCGATAAGTCAGGCACTGACGGAGCCATTCGGCAATCCCTCCAGTGAGCACTGGGCAGGGCTGCCGGCACGACACGCCGTCGAAACATCACGCGCACAAGTAGCGGCATTGTTGCACTGCAGTCCGGACGAAGTCGTGTTCACCGGCGGCGGAAGCGAAGCCAACAATCACGCGCTGAAGGGCGTGTTCTTTGCCCAGGGCGGCCGCGGTGGTCACATCATCACCACTCAGGTCGAGCACCCGGCGGTGCTTAACCCGTGCCGTTTTCTTGAGCGGCTAGGAGCATCGATAACCTACCTACCCGTTGATCGTTTCTGCCGGGTGGATCCAGAGAATGTCCGGCATGCAGTAACGTCTCACACAATTCTTATTTCGGTGATGCATGCCAACAATGAGGTCGGGACCCTGCAGCCCATCTCGGAGATTGCTCGTATTGCGCGTGAGCACGCCATCCTCTTCCATACCGACGCAGCGCAGTCGGTAGGCAAGATCCATACTCGCGTTGATGAGCTTGGCGTAGACCTATTGTCGCTGGCTGGGCATAAGCTGTATGCCCCAAAAGGTGTTGGTGCTCTGTATGTTCGGAGGGGTGTTTGCCTGGAGCCGCTGATTCACGGAGCCGGTCACGAATTAGGCCGTCGCGCCGGAACTGAAAGCGTATTGCTTTGTGTCGGCCTGGGTACGGCCTGTGAACTGGCACAGTCTTGGGTGGGAGTGGAATCAATACGGCAACTGCGGGATCTGTTTTGGGAGCGGCTGCAGGCACGGTTTGGCAAAGGTGTGGTTCTGAGCGGCCATCCGACTGAGAGATTGCCCAACACGCTAAACGTCAGTTTTGTAGGAAAGATCGGTTCGACACTCTTAAAGAGATTGGACGGCGTAGCTGCTTCCACAGGTTCCGCCTGCCACTCTGGGTCAGTAGAGCTTTCGCCGGTATTGAAGGCTATGAAGGTTCCACCGGAAATCGGAATGGGCGCAATTCGCTTCAGCCTTGGTCGGACAACGTCACGCGAAGAGATTGAAGAAGTTGTTTCGCGCCTGTAAGTATGCCCGCTTTAATACCCCGCTCAGCGCGCTCTGCGGTGATAAGCATTGGGAACATCAAAAGAGAAGCCGAGAATTGATGCGTGCCCTGGAAGGTGAGCTCGAGTCTTGCGGCTGCTGGTGTGACGTCGTAAGACCTGCTGGCGACGCTTTCTGAGGCCCGCCAGCGCGCCTATGCCCGTCATTACGGAAAGAAGCCTTCCGTTAGCGCTTCGCGAGGCCGCGCTCGCAGCCATCGCGGGAAGTGAGCAGCCCACGCAGGATTCGTCTCTTCCTTGACTCCAATGTCCTGACCGAACCGGAGGAATTGTCCCTCCATGAAGTGGAGGAAAACCTGCTGCTTCACGCAGAGCGTTTGCCGTCGCTCGACGCCACCGATCAGTTGATCGAGGATTACCGCCGCCTAATGAAACTGATCAACCCCGAGCTGGTTCCCTACCCGGACAAGGACCTGGTTCGTGCGAATCGGCGTTTGATCCGACACGACGCAGATGTGCCAGTGCTCCTGTCTGGCATGGCCAGCAAACCTGACTGGCTGCTGACCCACAAAACCAAGCACTTCACGAAGGTGGTTGCACAGCGCTGCGCATCGCAACGCCGGCAGAGTTCTTCCGAGTCCTCTTTCTCGATGGTCCGTGAAGCACTTCAACGGATGGAAGCTGGCAGGTATGGCCGGTGCGTGAGGTGTGAAAAGCACACCGGTAACACCGAGCACCGTTGCGATCATGCGTGGCACTAAATCGAAGCTGTTTCTTCACCCCCCCAACAGATGACTCCGTAAGTCATGCGGTGCGGCGCTGTTCTACGTCTCAACCTGAGCCGATCGTGACGAAAATTGCGATGCGCTTGACAACAACCGAAATTGTGGCTGTGTTTTTGTGGCCTCTAGATACACCATGAAAGTGACATTACCAAGCCTCCAAAACTACTAAGTGCTACTGATTTCATGATTGTCGCGGGCGGCACCTCAGTATGCAATGTGTACCTGCAATTCTGGCGAGCGACTTGCAAGTTAGCGGGAGTGGACTGGAACAGGAGAGATTAATGCGTAAACAGAAGGGCTTCTCATTGATTGAGCTGCTGATCGTTGTGGCGATCATCTTAATCATCGCTGCTATCGCAATTCCAAACCTGCTGCGGTCGCGCATCGCCGCGAATGAAGCATCGGCAGTTGGCTCGGCTCGCACCATCAACACCGCGGAAGTCACGTTCGCTTCCACGTACCCGAACCACGGCTTTGCCACGCTGGCTCACCTTGGGCCGCCAAGCTCCGGTGGGGTATCTGATACAGGCGCTGGTCTCCTAGATTCGGTGTTGGCGAGCGGCACCAAGTCAGGTTACGTTTTCTCCGTGGTCACCAGCGGCGCGCCCAGCGGCGGCGGCGCGGCGACCATCTATACCGTCAACGGCGATCCTCAGAACTCGCAGACAGGTCAGCGTCACTTCTTCACCGACCAGTCGGGCGTGATCCGCTTCAACGTTAGCCAACAGGCGAGCGCCAGCGATAGTCCGTTGCAATAGACAGCTTGTTTGCGCACTGCTGATACGGCAGAGAGCACGGGGATTCCGGTGCTCTCTTTCTTTATCCGCGCCACAATCCGATAGGCATGAACGACATCGATTGGCGACGTGTGATTGGCTGCAAGTTCCTGCGCGCCGCGCATCTCGGCAGCATCCTGCACCCCGAGGAATGGCCCGGAGAGGGTCGTTTTATCGACCTTCACACGCTAGGTCGTGCGCTCCGCGATCAGTCCTACACCCTGAAGCGCGCGTGTGAAGAATTTGCGCAAGATGGATCACACGCCAACAGGTCGCGTCACGTTCGAGGAGATTGATTATTGCCGCCAGGACCCGATTGTGCTCACCGATTTCGTCAGTCAATACCCGACCGTCAATGCATTACTCGGGAATTGGGATGCGCTGACTGCCGACGACATCGCTTTCAACGACTGGACCGAGCAAGCAAAGAAGATGTTGGCAGCCGTCGAACTTGACGACATATTCCATCCGGAGTTTTAGAAACAGCCATCGTCCTTTGCCCTCGTCCACCGGACAAGTGGAGCGGATTGAGTCTTAGCGACATGAATAGGCGGTTCCGCGCGCTGACTCACGACAATTACGACTCTCAATGCCGCCTAGGCGGGTATCAGTTTCAGAGTGGTCGCCTTGCGCCCGGGTGCCGTGAATCCCTTCACATATTCGTGGTAAGCCGACAGCTCCAGCATCGCCTCGATCGTCGCTCGTCCGGCCACGTCGATCAGTTCGTCCACGACCAGCTGCGAGGCCTCGAGCCGATCCAAATAAAGAGGCCTCGCCGCAGCGAGGCGCTCTGCGCTAATAAGCGGAAACTACTCGTGATCGTGATCGGCTCCCGGAAGCTCGTCGTCCTCGTCTTCTGTCGATCTGATCTGTCCCCGTATTTCACCAGCGGGATGGGCGGTAGTGTGAACGTTAGCATAAGTCACACCACTGGCAATGGCTCGCACAACGTCCGCCATGTCACCAGCTGGAACTCCCTGCCCGGCCGGTCCGACTACATCAGCAGCAGTCACAGTGTGCGTCACGGTTCCAGAATTGGTGGCATCGTTGGGGCACGCGGGTGTACCCGCAGGTCCGTTGCTCAAGTTGCTGCAGAAGAACACGGAGATACCACCGGTGATTTTGGTCGCCCCAATGTGAATGTGGGCCTGAGTAACGGGTGTTGAGAGATTCTTGTAGCTCAGGGTGTAAGTGATCGAGGAGTCGTCATTGACAGTGGCCGTGAGAGTGCCGGTTCCGTTGGTGATGATCGTCGACGGATTGGTTTCGTGAATCCCATCCAATCTAGCCCGCAGCTGGGTTTTCTCCTTCTCCGCAGCACCGACCACTCCGCTGACGATTAAGAGGCTTAGCGCGACAAGCAACAATTGCTCGATACGAAATTTCCTCATGGTGGGTTTATCTCCTTCGCTTTCAAAAGTGCCAAGAGCGCCAGAGTAAAGTCTTTCTTGGCAAGCCTGAGATTGGGAATTCGGGGGGAAACAACAGCCGTCGTGGAAAAATGCGGTTTCCCAAGAGTAGTAGATGAATAAGGACGGCGAAGGTTACATCTGAGCTGGAGGAATGAGGCATTGAGTCCAGCCCATTACCGTCCCGCCGCAATGTTGGTGGATACCGATCCGTTGCTGAAGACGATATGCGCCGGTGGCCTATTTTGGTAGCAAGGCAGCAGCGCTGCCGATTCCGCACGCGTGACGTTGATTGAGCTGACGAAACCTTATGTTGGTATGGCCTCCAGCATTCGCTCAAATTCATCGATGGATTGGAACTCCCACGCAGAACCGAGCTTGAGCAAGCTGCTGTTGATGTCGCCCAAGCTCGGATTCCGACGTCGAAATTGTTCCCATTCCCGACGTAGCACCGCCATTTGCTTTGAATCTGCATCACGACAGAATTGCTGAGCGGCGGCTGTCGCCGAACCGTACTCCGGTACAGCGTCTTGATGCAGATACCCCCTTACGAACGCTCTAATCGCCGGAAATTCATTCGTTGTGACCAACACGTCACCTGCATTCAGGGTACGACGTCAGCACTATGAAATCGTCGCTCGATACCCATTTCAGCACCACAATCGCGTGGGAGCACGGCTCTGATGTGCTTGCATTCCTGCGAAGTGATCGCCCGATTGGGCTCTGGCCGTTGTAGTCGAGCACCAGATTCGGGTGCCCTCCAGATCGATGAAGCCACCGTTCTATTCTTTCGTGATCAGCTTCGATAACTTCGGCCACCGCAGATTCCGCCGTATCTCTGTCGCTGTAGGTTGAAGCGGCAGAAATGTTCGGTTCCGCGGACAGCCTCGTGCGCAACTCCGCGTCGGACTTTGCGACATGGCGCTTGAGCGTGTGACCACCGCGTTGTTCATCCGCCCCCAGGTTCCGACGTTGTGTATTGCCGCGGGAACTTGGATTGGGAGCCTCGCGCAGGCTTGGACTTGATCGCTGCGTGCACCCGCACGAGATGACCAGCACTAACGCGATTGCACGCAGCGGGCAAATCAAACGGAGCACCGCCCAACTCCTCCGGAATACGATCTTATTTCTTGCTCCCGGTATCCTGTTTGGCGATGACTTTGTCTTTGATCTTGTTGTACGTCGCTTGAGGTATAACCTTCTTCCGCACCAAGTCTGTTTTGGCCTTGTACGGGCGGTTATCGATGATTTTCTGAGAGTACGTCGCACCAATACCCGGCAAGGCGTCCAACTCTTCCTTCGACGCACTGTTCAGATCAACCAGCTTGCTAGCCGAAGTGTCCGATTGGGCTGCCTTCGTGTCAGTTGCTGCCGCAGCGGTGGATTTGCTCTTGCCCTTCGCCGTTCCTCCCGACTGCGCAGAAACAAATGAAGAAACGACCGCGAGTACAAGACCGATGGCAAGTAGACGAAGCAAACTGTTCTTCATGAACCCTCCTGATTTTCAATCTTTCCGTTCGGCGTAAGCCTGTCCACAACGTCGGGCAGTACCTGAGCGAGTTGTGCCTTCACCGTCTCGGGCGGAACCCCAAATTTTGCCGCGATCTGCTGGAGCCGCTCCTGCCCGAGCACCTGTTCGATCTGGTCGGCGTTGATCGGCGAGTTTGCTCCCGTGCTCACCCACGAGTTCACGATCCCAGCGAGTCCCTTCTGCTGGAACGTGCTAACCAGTTCGCCCAGCCCTCTTCTTTGATTGCCGCCACCAAACATCGACAACAATTGGGAGCCAAGCGGCTGTTCAGAGGCCACTTGGCCGAATCGCTTGCCGATCTCGTCCGTAACCGCCTCTCTCATGCTGTCCATTAATCCCATAACGCTCCTCCTATCGCTTTGACGCTCGATAGCCAGCGGCAATCGCATCCTGTTCAGACATGTATTTTCCGTTCTTGGTCTTGCCGTACCAGCGGTCGCCCTCCTTGTGGTAGACCTTCGTGTCAAGATTCACCCACACTTGGCCGTTGCCGCCGCCCGGAGCTGGCTGGCTCTTGGCAGCGGTTTCCGATTGTGCCGCAGATGAGGTACTCGTTGCTGCGGGCGTTTGCGCCGCACCATCCGAGCTTGCGGCTTGATCGCTTCTGGACATGTCTGACCGGCTCGGCCTGCTAGCCAAACCGGCGCTGGGTTTCGCAGACGGGCTGGCTGACGTCGGCGCTGTGGCCCCCGAGACTGTTACCTGATCTTGAATTTTGTCGATTGTGCGCTGCGGAACACCTGCTTTCTTCAAATCCGCCACGCTGCTGTAGGGCCGACCGGCAATGATCTTCTTAGCGGTTGCCGCACCGACACTCGGCAATGCTTCTAAGTCTTTCTGCGAAGCGGTGTTAAGGTCAACTTTGCCGGTCGGTGCGCTGGCAGATTGGGCTTGCTTCGGTTCCGACTTCGACTTAGGTGCACTCGCAGGCGTATTCGCGCTGGATGCAGAGACGGTTACTTGCCCCTGAATCTTGTCGATGGTGCTTTGCGAAACACCGGCTTTCTTCAGGTCAGCAACACTGGAATACGGGCGACCGGCAATGACCTTCTTCGCCGTCGCTGCACCCACACCCGGCAGTGATTCCAAATCCTTTTGCGAAGCGGTATTTAGATCAACTTTGCCGGTCGGCGTTTGCGCGGACTGCGACTGCTTCGTTTCCGACGATTTCGATTTTTTGGACTGGGCTGAGAGGGGTACTGTCAGCATCAGCATTGTGCAGAGGCCCACGATCACTGCTTTTCGAATATTGGGGATCATCCTGATTGCCTCCTGAACGGTTTTGCATAGCGAAAGCTGAACTGGTCAATACGCTTGGTCGAGGCGCAACGGCTGATCGAGCCTGAAGCGAAGTTTGCTTTCGGCAGGAACCTGAACTGCCTTGCCCTTGGTGAGAACCTCCGCCCCAGTTCCGGCTGCGGCTCCGGCCAACGCGCCAACCGCCGCGCCCTTGCCGCCGCCAGCCACGGCTCCGATGAGCGTTCCGAGCGCCGCCCCACCGCCCACCATCGTCGCAGTCCTCTTGTTTGCCCCAATGCCTGCTGTGCCCTGCTGCTGCAAGTCTTGCGTACTGACGACGTAACGTTGGCTGCCTACCTTGACCGATTGCAGATCGAGTGACAACTCTGAACCGCCCGTCACGTTCCCCGCCGACACCTTGCTAATGATTAATTCGGCGGGCGATCCCTTTGGAATTACCACCTGCCCTGAATCATCGGCTACCGGTTCTGCCACATCGGCTGAGAACACCTGCCCCTCGCTAGCCGTTTTCGAATCGATATTCTGATTGGTGAGAACGACGATCTCAGTTCCAGCGGGCAGGATTACAGGTTGGCGCGTCGTGGCAGTAGTCGTGGCCTTTGTCGTAAGTGCTTTCGTTGATGTGCTGCTCGGGGCAGTGTTGTCGCCAAATTGTAGCGATTGCACCTTTGATCGCGCATAACGGTGAAGAGTCTTTCCCTCGCGGAAGGTGATCGTCGTGGAGGTCGCACTTACGAGTGTTCCACTCCGAGTCGTGCCATCACGCAAAATCAGCGTATCCGCCGCAGTCAACGCCGAGATACTGAAAAGCATGAACGCCAAGATTCCTGACTTTAACTTCACGGCTGAACCTCCTCCGGATCGAACTTGGGGTCATCAGTATGGCGGGGAAAGCATACGCTGACGCTAACCGAAGTCAATCCGCTCGCTCCGATGCGACAGTCAGTCACGCCAAGAGAAGCCCGATTCGGCATGCGACCGACTGAAACTTGACGCACTCTCCCTATGGAGTGGCGCTCAGCCCCGAATCCAGCGTCGCCGTGCAGTGAGCGCACCTACTCGCTTTAATCGAAACTGTCGAAAAGCAATACGGGCATTCTTTCATTGTCGGGCTGGCAGCGGGGCTTGCCTGCAACCGCTTTAAGCGGCTTATTTGTTTAACGATGAAGAACACAGCAAAAGCCACCAGCAGGAAATTGAACAGCGTATTCAAGAACAAGCCGTAGTTGATGGTCGGCGCACCTGCGAGTTTCGCCGCAGCCAGCGTGTCGTAGTGTTTCCCGGTAAGGCTGAGGAAGAGATTGGAAGCATCCCCGCGATGGAGAATTAAACCAATTGGCGGCATCAGAACGTCCTCGACCAATGAGGACACAACCCTCCCGAA
>DASSIO010000137.1:0-13017 GCA_035691825.1 Terriglobales bacterium | reverse complement strand
AGGGATTTCCGCCGTATTAATGCCTCGCTGGGCCTCGCGGCTGGCGACAATCTGCTCTGCAAAGTGGCCGAGGTCATCAAGTCAGCGACTCGGAACAACGACGTAATCTGCCGTTATGCAGGAGATTGTTTTGCGCTGATGCTGCCGGAACTTACTTCGGATGGACTCGAAGTGGTTCAACAAAAGCTCCAGAAACAGATCAGCGCAATCCAGGTACCTTACGCAGAAGGGCCGGCCTCCCTTGCCGCAACCTGGGCCGCGGCGCAGTATCCCTCAGATGGCAGCAGCGACCTGGAGCTGTTCAGAACACTTTCGCAGCGAATCGAGGCAGGTAAACGGTGAGATCGGGATACTAAAAAGCCGGCAGCATCCGCCGCCGGCCAAAATCCCTAATCAAGCACAATCAGTTCTGGTCGTCCCTGCGCTTGAGGGTGGGACGATCATCGTCGTTCTTTGTATCTTTGCCGCTCTTATCCGCGCTGGAAGTCCGGCGCAGGCTCGGCTTGTTGCTATCCTTCTCGTCGACGATCTTGCGGCGGTTCTCAATGCGCGCCAACCGTGCCTTCACATCATCGAACTCTGACGTGGTTACAACGTATTGCGGACGCGAGGGCAGAATGCGGGCGATTTCTTCCTGCGACTTCTGAATGCGATCCGGCGTCTGCGGATGAGTGGAGAAGGCCTTGGCCAGGGTTCCAGGCTTTTTCTTTTCTTGCGCTTGGACTTTTTCGAAGAACGCGATGAACGCGTTGGGGTCATACCCTGACTTGTACATATACTGCAAGCCCAGGTAATCCGCTTCCGCCTCGAAGCTACGCTGGAAGCTCAGGAAGGTCATCGGCAAAGCCAGGCCGGCGGCCTGGTAAGCTGCATAGCCGATTCCGCCACCAACAAATATCAGAGGAATGGTGCCAATGCTTGCCCAGTTGGAGCGGGTCATCTGCCGCGTCGCGTGGCGCGCCGCGACGTGCGCAATCTCATGGGCCATTACGCCCGCCAGCTCGGCCTCTTCGTCCGCCGCCAGGATTAACCCGGAATTCACATAAAAGAAGCCGCCGGGGAGCGCAAACGCATTGATGTCGTCGGAGTCGATAACCTTAATCGTGAAGGGCACCTGGGCATCGGAGTTGCGCACCAGGTTCTGGCCGATACGGTTCACGTACTCGTTCACCACGGGATCCTGAATCATCTTCGCGCTGGACTCGACCATCTGGGCATATTGCTTGCCCATGCGCACTTCAGTTTCGACCGAGTACCAATCGCCCAAGCCGCGTCCGCCGACCTTGCGGTTGCCGATGGCGTTCACGTCGTTCTTGCCGCCATCATGCTTGACCTTGCTGTCGTCAGGCTGCTGCACCGGCTGTGGCTGATTTTGCGGGGTGGTGGTCTGTGAGCTCTGATCTGGTGCGCTGGGCGTATCTTGCGCCAGCACCGAAGGCAAAGCGTAGCTGCCCAACAAGAGCGCCGCCGCTAAAGCGATCCCGCGTAACTTCATAAAAATCTCCCGGGGGTTCGAACTAGGCTCATTATAGCGCCTTCGCACACGTCCACCCTTCTTAGTTAGACGCAGGCGAAACCCGGAAAGATACCTGGAAAGTACAGCCCACTGCCGCCAGAGAAGAAACGAAGGCGAGGCACAAAGGCCTGGCCTGACGGCATAAATTGCTGCTGCCGCGTCAGTTGCCGCCGGGCCCGGACGGTTGCACCGGCTGCGGAGCTCCCTTCGGGGTGCTTAGATACCCGCTGATCTTGTTCTTCTCGACAGTCCAAACCACCAGCTCGTAGAGCATGTGCTCGCGGCCCGTATAGAACTGGATAGGCTCATTCACGTTGCGATCTTTTTTCTCGATCGTCCGGTCGTCCGCCATCACGTTGAGCGTGAACTTGCCCCGCTTGGGATCGGTTTTCTTGAGCTGCAGACTGACAGTAGAGACAGGTGTCGACTGCTTGCTCTTGTTCAGCGAGAACTCGTAATAGTTGCGGTCTCCTCGATGCTTGAGCGTCTCCAAGTCACCGCGCGTAGTCGCGATCAGGCCGCTCATGACGCCCATATCGCCGCGCATGCTTTCCAGGCGGGCCTTCGTGGCTTCCAGGTCGCTCTTCGTGGAGGCAACATCGGTCTTAACGCCGCCCACTTCCGTGGCGACAGCGCCCACTTCTCCGCTGACTTTGCTGAGTTGTTCCTGCTGCTGCTTGGCAAGCCGGCTCTCAGCAGCGCGCTGTTGCGATTGCAGCTCGGCCGCTCTGCGAGTCAACTCCTTCTTGGTCATGCCGAGCTGGCCGGCGATGGTTTCGGCATTCGCCTCCGCGTCAGCAAGGCGCTTGCTCAAATCAGCCATCTGAGCGGCATTGGCGGTCTGACTCTTTTCCAGCTTCTCGAGGCGGCCTCGATAGTCAAAGATCGCATAGAGCGACCCGGCAATATACAGCAAGGCAAGCAGGAGCACGATCCACTTGCCGGCGTTACTCTGATGTTCCTCTTGGACAGGGGCTACCGCCGCGCCTTCCTCTGGCATGACAAACCTCCGCGAAAGTTTACAGGGTGCTTGCAGCAATTGTTCAGCACAGCGGTCCCAGTGTCAATTGCCCAGTCGTACTCTCAACCTGTTCCCAAAGGTTACGGTCCTTCGTGGCTATGAACGGACCCGAGGTGCAGCTTGGCGGCAGTCTTTTACAATGCGGGAGTGAAAACCTGGGACGCCATCATTGTCGGGGGCGGAATTGTTGGCCTGTCCCTCGCACGCGAATTGCGCAAGTGTTCGGCTTCGGTACTCGTGCTGGAACGCGGCCAGCCAGGGCGCGAATCTTCCTCAGCCGCCGCCGGCATGCTGGTCGAAACGGGAACTGAGGTTCCTCAGCCGCTAAAACCGCTGGCTGCTGCCAGCGCCCGTATGTATCCCGAGTTCGTGGAGGAACTGCAGGACGAGTCGGGACTGGACGTTGACTACCGGCGGGAAGGCAGCATTTTGCTAGGCGGGGACTCTTTTGTTAGTTCAAGTAATACTTTAAGTTCGAATGAGCTTGCCCGTCTGGAGCCGCATCTCAAAGTTGCGGCGGCTGCGACCTTTTTCGCGGATGCGAGTGTCGATCCTCGCGCCCTGGTTCATGCTGCGCATGAAGCCTGCAAACACCGGGGCGTACAGGTTTCTTCTGGCGAGGAAGTTACCAGCATCGATCTGATTAACGGCCGTGTCACGGGTGTAATCACGTCTAAAACCAGGTTCCCGGGGGCTTCTGTCATCAATTGTGCCGGAGCCTGGGCAGGTCAATTCCCGCCCTGCCCCTTTCCGACCCGCCCCAGAAAAGGTCAGATGCTGGCCGTGGCGATGCCTAGCCGGGATTTTGTGCGGCATGTAATTCGCGCTCCGGATGTTTACCTGGTGCCGCGCAGCGATGGGCGCTTGCTCGTCGGGGCTACGGTCGAAGATGTTGGGTATGACAAGCGTGTCGATCCTCGAACCATCCACCGGCTTCACCGGGCGGCGATGAATCTCGTTCCCGGGCTGACAGAAGCCCGGCTATTGGAGGATTGGGCCGGCCTACGCCCCGGCACGCCGGACGATCTTCCGATTCTGGGCGCAACCCAAGTCCCCGGTTATTTCGTTGCCGCGGGCCACTTCCGGGACGGCATTCTGTTAAGTCCGATCACCGCGCAGATTATGGCTCAGGTGGTCACCGGTCTCAAACCAGCTTTCGATCTGAGTCCTTTCAGCGCCGACCGTTTCTGATGGGAAATCAAGTGGGGTTGGAGCGGCCCATGGGACTCGAACCCATTTCGCCGGCTTGGGAAGCCGGGGCACAACCCATATACCAGGGCCGCTTCGACATCATGGTAAACCATGCCGGCGCTCCGGTCAGCAGGATTTCACAGTCTTGCTAGAGCGGTACGCGGTCATCGGTATTGCCTTGGAGCGACACCCGGAGGGCGTATATGGCTGTTAAGCTGACCAAAGTAATGCCTGGTAATACCCATGTTGCCCCGAATAGTGGTACATTTCAGGGAATCCGTCTGTTCTGCATCTAAGTTTTTTTGGCTACTCAGGACATGCGTTACGAGCAACCAGCAAAGGCGCACCGAAGGCCCCTGGCATGGGCGGCGACACTGTGCATTGCTCTGTTGCTCATCGCGACCGTAGCTCAGGCGCTCGACTCATGCGAATTCGCGCAGTTGCAAAAGTCGCAGCAAGTAAGCGCTGATCACTCTTTGCGTTCGACACGCAGTTTTTGCCTGATCTGTGCTGCTGCGCATTCACCCTCGATCGCTGCCCAAGCAACATGCAGCTATTCACCCATTAGAGTCGCCCGACTACCTCTGCCGTCTGATGCCCCATCGGCTTCCGGAACCCGGCTATTCGGATTACGCGTCCGGCCCCCTCCAGCGTTCTAGTTTCTCCACCTTGTGCTCGGTTCCCTTCCTGGCGTTGATCGTGTAGGAACGGACCTGCCTTTGATTTTCTAACTGTAGGAGCCATCAAGAGCCACCTTGGTATAGCGGCTTATAACCGCAGCCGAGGCGGGCAAGCTGGACGCGAGAAACATGGGTTACCGCAAATTATTTGTGACGGCTGTTCTGAGTTCGTTAGTGCTGCCGCAAGTGATATGGGCGCAAGCGCCCGTACGCATCACTTTGGACCAGGCTATCGATCTTGCGATTAGCCACAGCCACACTCTGAAAGCCACAGAAACCCAGATTCAGCAAAACCAGGCCCAGGAGTTAACTGCCTCGCTGCGTCCGAATCCTACTTTGACCTGGGATGCATTGTTCCTTCCCATCGAGCCCCAAAACTTCAACTCCAGCACGTTGCTGAACACCACCGAATTCGACTTGGGAGTGAGCTACTTATTTGAGCGTGGCGGAAAGCGCCACAGGAGAATCGAAGCGGCGCGGGATGCCACCTCCGTCACCCGCTATCAGGTTGCTGATTTCCAGCGTAGCCTCACCTTCGCGGTAGCTCAGCAATTTATTGGCGTGCAGTTGGCCGAGTCGAATTTGGATTTTGCTAATCAGGATCTGGCGAGTTTCCAGCAGACCGCCGACATCGCAAAAGAACAATACAAGGCAGGCGCAATCAGCGAAGGAGACCTGCTGAAAATCACGTTGCAGCTGCTTCAATTCCAGACGGACGTGGCCAGTGCAAAAGTGGCAAAAGTACAGGCATTGGCCAGCCTGCACCAGCTACTTGGCTATGACGCTGTTCCCGCCAACTACGACGTCGAGGGTGATTTGACGTATACGCCGTTACAACTCAACAAAGACGACCTTGCCTTGAGAGCCTTGAAGACCCGTCCCGACCTGCAGTCTGCGCGCCAAGGTGTTCGTGCCGCTCAAAGCCAGTTCGCTCTGGCCAAGGCAAACGGAAAGGTAGACCTCGGAGCAGGGTTGACGTATAGCCATCTCTCCGACCAGAACACGATGGGCATCACGTTCAACATCCCCCTGCCGGTGTTTGACCGCAACCAAGGCGAAATCGCACGCACGAGGTACGCAATCGCACAGGCGCAAGAGACCGAGTACGCCGCCAGTGACACGGTTCTCACCGACGTGACCAGCGCTTATGAAGCTTTCGCCAGCAATCAGGAAGTCGTGTCACTCTACACCGGCGGCTATCTTAAGCAGGCGCAGGATTCGAGAGATATCAGCGAGTACGCCTATCGCCGTGGCGCCGCCAGTCTGCTGGACTTTCTCGACGCGCAACGCAGCTATCGCGCTACCCAGTTGGCCTACCGCCAGGCGCTTGCGAATTACCTTGTCTCGGTGGAACAGCTCAAGGAAGCGGTAGGAAGCAGGACTCTGCCATGAAGATCACTTCTGCAAAACAGATCGCGGCCACACGCTTTGCAGCTATTGCAGGCATGCTGGCGATGCTGGCTCTTTCCGCTGGATGCGGGAGCAGCAAGCCGACCGGAGATCCGGCGTATCCTGCAGGCACAAACGCGGACAAAGCCGAACTGTTTTCCATTCCCGGCGATCAGATGCCCCATGTCCAAATCGTGACGGTTACGCCGACCACCCTCACGCGGACCCTGCGCCTGACCGGTGCGGTCGCCTACAACGGCTTTGCCACTACTCCGGTGATCACTCAGGTGAGCGGGCCGGTGAGCCGCATTGTGGTTTCTCCCGGCGAGAACGTGCATACAGGCCAGGCCCTGCTGTACGTTGCCAGCCCCGACTTCTCCCAACTTCGTGCCACCTACATGAAGGCCAACGATGCTTTCCAGCTTGCCGATCGCGAGTACGGACGCGCAAAGGATCTCTACGAACATCACGCCATTGCAGAAAAAGATTTGTTTGCTGCGGAATCGGCGCGGAACCAGGCACAGGCAGACGTGCTCGCAAGCGAGCAGGCGCTTCACGTTCTTGGATTTAAAAATCCGGACGAGGCCGTGAAAACCCGCACCTCGCCTGAGCTACCCGTGCTCGCACCTATTGCAGGTGAAGTGGTCGAGCGTCTCGTTGCTCCCGGACAGGTAATCCAGGCAGGCGCCACCCAGACGTTCACCATTTCCAATATGAGCACGGTTTGGGTGATGGCAAATGTCTATCAACAGGATCTGCCTTACGTTCGGGTTGGCGATCCGGTGACGATTCTCACCGACGCATACGCCAACACAACATTCCACGGGAAAATTTCTTACGTTGCGGCTGCGCTCGATCCAAACACGCGCACGCTGCAGGCCCGTATCGACGTAAGAAATCCGCAGGAAAAACTCAAGAAGGACATGTACGTAGTGGCAGAAGTGCAGGCAGGCAAAATCTCCAACGCCATCACCGTCCCGAATGCGGCCGTGCTCAGGAATTCGGAGAACGAGCCTTTCGTCTATGTGCTCGCCGGGCAAGCCCAGTTTGCGCGGCGTGCAGTAACCATTGGCGCTACGACGGATGGGCAAACGGAAGTGCTTACCGGGCTGACCCCGGGTGACCGTGTTGCCGCCGACGGCAGTCTGTTCCTGCAGTTCGCGAATTCGCTCCAGAAATGAGTGTCGCTCTTCACATATCGATCTGCGAGCTCCTGATGAGCGCTCTCCGCCAGCCCGAATCATCTGAGGTTCGGGCATGATCCATCGTGTCGTGCAGGCGGCCTTGCGCCAGCGATTCCTGGTCCTGGTGATGGTGGCACTGATCGCCGTCTGGGGTGCCGTCTCGTTCCAGCGCATGCCCGTGGATGCCTATCCCGACTTGTCTCCGCCCATGGTGGAACTCATCACCCAATGGCCAGGACACGCCGCCGAAGAAATGGAGCGCCTGGTCACGCTGCCACTAGAAGTGGAAATGAACGGTGTCCCGCATCTGGTCGTCATGCGTTCGATCACGCTCTACGGACTTTCCGACATTCGCTTGACCTTCGAGGAAAGCACCGACGACTACTTTGCTCGCCAGGTCGTTTTTGAGCGTATCGGCGATGCGACTTTGCCGACGGGTGTAACGCCCAGCCTGGCGCCGCTGTTCAGTCCCAGCGGGCTTGTGTACCGCTATGTCATCGAGAGTCCCGATCGCACTCCCCAGGAACTGAAGACAATCGAAGATTGGGTTCTGGAGCGCAACTACAAGTCCGTGCCGGGAGTGGCCGACGATTCCGGATTCGGCGGCACCGTCATGCAATATCAGGTGCTGCTCGATCCGGCTCGCATCTATGGCTATCACCTGACCGTTCCGCAGGTGGTCCAGGCTCTGTCGAACAACAACGCCAATACCGGTGGCGGATTCTATTCACAGGGCGGTCAGTTTTACTACGTTCGCGGCGTGGGCCTGGTGCGCGACACCAAGGACATCGCCAACATCGTGGTCGGCAGTAACCATGGAACACCCATTCGAATTGGCGATATCGGAGAAGTCGTCATTGGCAACGCGCCGCGCCTGGGCGAATTCGGTTTTCAGAAAAGTGACGATGCGGTGGAAGGCGTCATTCTCATGCGCCGCGGCGAGCAGGCTCAGGAGGTGCTCAAAGGCGTAGAGAAGAAAACCGAAGAGCTCAATCGCCTGATTCTGCCGAAGGACGTCAAGGTTCGTCCTTTCTATGACCGCAGCGATCTGGTCGATCTCACTACCAGGACGGTGGAAGACAACCTGCTGCGGGGCATGATTCTTGTTCTGATCGTGCTGATCTTCTTCCTGGTGAGCGTGCGGGCTGCGATTATTGTCGCCCTCACCATTCCTCTCGCTCTCCTGTTCAGCTTCATCCTGCTGCACGCACAGAACCTCTCGGCGAATTTGCTGTCGATTGGCGCTATCGATTTCGGGATCATCATCGATGGCACGGTCGTGATGATGGAGAACATCTATCGCGAACTGGCCGAGCGTACTGGGCAGGAATACCAGCTGAACGAAGTCATACTTCATGCCGCACGCGACGTAGACCGTCCCATCTTTTACTCGGTTGCCGTAATCATTGCGGGCTATTTACCGATTTATGCGCTGGGTGGGCCGTCAGGAAAGCTGTTCCATCCCATGGCGGACACTATGTCGTTCGCTCTGCTGGGTGCGCTGATACTCACGCTTACTCTCGTTCCTGTTTTGGCGTCCTATTGGTTTCGAGGCGGCGTGCGGGAGAAGGTCAATCGCCCGTTTGAAGCCATCAAGGACTGGTATGGAGGCAAGCTCAAATGGTGTCTGGACCGGCCCTGGATCACGATGATTGCTGCCGCTGTGATCTTCGGGCTCACGCTGATCCTGGTGCCGTTCATCGGCGGCGAGTTCATGCCCAAGCTCGATGAGGGCGCGCTCTGGGTTCGCGCTACCATGCCGTACACCATCTCTTGGGAGGAAGCGTCCAAGATCGCACCGCAAATCCGCCGGATCTTGATGGCTTACCCTCAGGTGACAATTGTTGGTTCAGAACTGGGTCGTCCCGATGATGGAACCGATCCGACCGGATTCTTCAATTGCGAGTTCTACGTCGGGCTGAAGCCGTACAGTGACAAGGCCTGGCACGGTGACATTCGAACCAAAGAGGAGCTGACTCGTTCTATCAACTCGCAGCTGACCACATTCCCCGGCATCATTTTCAATTACACCCAGCCCGCGGAAGATGCTGTCGACGAAGCGCTGACTGGCCTGAAGAGCTCTTTGGCGGTGAAGGTTTTTGGCCCGGACCTGAACGTTCTCCAGGATAAGGCCCTGCAGATCAAGAATATCTTGGAGCGCGTGCCGGGCTTTACACAACTGACCGTCGTGCGCGAACTGGGTCAGCCGACACTGGTCATCGACGCTGACCGCGAAAAAATCGCCCGTTATGGAATCAATGTCTCGGACGTAGAAGCAGTCGTACAAGCCGCGGTCGGTGGACAAGCTGCTACGCAGGTCATCCAGGGTGAAAAGCTTTTTGATCTGGTTGTGCGGATGCAGCCGCAATTCCGCAGTTCTCCCGAGCAGATCAGTAATCTCCTGGTAGGTGCGCCCGACGGAGAACAGATTCCGCTCAAAGAACTGGCCGACATCAAAACCGGCAACGGAGCCTCGTTCATCTACCGCGAAGGAAATTCGCGCTACATAGGCGTGCAGTACAGCATCGAGGGCCGTGATTTGGAGAGTGCCGTTCGCGACGGCCAGGAAGCCATCGGCAAAGCGGTCCGGTTGCCGGAAGGCTATTGGATGAATTGGGGAGGCGAATACAGCCTGTTTTTGGAAGCCAAGCAGCAGCTTATGATCATCGGCCCGCTGGCCGTATTGCTGATTTTCATGATCCTGTTCGCGCTGTATGGAAACTTCAAGTTTCCGGTGACGATTGCGCTCGGCGTGATCATGACCGAGCCGGTCGGCGCTCTCATCGCGCTGAAACTCACCGACACGCCGTTCAGCGTTTCGTCCGTGCTGGGCCTGCTCGCTTTATTGGGTGTTTCGGTCGAAACGGCGGTTATTCTGGTCTCCTACATCAACAAGCTGCGTTTGGAGGGTAAGGACGTTCGCACCGCTACTTACGAAGCTTCCCTGCTCCGGCTGCGTCCGATCATGATGACAGCGCTCGTGGCGTGCCTTGGCTTACTGCCGGCGGCATTGTCGACCGGAATCGGATCGTCTACCCAAAAGCCGTTTGCGATCGTGATTGTCGCTGGGCTCATTTCGCGGTTGTTTCTGGGCTTTTTCGTCAATCCAGTTCTCTACGAGATGGTCGCGCGCGAAGGAGACGTTCTGCAGGTATAGAAACCGCTGAACGGGCTGGCGAGAGCCGAGCGCGGACAAGAGTGTCCGCGCCACAATGTTAATCGTAGTATTCAAGACCCAAATGCGTGATCAGTTTCTCCCCACGCAAATGCCTCAGCGTGTTCTTCAGCTTCATGGACTGGATGAACAAGTCATGCTCGGGATAAAGCCCAGGAGCCGTCATCGGCGACTTGAAGTAAAAGCTCAGCCACTCTTGAATTCCCAGGCCGCAAAGCTCAGTGCTGCGGTGAGCCAAGTCAAGCAAAAGAATCAGATCTAAGACGATGGGCGCGGCCAAAATCGAATCACGGCAGAGGAAGTCCACCTTGATCTGCATGGGATAGCCGAGCCAGCCGAAGATGTCGATGTTATCCCAGCCCTCCTTGTTATCGCCGCGAGGCGGGTAGTAGTTGATTCGCACCTTGTGAAAAATATTTTTGTAGAGCTCAGGATAGAGCTGAGGTTGCAGAATGTGCTCCAAAACGCCGAGCTTCGATTCTTCCTTGGTCTTGAAGGAGGCGGGGTCGTCCAGCACCTCGCCATCGCGATTGCCGAGAATATTCGTCGAATACCAGCCGCTCACGCCCAAGAGGCGCGCTTTGAAGCCGGGCGCCAGAATCGTTTTCATAAGCGTCTGCCCGGTCTTGAAATCCTTTCCGCAGATCGGAGCCTCATTGCGCTTCGAAAGCTCGTACATAACCGGAAGATCGGCAGTGAGGTTAGGGGCGCCATTGGCAAAGGGCACGCCTTCCATCAGCGATGCATAGCAGTAGATCATCGAGGGTGCGATGTTCTCATCGTTCTTCGCCAGGCCCTTCTCAAACGATGCCAAGTCGGCGTGAACCGCAGTGGGCTGAAGGAAAATCTCTGTCGAGCCGCACCAGATTGTCACCAGGCGGTCTGCACCGGAGCTCTTCTTGAACTCACGGATGTCCTCCCGCACCTGCTCGGCAAGCTCCATCTTGTTCTTGCCTTTCTTGACATTCGGACCATCGAGCTTGCGCACATAATTGCGATCGAATGCCGCCTTGCGGGGCTTGATGGACGACAAGAATGGCTTTACTTGATCGAGCAGGTCGCGCTCCAAAACTCCAGCTTTGCGCGCTGCCGTGTACATGTCATCTTCGAAAATGTCCCACCCTGTAAAGACCAGATCCTTAAGTCCTGCCAGGGGAACAAAATCCTTTATTGCGGGTGATCGGTTATCGGTTCGCTTGCCTAAACGAATGGTTCCCATTTGTGTCAGCGAACCGATCGGCTTGGCCAGGCCCTTGCGAACTGCTTCGACTCCTGCCACAAAAGTCGTGGCCACCGCTCCCATGCCAGGAATCAGTACGCCTAGTTTCCCTTTTGCAGGCTGGATTCCACCGCCCGAACTCGGATTGGACTTCACCTGCGCACTCCTCCGCTGCGTAGCCATCGTTGGCACTTCCTTAGGAAATTTTCCGATTAAAACAAACGGGCTATGGTCTCGTATCGAGCAAGGATTTGCAACTTAGCGGGACCCAATGGGCGCGAGCCGCTCTTCAGTTGGGAAGACTGCCTTGTGAAAGGTTGCTGCCCCAGACACTGCCTTGGCGCGAAGCTGTCAGCTGCTGCACAAAACTCTATGGCCTCGCGCCACGAACGCGAAAAAGGAGATCCTTTCGTCTTCACCTCACTGATTCAACCAAGACCAACACAACCAAGCCTGCCAGCACCATGCTCGCAATCAGCGAGAACACTCCATGCAACGGATGAAGCTGGAAGTAGTGATCGCGTTCACTACGCCAATGAGTCAGCATGGCATCCTCCTGCGCGCAGGCGAGACAAACTTTCGCCCGCGTGATACAACGTTCCCCTAAGAAATTAGACACCTATGCCCGGCAAAATTGCAGTGATCACCGGCACATCGAGTGGGTTTGGCTTGTTGACCGCAGTGGAACTGGCTGGATCCGGGTTTCAGGTCGTGGCCAGCATGCGTGATCTGGGCCGCCGGGAAGGCCTGGAGCAGGCCGCTACCGCCGCCGGCGTTCTTCCCTACATTGACATTCGCCGGCTTGATGTCACGGATTTTGACTTGATCCCCACCTTCATAGAGAAGGTTCTGCAGGACCACGGCCGCATTGATGTGCTCGTGAATAATGCCGGGTTCGCCGTCGCCGGCTTTGCGGAGGATCTCACGTTGGGCGAGATTCGAGCGCAGTTCGAAACCAACTTCTTCGGACACGTCGCGATGACTAAGGCTGTACTGCCCGCCATGCGACGGCAGGGTTCAGGACACATCATCATGGTTTCCTCCATTAGCGGCATGCATGGCTCGCTGGTGATAAGCAGTTACTCTGCTTCGAAGTTCGCGCTGGAAGGCTGGAGCGAGTCTCTGCGTCTGGAGGTCAACAGCCTGGGAATCAAGGTCGTGCTGGTCGAGCCGGGCTCGTTTCAAACGGACATTTGGACGCGAAATGCCCGGCTGGGCGAAAAGGTGCTGGACGGCAGCTCACCCAACCGCGAGCGCGGCGAGAAAATGCGCGACCGGATACAAGCTATTCCGAAAGCCGATCCTATTGCGGTCGCCCGCACCATCCGGCAGATCGCCAATGACCCCAATCCCAAGCTGCGATATCTGGTCGGGAGAGACGCGCGCATGCAGCTCTGGATGAAGCGGGTCTTGCCTTGGAGAACCTACGAAAAGCTGGTAGCGCGGTTCTTTAAGCTGGATTAAACACCTTCCAGTTGTCTGCTGGCCACTTTCACCCTTGCGGAGCTTCGCTCCGCAAGGGCAGGTGAGGACACCTGCCCCTACCGCCGGCGATCCATGTGGGGACGGGCGTCCTCGCCCGTCCGGTGGAGCGAAGCTCCACTGACTGTGCCGGTGATTGTTACTTCCCTTCCACGTCCAC
>DASSIO010000136.1:0-9166 GCA_035691825.1 Terriglobales bacterium | reverse complement strand
AGTTCTTCGGGAAGCAAGGAACGAAGCTGCCGGCCGACGGCTTCCTGGCGGGCGACTCCGAAAAGCTGCTCCATGCGCGTGTTCCAGGATTCGACGATGCCTTCCAAGTCGACCGCCAGCACGCCCACGTTTAAGGATTCCACGATGTTCTCGCTGAAATCCTTCAGGCGAGCGATCTCCAGGGCCTTCTGCTCAAGCGACGTATAGAGCTGAGCATTGTCAAGGGCAACCGCGACGTAGCCCGCAATCGTTTCGACAAGCTCGACGTCATCGCTGGAGAGGTAGTCGCCGTCAACGGTCTTGCCGAGGCCCAATACGGCCACGGTATGCTCGCGAATCCGGCACGGAACGAAGTAGTTCAGGTCTAACTGCTCCAGCGTGCGGCGCACGGACTCGCTCACATTTCGGGCAGCGCGGGGCGACTCAAAGAAGAGCGCCCCACGCGCGAACTCGGGCCGGGCCTGGCCGAGGAAACTGAGATCGAGAGGCTCCGCGAGCCGTACGCCCATGGAGCGAGCAAGCCGGAGATGGCCGGTGTTCGATACGTCTTCGACAAAGATGGCCAGGCGGTCGACGAGCAGTGTCTGGGATACCCGGTCCATCACCGAACCTAGCATGGGCTCAAGCCGCACTTCATTCGTAAGCGTGCGTCCGAATTCGATTAGGGTGCGGCGGTAATCCAGGCGATCGCGGTAGAAGAAGCGATCGAGGCGAGCTTGAATCCATTCGCGGAACGGCTGGAAAAGAAACGCCGCGATCACGATGGCGATGATCCCGCCAACGGGGCCGTTGGCCGGCGCGTGAAAGATCTGCGGGATGAGCGCGACGAAAAAGAAATAAATCGTGGCGACGGCAGCGGTTGCCGCAGTGTACGCCAAGCCGCGCTTGAAGATGATGTCGACATCCATCAGCCGGTATCGAATGATGGCGTAGCCGAAGCACAGCGGGATGAAGACCAGGCTGACGGTCGAGAATTTCATCCAGGGCTTCAAGGCCGCCTCGATGACGTACGGGACGATGTAGAGAACCGCAAATGGCATCGTTCCAATGAACGTGCCGGCGGTCAACCATTTCAATTGTTGCCGCAGGACGCCCGCGGGCGCAGCGCGGTAATTCCGATAGAAAACCAATCCGGCAAACAGCAAACAGGCGCCCAGATAACTGTATGCGATCTTGTCGAGCAGAATGCGGGAGCCGAGCCAGGGAACCCACCCGAGGACGCCGAGGGCGGTGCTCACGTGCACCACAAGAATTGCCAGCGGAGGGACATAAACCAAACTCAGCTTCGAAATAGAGCGCTTGAAGCCTTCGGTGTGTTCCGGGAAGACCAGGGCGAAATGCAACAAGAGAGCTGGCATTAGGACTTGCGCTAGAATCTTGACCCAATAGACTTCGTAGTCGAACGTGTCCAGTTTCCCGCTGTAGTGGAAGGAATAAAAGATGAACGAGACCAGGCAAAAAATATAGAAGTGCACGGCGCGCGGTGCGTTCCATCGCCGGGCAAAAATGAATAGCCCGATAAAAAGATAGATCAGGCCGATTGCACGCTCATAATTCTCAATCGAGGTGGGTTTCTCGGCTGGCGCCGTCACGAGCGGTGTCTCAAACTCCTCGCCATTCCGCAATAGCTTGTAGCGCACCTGAGTCCAAAGACCCGCGCGCCACAAACGTTTGGTTATTTGCACCTGCCGGGTGACGGGTGTGCCGTTGATAGCAAGCAGGCGATCCCCGGCGCGCACGCCAGCGTGCGCTGCAGGGGAGCTTGGGGCCACTTGTTGCGCTTGGATGCCCTGGGTCGTGTCCAGCCACACTACACCGTCGTCGGGAGACTCGAATTCGCTTCTCTGGACGAAATTCAGCCAGGCAAAAATCATGGCCGCCAGCGTGGCAAGCGCTAGCACAACGGCTCCGAGGCTGACTCTCAAGTTCTGCTTCATCGCAAGCTCAGGCAGGGCGACACTCCGCCGCTGAATCCTAATTGCAAGCGAATGTCCATTCTTTGGAAGACTGCTTTTTCTGTAACCTCTTTACCATTCAATAGATTACAGGAAACGGACGGGGGGCATCCGTCAATAATCCACTTTCTGGGAGGAGGCATACAACTTTCTAAAGCCGATTTCGCGATCAGAACTGCAGACTTAGACCGCCCCGGAACGAACGAAAGGCAGGCATCAGAGTCACGCGCCCATCTGGCGTGTTAAGTGTCAGATAGCCCTGCGCGAAAAGATTGTCGCACTCCGCATTTGCCTCCCAGCGGCCGGGACCGAACTTAGGCAGGCGTTGATGCACCCCGAGATGAAAGTAGGGCTCCATATCAAATTGGGAATCGCCAAAGCTGTCCACTCGGGTCAACGTTGTCCCGCCAATCCACTGATAACCTACCGTCACCCGAGTACCGAAACGAGGAACCTTTTCAGAAACCCTAATTCCCGCCGTCTGACGGCCAGCCGTGCGGAATAGCTCCCGGAGCGGACCGGCTGCGGCGCTCGATGGCGTCAAGGCACCGGCAAAGGCATAGAGCGCTGTAAGTTCGACATCGTCACCCAGTTTTTCTTTGTACGCCGCGCGCGTTCCCCAACTGCTTGAAGATCCGCCATCATAAGAAAAACCGTTTGAGAATACGTCCTGAAAATAATCGGCAACTGGAAGATTGTTCCCTCGCCCGAAGATCGCGAGATGGCTGTTATCTTCATGAAACGCCGCCACCTGCAATTTGCCATGACTCCCCAGCTTCCGCTCTGCGGCGATCTCCTCGTGGAAACCACTTTCCAACACCGGTCGTCCACCACGCCACATCAGGACGGGGAAAGCATCCAGTTGGTTCAAGGCTGCTCGAAGAGTATTGTCAGCTTCACCTTCCATTGATTCGATTGGCTCTGGACCAGTCGGCATTGAGGCAAAAATCAGAGACGCCTGCCAGTCGTCGGAGATGCGAGCGTCGAGCCTCATGCGCGGTCGCACAGAAGATGCGGACCGTCCCACCCCGACCAGCACGTACTCACCGCCATATTCAAGGACCGTACGACTGCCAAATGATAAGGAACCGCCTTGATCGATGCGAACACCACGGAACGCGGGACCAACATCTCCTAATTTCGACTCACGCAGCACGAGCGCAGTGTGTGGACCAGCGCCGAGCGAACCCGTGGGGAGCCATACCGTCGCGATTCCTCCCGCGGGCGAGTTGCCTTCATAGCTCATGATCCCAGCCAACACAAGCCTGCTCGCCTGACCTAGCTGTTGATCGTAGGCGAAGGCCGTCGTTGGACTGGCCGGGAGATTGGACACCGAACCGGGTCGGCGCGCACCATCTGTAAATTCGAGGCGGCCGCGCGCGGGCTCAACCGGCACGCTATCCGAGTCGACGACTACCGCGCTGAGCGGGTCCTGCTCGACCCACTGAAGGATCGGACGCATGGAGGTTGCCGAGCGGAGCACCCACTTCCAATCATCCGCTTCGGCGGCGCCGGCCAAAGGAGCGCGCCGCAACTGCTCAAGCGAAGCGAACATGGACTCCATTTGGATGCGCACCAGCGTCGTCAGATTGGCGCTCACGCGGATGTGCTTTTCGAGCGCTGGCAGGAAGCCAGCCAGTGTAACGCGCACCGAATAGAAGCCGGGAGCAAGCCGCTCGCCGCGAAAGATTCCTTGGGTGTTCGTGAAAAAACTGAGTGGTGCGGCGGATGCAGTCGACTCTGAGATCACCTCGACGGTCGCGCCGAGCTGCGGCGTGCCAGCGCCGTCTCGAACCACTCCCGTGAGGATCCCCTGGACAGACTTCAGCTGCGCCGTCGCCGGGGACGCTCCCAGGATCGAGAACGCCGCGGCCAGGACCAGTGCCCCCATGACTCGGACATGTCCTTTATTCACTTCTAACTACCTCCCCGGAACCGTATTAGCTGCGGCCTTTGTCGGTTCCTGTGGGCCCCTTACCGTAAAATCAGCCGACTTGGAAATGGATTGATTGGAAATGCCGTCAGTTGCATCGACCTGGATCGTATATTTGCCGGGAGCAAGCGACGAGAGTGGCAGCCATCGTTCGATGGTGACCTGATCACCTGTCTGCTTCATCTCTGCGGACGTAAGCTTGAATTGCATGTCGGGAACAGGTTGGTTACCCTTTTTGATGGTGAACTGGAACGTAGCACTTGACTTGTGCGTCTTTTCGTCCGGCTTTAGATTGTAGACCTGCAGATAGATTCCCAAACGATCCGTCGTTGTGAAGTCACTTTCGATGCGCGGTCGCACCTTGGTAGAGCCCAGAACGAATTGGCCCGTGCCAATCTGTTTGGCGGGAACATGCTCGAGCTGGTCCGCAAGAATCAGCGTGCTCGCATCCAGCTTATCGTCCGCATAACGCGGGACTGCGAGCCGGGTGTTTATCACGCCAACGTTTCCGCTCTGCACATCCTTGACCACGATATCCAGACGATAAAGTCCCGGACGCAGAGGCACTGCTTTCTGGTAAATGGACTGCAGCTTAAGCGATTTCTGGAAGAGGGAATCTGGAAAATCTTTTGCAACAGGGTCTTCGAAAGTCTGGACGACTCGGCCGGTCAACGTGCTTACACGTCCAAAAATATTCAGCGTCGCCGAATGAATGCCATCCTTCGCCTGAAACGAAAGTTGGCCATTCGAAACCTGGATGGTGATCGGTACTAACACGGTGTCGTTGGTGACCTTCAAGAAATCCGTGCGCCAGTTAAACTTGAGCTGATCGCGAACGATGCGTGCCGTCACGATGGCTTCCAGATCCTTGAACTTGACCTCGGGCGGTTTTTGAATCTTGGCGTAAAGTTCCAGGCGGCTGAATTCATCCATGCTGGCAGGCGTTCCGCCCAAAGCCGTCGGCAAGTTTGTGCCGTCGGAGCGCGTGAAACGGTCCGTCTTTGAGGCCATGCCCATGGATTCGAGGAGGCTCAATCCGGCGCCCGGTACGTGCAGCAACGCGTCCTTTTCCGAAGGATCCATTGTTAGGTGGTATTCGCCCGAACCACTGGGATCGACGAATTCGAGTTCGACGTTCTCGCCAATGCCTTCCAGATAGCGATAGCGCCACTTTTCCCACGCGTACGTAGTCGTGGAACCTCCGCCCTCTTCCATCGGCCGGTCATAAGTTCCGCCGGTCGGATGTGAGTCGACCTCGTCGGCAGGCCCCCACATGATGTAAGTCCGTCCGCGGTCGGTTTTCCATCCGGGAATGCCGGATGCATAGTGTTCGTTCGCGTAAGCGATGCGCCTGTAATGTTCCTCTTTAAAATCGTTGTCGGGCAGATCGGGATTGCTGCTTCTTCGAAGCCAAAACTGCTCAATAAACTGCTCGCGCTCCTCATTTGTATCGAGCTGGAGGAAAGCATTGCGCTCTTCGGGAGAAATGATGTAAACCACGTCCTCGTTGAGCCATTGCTTGTACTGGCTGTCGAGTTCCTTGAGGGTTTTTCGCGCTTTTTGTTTCTGTTCTTTCCGCTGCTCTTTCGAGAGCGTCTGGGGTGGGGCAGGATTATTGGGGTCCTGGGCATCTTGAGCCGAGCCAGTTGGCAGGAAGATGACAAAGGAGAATGCAGCAGCAATCAGGGTCCGAATTACCCGTGGCATGAGCACACCTCAACTTCTTCTAGGACGATTGGATTCTACGCTCTGGCAAGCTAGCCGTCAATCGCGGAATCCCCTTCATTTTGAGAGACTTGCCCCCCGACTGCAGTTAGAATCACGAAGTTAGCGAAGAGTTGCCTGACCATTTTTGACCTGTCCCAAAGGACAGTTCGCCGGGCGCGGTCGAGGTGCCAAGAAAGCACGGCAAAAGATTCACTTCAACTTGCAAGGAAAGTGAAAACCACGGGAGGCGTCTTACTGCACGCGGTGATTCTGCACGTCCGAACCGACCAAAGTATCGAATATAGCAAGGACGTGGCGGCGGTATTCCATCATGCGGCTGAATATGTCACGCAATTCCGGTTCGCGTTCCGCCTCGCGGTGCCATTTCGCGAGAACCATGGCCGGCACTTCGATATCCCTGCGCAGTTTCTCGGCGGAATGGCCGCGCAGGAACAAACCATAGAAAAACGCGGCTTCTCGCTGGGGAAAGTCGAAGTCGTGCACAACTTCCGCGGGAACGATTTGTGGCAACGTAGCCATAGAGAAAAAGGCAGTGTACCGAAAAGATTTTCCACGTCAAGTAGTACGATGGGGTTTCTGCCGCCTCTTGTGCAACCACCCTTCCCATCGATCAAAGCACCCTGTGCAACCGGGGGGTTGCCAGCGGGTTCTAACCGCCGTAGGATGATTAGAGACATGTCTAGGTTACATAATTCGGTGGCTGGACGGGCGTTCGGGCGATTTGCTCGATTTGGGCTCTTGCGCGGGCTCAGCTCGATCGAAATCAACCGAGAAGAATTCCGCCAGCAACTCAAGAAAAAACATGGGCTGGACGTCCCGGACTTCCGCCATATGCATTGGGTCCCCGTGTCACGACTGGATGCCATTGCCAGGACGCTCATCAAGGACACCGAGCGTCTTGCGCTCCTGGAAGGCGCTGGATTTGGTCTTGGCGGTATGATTACGATCATTCCGGATGCCGGATTGTTGACGATTCTGACCATCAGGCTTATTCAGCGACTTTGCCTTCTTTATGGTTTCGAGCGGAACGGCCAAAGTGAACGATTGGAACTGTGGATGGCGGCCGCTGCGGCTACAGGTGTTGATTACGGCAAGGATCTTGCGGAGAAACAGATCCTCGAGAAACTTGCGCCGCGCATTGCAGAGCGGCTTGCTGTGAAGTTGGGCCAGGAAACGGCAGAAAGGTGGGTGGGACGCCTGATCCCGCTTGCCAGTTCCGCCATCGGCGGCGCGCTTAACTTCACGTTCGTGCGCGCGTGGGGAGGCCGAGTCCAGCGCAACCTCCGCGTCCGTCATGTGGCCTCCAGGCACTCCTCTGCCGCACCACAGGCTTATGCTCCTGCGCGAGCCGTCCTCGTCTAGACTCCGAGGCGAATTCAGGCAGCAATACGTGCGGGGATGTCAAGATTCTTCGCGGCTTAGCCATGCGAACCACCCTTCAGATTCTTTGCTTCGCCTTATTAATCTTGTCGTCCCTTCCGGCGCATGCTCAGGATCAGGAAGAGATCAAGGGTGCGCCCGCCGAATTGGCTGATGCTCAGGAAGTCCGCGCTCAGATAGCTGCCGTCGAAAAACTCCAACCCAAGTTCCCGGATCAGGGCGCCGCTCTCTATTTCCTGGCCACGGCGAAAGAACACTTGAGAGACACTCGCGAAGCGCTGGATCTCCTGAAAAAATGTCTCGCCCTTCAGGAAGGATTCGATCCTTCCGGCGATCCCGCCTTTCTGGAGTTAAAAGAATTGAAGGAATTCAATACGCTTATTGAAAGCGTACATCGCGATTTTCCAGTTGCGATGCAGGCGCGCGAAGCGTTTCGGACATCTGAGAAGGACCTGGTTCCGGAGGGCCTTGCCTACGACGCGCAACGAAATGTTTTTTACCTCAGCAGCCTCAATCGGCGGAAGATTGTTCAAATTGGCCTGGATGGCAGCATTTCTGATTTCGTGCCGGGAGACCGGTTTGACCTCTTGCCGGTGTTGGGTATTCGGCTCGACCCGAGCACGGACTCGGTGTGGGCCGCTTCCTTCAAAGACAGTGGCCAGACGGAGTTGTTGCATTTTGATGCCACTGGAAAACTGCTGGGTCGCTTCACGCCTGACGGTTCGGCAAAGCACGGGTTTAATGATTTGGTGATTCGAAAGAACGGCGAAGTGATTCTGACGGACAGCCTGGCCAATAAGGTGTTCCGCTTCGATCCGGTGACGCACAGTTTCAGGGTGTTGCCGGTCCATCGGCCACTCTTTTATCCAAATGGAATTGCCTTGAGCGGCGATGACCTGACATTATACGTCGCGGACAGCCTTGGCGTAGTGTGGGTTGACCTTACGAGTGGTCAGACCCACGATGTCAATCCTGGACCTCGGAGCACTCTCGCCGGCATCGACGGCCTTTACTGGCACAGCGGGCGTTTAATCGCCATTCAGAATGGCATCGGCTCGCCCCGCGTCGCGGCTTTTCATCTTTCCAGCGACGGCCTTCGCGTGACGCAGACAAGCGTGCTCGAAAATCGGTCTAACTTTTGCGTCCTGCCGACGACCGGCGCCATTCGCGGCTCGGACTTTTTCTTTATCGCGAACTCGCAAATCGATAACATGAACAACGATAAAGTGATGGACGTAACAAGACTAGAAGCGGTCCGCGTTGGCGTTCTCCACCTGCCCTGAATTGCAGTTGAGGGGGCCACGACACTGAATCGAGAGTGGAAATTAGCCAACGAGCGCCGTAGAGTAATACTCTCCATGAGGCGTTTCAGACTCGGGATGAGATGGGCGCGAGCTCAAAGGGGGCACGAAAAATGCGCAGAGTCCAGTCACTTCTTAGCGGGATCGTATTGGTATTCACGGCACTTGGTCTGGCGCTTATTCCGCTGCGCGCCTCGTCTCGGTCCTCAGGCGCCGGACCGCAGGACGCAAACGCCGAATCGGTTCCCGCATTCCACAGCTCCGTTCCAGAGGGACAGTTGCCGGCGACCCTGAGTCCCTCCCAATTCAATGATCCGGTTGCGCAAAACGCCTACCGCCTCGCGGCCCATATCAAAAAAGTTCTCTATCAGCAGCCATGTTATTGCCACTGCGATCGCAGCCAGGGCCATGGGAGCTTGCTGGACTGCTTTGTCAGCAAACATGCGTCGGTTTGCGCCGTTTGCGAACGCGAGGATTTCTACGCCTACGAACAGTCGCACAAGGGCAAAACCGCCGCCCAGATTCGTGATGGCATTGTGCACGGTGATTGGCAGGCGGTCGACGTGACTAAGTACGAGTCTCCCGCGCCCACGAAGTAGTTTTCGTCGTTGCCGAGTTGCCGCGGTCCCGTTGCATTTCTTGACATGGCTTGCCACATGGCGGTGTAGTTCGTAAACTGTACGTACCCCGGCCAATTCAAAGGAGGATGCATGCGAATGTGCGCGACGTGGTGTTCGCGGGCCCTGGTGGTCGGTATTCTATTTTGTCTGGCGGGAACGCCCTCGAGGAGCCAGGGGCAGGATAAACAGCATGTGGTTTCATTGGACGAGCTGAAGCAGGACGCGGCGCGTCCAGCTGAAGTCCGGCAG
>DASSIO010000135.1:0-3091 GCA_035691825.1 Terriglobales bacterium | reverse complement strand
GAGGCGCGAGCCTCGCGAAGGGCCGGGCAAATTCTATTAGCAGAGGCGAAAGGAGTTTTTCTGTGAGAGAGAAGGGTACAGTAAAGTGGTTTAACGGGGCAAAGGGGTATGGATTCATTCAGCGGTCAACGGGCGAAGATGTTTTCGTCCATTTCTCCGCGATCCAGGAAAACGGCTATCGAACACTCAATGAGGGAGAAACGGTTGAGTTCGACTTGCTCAAGGGGCCGAAAGGCTTTCAGGCCGCTAATGTAGTTCGCGGATAAACCAGTCCCGGACCACTTGCACACCCTTCCAGGCAGCTGGAAGGGTTTTATTATTTGAGCTTGAAATGGGCTTGCAGAGGTCGTTGCGACTGCTGACATATTCTCACCGCTTACTGTAGTAACTACCCCGTAATCATGCGCCTCTGGCAGTATTGAATTGAGACCACTCTCCACGAGGCAACACTAATTGGCCGAAGATCCCAAATGGGAACTTGCCATCCTCGCTACTGTCCAGGGCTTCTACGAGAAGCTATTGCAGGAGTCTGTCGAAGGCGAGGTGCCGGTTCCAGCCGGACTGGAAACGGTGTCGCTGCATGGCGACCATGACGTTGGCGAGATCCTCGGCACCATGCGGCGCTGGCTGCGCCTGCTCGACATGGCGATCACACCCGCCATGCTGCGGCGCGCTTTCACGGACGAGGTTGACCCGGAAATTGCTGAAGCCATGCTGCGGTACTTTGTTCGAAAGAAGGACCACTCGGAGTCCGATCGCGATAAAACCGATATTGTGGCCACCTTTCTGTACCGTCATCCCCGCGTACCCGGGCAATGGGAGCAGCGCGGCTACGGCCTGGATGGCTCCCTGCCGCTTTCACCGTTCGAAATCGCTCTTCTAGAGATTCTGGCCGACGCCGATCTGCCGCCGCTCCCTGAAGAACACTTGCAGATACTGCGGCGATTTGATTCCCTGCAGGAACAAGTCTTCGGTTTTCACGAATTCAACGCCCTGCTCGAGTCAGGAATCATTCAAACCGTGCGGCAACTGAAGCAATCGCTCGACACCTCATTCTTCCATCCCGGAGTTCTGGCGACGGTCGCTCCGTACAACGCTACCTTCGGGGCAAAATTCGACGAGCTGTTCCGCGCCTCCACACAGGAAATCAAAAAGTTTGCCGAAGACTTAGAGGAACAGGGCGGAACGATTCTCGGTAGCGTCGACGGCGTGGACGTCACTGTCGACCACGTGAAAGCGATGGACGAGAATGGCCTGCTGCAGCTGGATTACTACGACGCGCTGGACAAGTTCCGGCGAGTTTCGAAGCTGAAGCAAACGCTCGAACAGAATCCTCCGATGAAACGCAGCGGAAAGCAGCCGAAGGCTGTTCCGCCGAAACCGGCAGTGAAGACCAGCAGCACCGTGACTCTGATTCGGCCGGTATTCAATCTAAAAACCATGCGCAAGGCGGTAACGCCGCAACAAATGGCGGCTGAGGAAACCAAGCTGCTGAAGGTGGAGGAGTCGGTTCGAATTTTTGTGCGCGTGGCCGATCCGAAGTTCCGCCAAGTCGTACCCATGCGTTTTTTCAACTTAACTTTGACACCTGCTGAAGCGGATGCCTACTGCGCCGACTATCTGGAAGAGAAAAGTTTGCGAGCTGGCGTGGCTCGCGTTCTGTTGCGGCTGGTCGCGGTTACCGCCCGTCTTATTACCGAACTGGAAGAGTTAAAGCGCGTCAACAACTCTCCTTCATTGTGGAAACTGCATGCCGATTCGCTTGTCACCCTACTCGAAATCGGGGCCAACGCAACCGAGAATGCCCTGCGGGTTTCAACCTTGGCAACCCAACGCGGACAGGGTCAGCCGGTCGAGGCAATCCAGACTTCGATGAACAAGCTTCGCGATTACAGCGGCATCGCGGAACGCACACTGACGGGATCCGCAGAAGCGAAAACCGCATCTGCTGGAGCAGACTGAGGGCTGTTTCAGCTATTTACTCGTTTGTTCGGGAGCATTGAGCATTTTCTGGATCATCGAGATGTTCATCTCCCTGCTTTTTTTGCCTGGGATTTCCTGTGCGACCGCCAATGCTGTCTGCAAGGATTGGCGCGCCTCGGCAGTTTTGCCTTGATCGTTCAAGATGCGAGCTTTGATTTGGAGTAGCCACGCGCGTCCCGCAGCCCCCGGATTGCGGCCCAGCCCGCGATTGCAGGCCGCAACCGCCGCGTCGTAGTGCTTCGCTGCGTGCTGCATCTGTGCGAGGCGCAATGAGGCGATGTAGTCCTTCGGCATCGCGCGTTCTGATTCTTTCAACGCAGGAATCACGCGATTAGGATCGCCATATACCTGAATGTTCTCGACGCGGGCGATGTCCAGCGCAGAGCGTTGTTCGTCGCTATGCGGCTTCATAGCGTCAAGTTCTCCGAGCCAGCGATCGCCGTATTTTGCGGCAGCTGCATTGTCGCCATGATTAACGGAGATGATCATCAGAGCACGGTAGATAGAGTCGCGGTGATCACGAACTGTTAGGGGTAGAGTGAGCGCCTCTTCACCCATAGGCCTGATTTTTTTTAGCGCAGAGTCAGCCCAGGGCGACGGATCTACCGACGCCAGGCACCACATGCCTCCAACCACGGTGCGGACGAAAAGCACATCTCGTTTCATTTGATCCGCTTCGCGCACGGCGGTTTCGGCACAGCGCTGATATTCGTGATTGTCTTGCAATGCCTCTACCAGCGACGCTTCGGCGAGATGGCTTTGTGGCCACTGGGCAGGAGCGAGTTGTAGGGCATGCTCGTAAGCTTTCGCGGCATCACCAGGGCGATCTGCAAGAAGCGCATCAGCCTTTGTAAGTTCGATATCGGCAGGCGACTGCTTCTTAGCCGAAACGCCCGCCGCTCCCCTTTCGAGGAACTGGGTGAGTTCCTGCAGAGACATCGCACCCGGCTGCATGGCCGCGACATGCTCGTCGCTGGGATCAATCACGAAGAAAGTTGGCGTCGCATTCGCGCCATACTTGGTAAGGAACGCGCGATTGCCGGGTTCATCGTAACTGAGTTCGAGCCAGACAAACTGTCCGGCGTACCTGGCGAGATCGGCATGAGCC
>DASSIO010000134.1:0-9834 GCA_035691825.1 Terriglobales bacterium | reverse complement strand
AGTCCCGTGAGGCCACGGTCAGGATCTACAGGCGTGGCCAGCGGCGGCGCGTTTCCATAGCTCGCAACACAACACAGACCCGCACCCGTGCTGAGAGCTATTGCTGCCCCGGAGGCTCCAGTTTGCTCAGCAGCTTGCCGCAGGGTGAAATCCATCTCGTCCTGAGGAACGTGAATCTCGGGCGCACGGGTCGTTGTAAGTTCCAGAACGACAAGCTTAGGCTTTCGCAGAGATTCCTTGGACAGCGACGCAGGCTTAAATGCACGCTTTCTGAGAGCGAGGGATGGCACGTCATACTCCATGGGCCCCGGGGGAGAGGTGGAGGAAATTTTAGGCCAAACTGGCCAAAAGCGAAAGAAGTACGGGTTGAGCTAAGTTCAACCAGAACTTAAGCCCGCGGCAGGGGCAACACACGGGAACTCAGCCCTCTTCCAAACACACGTCTGATCCTGGTTAAAGCTCGCGCCTTGGTGTTAACCTTGTGATTACCCCCTTATCGCCTACGGAGAGCTGGCCGTGTCCAATTTTCCTTTGCCGGATCAATCGCATGATAGTCAGGACCTGGCACCCGGGGGAGGGTTCGGAGCTGGTCCTGCCTCGAAAGGCAAGACAGCAAACACAGACCGCATCGAGTCATGGAGCGGCGCCCGAAACCATCCAGCCCCTGGTCGAGCGTGCTCGGGTAAACACCGGCGCGGATGGAGCGGCTCTTGCGGTGAGCTTTGGTGGTGACGACCTGCGGTGCGCGGCCAGCTCCGGAGCGGCTCCTCCAGTGGGCACTCGCCTCGATCCTGACACTGGACTGACAGGCTTGTGCTTCCGCCGAGGCCAAGCCCTGCTCTGTCGCGATACTGATGCTGATGCAAGAGTCGATGCTGCCGCTTGCCGCGCCCTCGGTATACGGTGCGTCTTGGCTCTTCCTTTGATCGAGGGCAGGAGCGTGGTGGGTGTTTTGGAGCTACTGGCCAGTGAGCCAGATGCGTTCAAGGAATGCCCCGTCTCTGAACTTGTCCGCGGGATCAATGCTGCAATGGTGAAGGACGTCGTCGAGCCAATCTCTAGCAACGTAGCGCAGCCAAATGAAACACAAAACTGTGGCGCCCCCAAAGCACATCTTTCCCGTTGGGCGCGGCGGATGGCCAGCGCAGCTCTCCTATTGGCGGCAGCCGTGTACGGCTTCCGGGAACACCGACTGGGTAAAACCTCCTACGGATCCTCGGTTCGGACAAAAATACATGTGACGCCGTTCACCGGGACGACTGTGCTGCCCCCACACCCGAGACACACTGCTCAGTCCACCTCGGTTACTGACTTGCGATCCGCTGCATCGAGAGGAGACGCCGAGGCAGCCTATATTCTCGGAACCGCGTACGAGCAGGGCAAGGGCGTTCCTCAAAATTACGGACAGGCAATGGATTGGTTTTTGCGGGCGGCTGCCAATGGAAATGCCCTTGCCGAATGGAGGTTGGGCCTGGGTTATCTCAATGCCTTTGGCCGCGAGGAGGATGATCGACGCGCGGCAGAATGGTTTAAACGCGCCGCGAACCAGGTAAATGTGCCCGCCCAGTTCGCGTTGAGCCGGTTGTATCTTACCGGCAGAGGCGTCCCCCTGGATTATGTACGGGCTTATACGTGGGCTACGATCGCGGCGCAAGGTTCCAGTAGGGATGAACAACTGCTGACCTCAATTAGAATGCACATGACTCGCCAGCAGATCAACGAGGCACATCACCGAGTATCCCTCTGGAACGCGTGGATCCGCTCGACCGCGTTGCACCCTTTGCATACACGAGACATGGGCTGATGCAATGAGCCGACGAGCCACTTTAGGCATGATCCTAATTGTTGCTGCCGCGCTTGCAGGCCTAGGAATCGTGGCGGCGCTTTCGCCGCGGAATACAATCACACCCTTTGGAATTGTGTTCCAGCACACTTCCTGGCTGCCATCCGTCAAAGGCCAAACTCTTCCCACCATACCTAGAACGCCGTCTGATGAACGTACCTGGCAGGAATACCATGGACAACGTGGCTTCGGGGCTTTTTATTGGGGCCGGATCTATCATCTTCGCTACCACTATATGATTCTCCCCGATGGCACGCTGAAGCGAGGACGGCCGGAGCACTGCATCGGTGCCCACACCAAGGGATCCAACGACCATCTGGGAATTGTTCTGGTTGGAGATTTTAGCAGCCGTGATAATCCAAAGGGAAGTAAAGGACTACCTCAGCCTACACCCCAGCAGTTGAAGACCCTCGTCTCCCTTTGCCGTCAATTGCAAGCTCGCTACCATTTTCCGGTGAGCCGAATTGTGCGCCACAGCGACCTTGAGCGCACGCTCTGTCCCGGAGACCGCTTCCCTTTCCAAAAAATCTTAGTTCAGCTTCAGTGACATTCATTTTAATCGACCGACCCAGTCTAACGGAAAGCTTGGGTTGCAATCCGCACCGATGAGTAAGGTTCCCTCACGCCTAAGCGGTAGATAGGGCGCTGAGAAATTCATGGCAGACCGCAAGCCTCTGCCCCCAAGCTGAGCCTCCGATCTGTGTCCTACAAGGCAACTCGCCGTTTCCGTGCAGCAAGAGCTTATGCGGAGGGGGCACATAATCACCTTTGCCCTGCCGCTGCAGCCGACACGTGGAGACCTCACCAGCGTGTAACGGTTTCGGCACTTTCGTCACCTTCGCCTTGCACCACGTCTGTGGAATTGTTCCTTGCGAGTTGCAGTTAGGGTTCCAGGATTCCTCTTCCATTCCTCGCTTCAGCAAGAGCAGTACTCCGTCTCCTTCGTCAGAGCGCTTTATCGGCGTAGAAATAGTACACGCTCAGGCGTTCGCAAGGCGCAACAACCAATCTCAAAAAGGAACGGCAGAAAACATGAGTACACGAGTAACGTTCGCATTCTTGGGCCTGCTTTTGATGCTCCTTACATTTATCGCTGCACTGTTCGCAACGGCGGACGAGTGGGACAAGAAGACTGTAGTGAGTTCCACTCCGGCTTGGTTGGCTGCCGTTCGCAGGCGCGCATCAAGCCCGAGGTAACCTTTGCTGTTCTGTTCTGTCAAGTCGAAGTAGACGGCATTATAGGCTGATAGCCGAAACGGCTTTGGCAGAATTTCGGTTTCGGGGGGCGGGCCCAGATAGGTCCTGCCACAGGCGTGAGCGAACACACCGGCACTTAAGGCAGATCTGCAAATCAGGTGAGAGCACTTAGAGCTTATGGCCGCCGCTTCCGTACACGCAGGCACTGCAGACACGCACGCAGCCACTGCTCTGCTGCTTCGCCGTGGTACGAAGCACGGATTTGCAGCCGAACTCTTCGCTCGAGCGGCGCGGACGTTGTTCGAGCAGTGTGAGACATGATGCTTTGTCGCATCAGTGCAATTGCATGATTGGCGCCCATGATCACCCTCCCTACCGTAGTGACCAGGGCCAGTCGAAGAACTCAGCGAGGGGCGGCTGGCTTTCACAAGGATTTGCCATAGTTTTGCACAAGTACATGCAATATCACCTGGCGCTCTATTTACCTTGTAATGTGATAGGTTAGCGGCTTTTCCACAGATCACTGCACCAGAATTGTGCAAACGGAAGTTTGGGAAAACCAGGGCTCAAGCCCCCGAAGCTCCGAAACCAAGCCATCACACGTCCACGGCTTCCGCGCATCGGGTGTGTGGCTCTGCTCGCTGCTCTCACACAGAACCGGCACTCAGGGGACCGCGGCCGTATCTGCGAGCGATGACCTGCTCAACGACGGGAAAAAGGGGGTAATTCCTAAAGGCATTCTTTCCCGGACCGGGACAGTCGATGGTACTTCAGACTCGATGAGCTCCACGCGATTGTTCCAAGGATTCAGCCTAATCCTGCTACCTAGCGGCAGCGCTGCAGCCTGATCGCCCCACTTAGGTTTCAGTTCGACCATCCGCCCATCCTCCCGGCCAAGCATGCCGCGGAGGTGCGGAGAAATCAGGCGAGACAGATGTGGTGCCTGAGCCTTGAGCGCCCGCAGCAATTGCGCGGGGCCGCTGAGCTGTTGCCGGTATTGAGAATTGAGAAGCAGTCGCAGCCCCTTTTCTTCGGCCGCGCGTTCATCCGCTGGATCGCGGTGAAGTCTTATCGTGCTTAGCACCTGCTCATTCGGTAGCAGCATGCGGTCGCTGAATACCCCCTCAGCCAAGGCTGAGTGGCCCAAGAGAATGTGACCGAGCTCGTGCGCCAAAATGAGGGCCATGGCCCCTTCATCGGGTACAACGTCCAACAATCCCCGGCTGACAAAAATTGTGTGCCCCACGGAGAAGGAGTCCAAGGGCAGAGTGAGCAATACCCGGCAGCGAACGTTGTATAGCCCTTCCGTGTCATTGTCGAGCATCAACCCCTTGACTATTGTTTCCAGAACTCTATCCACCTCGCCGTCCGGTGCGACCAGACCCGCCACTTGGAGCCGCTCTATTGCCGTTTCTTCGCCGGAATATTGAAATGCCCGTTCGCTGAGGACGGGGCTCAGTTCCACTCCTGAATCGATGTGATCGCCGCCAGTAACTACCACGTCTGCCAGCCTCTCCGCAAATTCGTGATGGTCGCCCGCGTGCTGGAGATCGTATGCCCAGAGCCGGGTTTGCGCCTTCACAAGCACACTATCCGAACCCGACTCCTGGTAGACATAGACCGGGAGCCAGACTTTGGGAAAGAAGTTCAGTCGCCAGCTATCGAAATGGGCGCTGCTTTTCAATTTGGGACCCTTCGTAAGCGTCCCGTTAAAGCGAACAATCGCGTAGTCCTGATCTTCCACCCAGATCCTACCTAAGAAGCGGCCCTGCCCCGATCCGGATTTGGGCAAGACATCCATGCGCAAACACCACACCTTTCCCAGGAGCTCCCGACCTGCGTACCGGAAGTCGTAGTGCATCCTATCGAAGCCGTCCGGGTCCGGAAATATCGTCCTGGTGAATCCCTGTGCATTGAACCTCATGTCTCGAACGCGACGGAGGAAGCCGGGCTGGCTTAGGAAGGATGTCGCTTTCATGTTGTGCTCTGACGCAAGCTTCCCCAGGAAGTATTCGTCCTTGACCGGGAGCATGTCCAGCTGCGGGCCCGGACGCAGGATCTGGATGTAGGTCTCGACCAACGGGCTCAGGTTGGCCATGAGCTCCACCACTTGATGCTCCTTCACGACGGTTCGATCGACCGCTTGGCTGAAGGTTACCGTCACCGTCTTCGACCTCGAGTCGGGATCCACGCGCACGGCCCAGAACGTAGACGAATTGGACACCTGGGTAGGCGCTTGTACAGGAAGCAGTATCATTAATATAACTGGAAGCGCCCATCGCATGATTTGGCGATCGTAAAACGCTTTTGCGGGGTTCTGAAGTGACGAAAGGACTCGGCGCATCGGAACAAGCCCCTCTGTCCGGTCTTCACAGATCACCCTCCATCCAGCACCAGGTCGCAGTGCAACTTGGAAGGTCGCGGCTACCGGATCTACCCATCTGCAAGAAAATTGTGGGATTGCTGTAGCCAGACAGCGGGTCTGGGGGTTACCTGCCCGGGTCCAAACGGTCGTCAGTTTCCCCATGCTCCGTTCGAGCAACACCAAGACCTCCGCGGCGATAAAAGGAGGCGCTCCCCGCGCTCCTTCATCGAGCCGTAGCGGTCTGTGAAACACGCATGAGCGATTTTCAGGTATCTATGTGCTCAAAAACATTAGAAATGACTGCTCGCGTTTCGCATGAATATTAAGCAGCTAAGTACGGTGAAGTATTGAACTTCTGTGGTGGCAGTTCCGAGCCGAAGCGCATTCTGACTGAAAAAACGAGCCTTAACGTTGCCAGTCAGCAAGGTTAGGGCATATTTGCCGTCGCCTATCCCGTGGGTATAATGTTGCCCCACGCCACCGCCTCCGAAAGGAGATAAGCCCATGGGACTACTCTCCGGGGTTCCAGCCCATTCCTTCTCTTCCGTGTACATGGTTCCACGTCGCTCACGACCTTAGCGTAATTTAAAACTGGGAGACGATTATGTCAGTCGCATTGACCAGTCCAGAACGTCGTAAAACTCCGCGGGTGCAGCTGGAAAGCATGGTGTTAATTGATATCGGAGAAGAGAATGCGGGGACGATCACCGACGTCTCTGAGGGTGGGCTCTGCTTTCAGGCAGTTGCTCCAATCGACCAGGGCGAGACCGTCTATTTCCGTCTGCAGCCAGACGACCGAAATCAAGGTCGGGGCAGAGTGGCATGGACCGATGAGACCCAAAAGAGAGGTGGCTTGGCCTTTACCCAATTATCTGTACAAATGCGGGAACAGATTTGCGCCTTAACTGAGTTGGCGATTCCAGGTTTAGCTACTTCCAGCAGTGAAGAACTTCGGCAAGGCGCGGATATCACCACCGATTCCGTACAGCTGTCATTGGTTTCAGCACAGGCTGTGCAAAAGGGATTGTTTCGCGGGTTTACAGGCGGACTGGTCACCGGAGTTCTGGTTTCATTTCTACTAATATCGGCCGCACTTATGTGCCGCCGGCAGATCGGCGAGTCGCTCATTGTCCTGGGAGAACATTTGGCGTCAAAATCCGCGTCGCTGACCCAGTCTGTCCACAAAGAAGGCGAGAGAGTTTCTGCACTAGATCTGAGCGAAAGGTACCCTGTGACCATCGCCAAGCTCCAAACAGAATCACACCAAAACATCAATGAACGTGATTCCACAGACACGTCGAGCCTCCGGCCGGTCCACAGTGAAGGAGAATTTCCTGGTGTCGCGCAAGCACAACAAACCAAGCAGTTTGGTGAGCAGGAACATTCAAACCCAGTGGCACCGCATGAAGGCAAAACAGAGGTAAGACGTTTTACGGCTAATTTATCACTGCCTCCCTCGACGGGCCTGCCTGGAGTGGCGATGCCGCCGTTGCCCTTCAGCATCGCAACGTTAGGATTAACAAAGCCGTCGCCGCCGCAGCAAAGTACACGGGCTAGTATGCGAGCGGAGACTGTGTCTTACGACAGCAATGTGCGAAACGGCTCACAGATGTACTTCGAGGTCGGCAGGTTCAAAGAACACTCTCGGGCTAGGGAGGAAAGAGACAAGTTAACACGCCTCGGTTATCCGGCGACCGTCCAGCAGAAACGCCGTCTGTGGAGAACTTTCTATGATGTACTCGTGGGCCCATACCAGAATAGCGACGATGCCGAAGCCGTCCACAAAAGTCTGGTCGTACGGGGCTTTCAAGCTCGACCTTTTGAAAGAGGTTATCGGCATTTTGTGTTGCCACCCCACTTGGTTCTGAATGGCGTGCCAACACCGGTCGGCGAATGCGTGATTAGGTGGGAATCTTACATCGCCGATGTGAAGGTGAGGTTTGAACAAGATGATCACGTTATTTCGACGGCACAGGGTACCTGGGTGAAGCGCGATCCCAAGTATGAAAACAGCGCGATTGTTTATACACCCGACCGCAATGGATGGCGCAGCCTCAATGAACTCCGATTCGCAGGCCTGACCCGGGCATTGGTATTCCCCAACTGAGGTTTCAAATACTATTGTGCGAACACCTTGTGGGTCCCCTGTCGTAGCTGTGGTAGGCAACTTCGTTGCTTCTGGGACGGGCCCTTAGTCGTCGCGCCGCTTTACCAGGCGTTTCGGCCGGCCTGCTGCTACTTGTCGACCCCAGAGGAGAACACGTGTCAACAGCAGTCGGCTTTCGAATCCGCATTTGAGACTCCAGTCGGACTATAGCCTGGTGCTGAGCTTACGCAGGCCCGCGTGTCAAGTACCTATAGGTTTTCGGATACATGGGTCGATTTCGTTCGCCTGGGCTCAAATTCATCTAAAAGCTAAAAAATCCGGCCGCAGCCTGGGCGGGAAGACACGTTCAACTTGGTCACCAGAGCGGCGGCTCAGACCTGTCCAACTTCGATCTGTTCTGCAACCCAAGGAATTAGCTCATCCAGGATGGTGTCGAGTGTCGTTTCGGCTTTGAAGCCGAGCAATCTTGATGCTTTTTCCACTGATGGTGAACGTTCCTGAACATCGAACTCGAAACCTGGATCGCTTACATAACGGAATGGCCTGCCGGCGCCATGAATCTTCTTCCAGATCAGTTCGGCTAATTCGAGCACCGTGGTGCGAACGGGGGTCGAAATATTGAAGTCCTCGTTGAGGGCTGCGGGAAGCTCAACACAGAGGCGCACTCCTCGCGCCAAATCGCCGGCATAGGTGAAATGACGCGCTTGTCCTCCCGAACCAAGGATATGGAGTGGGTCCTGTCCCCGTAACACCTTCTGGATCAGATCGGGAACAACGTGGGACATCGCGATCTTGAGATTGCCACTGGGAACCTCCCGGCAACCTGCGGCCCGACTTTCACCTAGACCTACACAATTGAAGGGCCGCACAATTGTGTACGGAAGGCCATACTGCTCCCACGCCCCTTGCACGCACTTCTCCGTTGCCAGCTGTTGGAATCCAAAAGTGGAGCGTGGTGGAGGGCTACGGTGCTGGGCACCCTCTGGTGTTGGGAATTCAGTGGTGGATTCAAAGACCATGCTTGACGACAGCACGGTGATCTTTTGTAATCGGTGATGCTGGTGAGCATAGATGGCCGAATCCACAGCGGCTGTTGTAATCCGTTCGTTCTCTGCCAGTAAATCGTAAGCAAACTCGTGGAAATAAGAGATTCCGCCGGTCATTGCCGCAGCTGCCACAAAATGATCACAATCAGCCAAAAGCTCCTTCATCAACGCAATATTTTTGGCATCCCCTTCAATGAAATTGCAGCGGGGATGTTGTTGGGACGATCTTTTCACCGGACCGTACTTGCTGAGGTTATCGAGTCCGATGACTTGGTAGCCCGCTTGAAGAAATTCCTCTACCACATAACCGCCGATAAACCCTGCAGCACCTGTCACCAGAATTTTCATGAAAATTATCCATTACTTACGATGAGAAAGCATATTGCTCATTGCACGATCGCTTCCAACCGCAACATGCGGACCACGACCTTGAACCTAAGTCGCTCAAGGTAAGCTCGCATGGATTGTAGATTATCGATTATAGATTAGGGTGGAAGTGGCTCTGGGGAATTTCGGCTCTCGGTGACAGGACCAAATAGGTGTTGCCGTCCGCCGCTAAGGCACATCCTATCCCCGTCAAGCACCGCGATTCAACTCACCCAGGTGACGGCTTTTCCTACCTGCTGCTCGCCTGGTTCAAAGGCTCGAGGTACATACTCAGCGCGTGCAATCATTCGGGCTGGCTAGGGTGAGCGCCGGTCCCGCGCCCAGCTACATAGGGCTGCAGCTCTAGCCTTAAGGCAGAAGGATTGCGCGTAAGCACGGCGGCGTAGTCGCAGAAACCGCCCGTTTCGATTGTCACCCGAGAGAGTCGGGGTCCTCTGGTGCCTGCGCGGTATTTTTGCAGGCACGGTTCCCCCATGGCAAAGCTTTTTCCGTCCAGTTCATGGGCGAGCGTCGCGTTGTTGAAATCAACGTAAACGCGCTCCGGATGGGAGAGCCGGTGCACGTGGTAAGTGGCTCGGCCGTCAACTGCGATTACTACGGTGCTGGACTGACGCGTAGGGTAGTGCTGGATTGCGGTCACTTTGGCCACTTCATCTGTAGTTGTTGATGCGACCGTAAAAGATTGCGGGGTAGCGGCTTGGGCATGTGGTTCGGCTGCGGGCTTTTGCAGGATGAGGCCAGAACCGGTTTGTTGCGCGCCGGCGACTACATGGGGCGAACTGCCACGGGCACCCAACTCATACACGAGCAGGCCCGCGAGCTCTAAGACCACCGTCGCGAGTAAAACCACAACGAGAGTGAGTCGATTGGCACTCCAGGGCTGTGCCTC
>DASSIO010000133.1:0-2324 GCA_035691825.1 Terriglobales bacterium | reverse complement strand
GTTGTCGGCCTTTTCGCGGTTCTTCCGGTAGCCGCGCTTTTTCTTTCGGCTTCCCGCGGGGGTATTGTGAGCTTTTGCGTCCAGATCCTCCTGCTTGGTTATGTGCTGCTTCGCAGTCGTGGTCTGAGGAAGCGGTTGCTTGCCGCTGTTGTGGTCCTGCTCGCGGCGTTTCTCATGGTGTCCTGGCTGGGAGTGGGACAAATCCTGCAGCGTTTTTCGTCGCTGCAAAAGCTCGAAGTGAGCGAAGCAAAGCGCGTGGCCATGGCCAAAGGCTCATGGCGCATTTTCGTGGACCATCCGCTGGCGGGAACCGGGCTGGGCACGCTGCAAATCGTTTATCCCCCTTACGAGACTCTTTACGACGGAAAAATTGTCAACCATTCGCACAACGATTACCTCGAAGCCGTCGCGGAAACGGGGGTCTTGGGAGGATTCTGCTGCGCGTGGTTTCTTGTGGTTTTGTTGAGAAAGTCCTTTGCGCGGGTGCGCCAGCGCGACTATTCATTTTCGGATGCCCTCCAGTTTTCCGGAACGGTGGCCTGCGCCGGGCTTCTGGTGCATTCCTTTGTGGACTACAACCTGCACATTCCTTCGAATGCCCTGCTGTTTTTCCTGATGGCGCACTTGGCCACGGCCGATATGCATCAAGTAACTCCCAGGAGTACAAGCTCCGCTCCACAACCGGTCGAGCAGCGCCTTGAATCCGCTTGAGACTTGAAATCGGTAATTGACTTCGACCCTATCGCTGTATAATCGTGCGGGGGTTTTCTATCCTATGCAACCAGCTAGACTGGGGGCTGCGCTGGGGTGTCTCGCTGCGAGCGGCCTGCTCGCGTCGATGCTGCTCGTTCCTTCCTGCCACGCGCAAACTTCCAGTACACAGCCTGTTCTAGAAACCCCGCAGCAGGTCAATGACCGCATCCGCCAGCTTTCCGCGGGCCTGCGCATGGGGCCTCACGATTACATAATCGGCCCTGGCGACGTGTTGGACATCCAGGTTTTTGACGTAAAAGAACTCAGCCGCGAAGTGCGTGTCAGCCAGACCGGCACGATCGGCATTCCCCTGGTTCCCGTGCGGTTGCGCGTCGCGGGTCTTACGGAAATGCAGGCCGAGCAAAAAATTGCAGAAGTCCTGGAATCGGACGGCCTGGTGACTCATGCGGATGTCAGCGTCAGCGTGAAAGATCACAAGAGCAAGCCGATTACAGTTGTCGGCGCTGTTCCCCATCCCATGGTTTACGAAGCGGACCGCTCGGTTACGCTGCTGGAGGTTCTGGCGGACGCCGGAGGGGTCTCGAGCGATGCTGGAGACACGGTCATCGTCACGCGCCCGGTTCCGGACCCTTCCACCGACGAAGCAGAACCTCCGGAAGCGGGCGCGGAGCCTGTCGCTGCGGCTCCCGCGGGCAATGCAACGAGTGCCAAAGGCAGCGCATCTTCAGGGACTTCCTCTGCCGCGGTTTCTTCCGCTCCTTCCAATTCCTCCGCGCAGGCGGAGCCGCCGCCGCTGGCTAACACCATCACCGTCAATTTAAACGACCTGATGGAGACAGGCGACACCAAGAACAACATCACTCTGCAAGCCGGAGATATTGTCACCGTCCCTCACGCCGGAATTGTTTACGTTCTCGGGGCCGTCAATCGATCCGGCGGCTATGTTATGGCCAACGATCGCTCGCAGTTGACCACCTTGAAGATTCTTGCCCTGGCCGGGGGGCTGACGAGAACGGCCAAGTCTGATCACGCTGTCATCGTCCGCAAAGACAGCCAGGGCCAGCAACATGAAGTGGCTGTGGATTTGAAGAAAGTTCTCAACCGCCAGGCGGAAGATATTCAGCTTCAGCCGAGTGACATTCTTTACGTGCCGCAGAGCGGTTCGAAGCAGGCGCTTTACAGGTCTCTCGAATTAGGAATTGCACTGGGCTCTGCAGTCGCTCTTTACCGGATCGCTTATCAATAGAAGATGGCCGACGAAAACAAGATTGTGTCCCGCGAAAATGGCTCGAACGGCGCCGTCGAGTTGGTGTCAGTTGCTCCCCCTATGGCTTCCTTCGAATTGTCCCCGCGTGAGCCTCACCTCTACGACTACCTGCTCATCCTCCGCAAGCACCAGTGGCTGATTCTCTCCTTCACGCTTGTGGTCGTCACTATCGTAGCGATCGCCATATTCCGCATGCAGCCGGTTTACGTGGCTACGGCGCGGATCGAAATCGACCGCGAAAACGGCAACATACTCCCGTTCCAAGGCGCGGATTCTTACGACTACATGGTCGATACCGATAATTACATCGAGACCCAGGCTAAAATCCTGACCAGCGAGACCC
>DASSIO010000132.1:0-63663 GCA_035691825.1 Terriglobales bacterium | reverse complement strand
GGAAGCCAATCGGCGGTTGTGCCGGTCAATATTTCAGCCGAGAGCAGTTCCGTGACCATTAGCGGAAATGACCAGAACGGAAATCCGTTCTCCTCTCCCGGATCCATGAGTCTCAGCTACGGCATTGGCCAGCCATTTCTTGTCACTGTCACCTCGTCGTCGGGCAATAACACGACGCCGACAGGTACAGTCACCCTAATGGATGGCCCAACTCAGCTCGGTACGCTGGTATTAGATAACAACGGGCAAGCTCTATTTACTAACTGCAACCCGACCTCGGTGCAATTCTGTCTCAATATCGGCAAGCACAGCCTCACAGCCAGGTACTCCGGTGACAGCAGCAACACGACAGCCAGGTCTTCTGCGTTGGCAGCTATCGTCACCAAGGGCACTCCACAGTTCGGATCACTTTTCTTTTGCTGCATAGAAGACCAGACGGTTGAGTTGGGAGCCGACTTCTCGACCGGCACCTCCGTCCTGGGTATTCCGCCAAGCGGCACCATTACCTTCACCGACACCTTCAACGGAACTACCACCACTTTGGGATCGCCCATCGCGTTGACGCCTGGGGCGATCATCATCGAGTACTTCAATGTAAGCGTAGGCACCCACACCGTCGGCGTTCAGTACTCGGGTGATAACAATTATCTGGCCACGTCATCGTCAAGCTCTCTAACCACGCGCCCATTGGCGAATCCCTCGGGAGTGCTTCCGGTTGTCACGTTGTCAACATCAACTAACCCCATTGTTGAAGGACAGCCGATTACGCTAACGGTGAATGTGAGTTCGAATCAATCGACCGCCGTTCCCACGGGTACGATCTTCGTAACCGCTGGGGCCGCCTTCGTCAATCCAACCAGCGGTGGATTCACATTGTCGAATGGAACTCTCACCTTCACGGGGATCATGCCCAATGCCAACACCATGCTGCAGGCGTTTTACAACGGCGACTCGAACTTCAACCCAACCGCCAGCGCGCCATTGGACATTTCGGTCGCTAAGATCGATCCCACATTAAACCTCAGCACCAGCGCCGCCAGTGTGCAGGCTGGCACGCAAGTTAGCCTGGTCGCCACGATGAGCGGGCCTGCCGGTTCGGGGGCGCCTCAGGGATTGCTTCAGTTCTTCGACTCCGTAAATGGCGGGCCAGCCCAGGTACTGGGCCAAGAGCAACTGCTTCTCCCCAACGCCAGCGGGGGAGCTTTTGGCACCTCCACCGCGTCCATAAATCCCGCCTTGCCAGTGGGAACGAATACCATAACCGCCACCTATTCCGGTGACGGCAACTTCAACTCGATTTCCCAATCGAACTCAACTCCGGTCGCAGTTATGGTGAATGCGGCGCCTACAGCGCTCTTCTCATTTGCTACCCTGCCGGGAGGCAGCACCGTCTCCATTAAGAAGAAGCAAACTGCGCGTTTCAATGTGTTCCTGAACGGAAACGGTTTCGAAGGTACGGTTGGATTGACATGCGCCGGCGCGCCTCCGGGATTCTTGTGCACGGTGAACCCTGCGTCCGTCGATCTGACCTCCACTGTCACCAGCGTTCCATTGCAGGTGACGGTTGCGCCGACGGCCAAAGTGCGTGCTAAGGGCAACCAGCGTAACTTCACGCTGGTTATTACCGGAGCTGACGGGCCAGAGATCAACAACATCCCTCTGGTACTGACGGTCAAATAGTTGCTGTCTTAGCCGGCGGTTCCAATTTCGAATTGGGACCGCCTGTATTTTCTCGCGAGATTCCTGGCGCTCGAAAACGTTCTGCAGCGCTGCCGAATCAAAGAGCTACGCCGTAAAGCGATCCGCAAGGGCGTGATCCGGCTCAAATTCTATGCAGCCGTAACTCTGTTCCAGCTCGTTACTGAGGGCCCTTGCGCTGGTGGTGTAGGCAAGGGAGAGACTGTCGCGGGAAACAACTTCTTAAAGCGGAGGCACTACCGCGTTCTGAAGCAACCTACGATAGCGTGACATAAGTCGGTTCCGGCACCATTGTGGGCGAAGTAGATGTATGACAACCCAATTGCGCATGCAGAAACCTGCAATCTCATGCACGCGCGGCAAACCTGTCCACGCAGCGGCCCCCCTCGCCAAACACTACTATGGAGCGGGCACCGTGAAATGTTGCCGCCGATTGGACGGATCATAATCCGACGGCGTGACGTACAAAACTGGTCCATGCTTCCCGCTTGAGACGCTTGGAATGATCATCCGGTGCATAGGCGAATTTACTGCCGGACGAGTTGTCGTTGTCGCCGCGGTCGCGATTGCCGCTGCGCCTGCCGGGATGGTCATGAGAGCGGAGGTCACTTGAGAGAACGCTATCGGATACGAGAACCGCTGTTGGTTTACCGGGTCATAATCGCGGACAGAGCCCGCAGTGATATTGAAAATATACGAATGGCCCGTCTGCAAGATTCCTGCCGGGACTACGAAAGAATTTGTCGTAACGTTATTCGCCAGAAAATCAAATACGCACGCCACTCCGCCCCCGCCGCCTTTTCCGCCACCGCTGGCTTGCGGCTCACAGATGAAGACGTCGTAGGTGACGACATCGGTTGGTCCGTTTGGACGGCCCGCTGGAACGTCCCATGACAAAGTCGGAGTCGCACTGCCGACGGTACCTCCAGTCAAGAAATCGACAGCATCGGCTTTGGCATGTGCTGGCGGTAACATAAACGCGGAAATTGCGCCGGACAGATCGGTCACTGCATAACTCATATCGATCGTCCAGGGCAGCACGGTCGCCAATGCCGGTATGGGAATTGAAAAATTAGCTTGAGCGTCGACGATATAAACGGTCTTTTCGCGTGTGCCAAAGGGATCGTTGTACGTCAATGTTCCGAAATCCTGATTGGCGGGCCAGGTGTCGTTGCCAGTCGCGTCCTTCGGCCACGGATCGGGATCTCCAGGGGAAACGGGTCCCTGAATGAAAGCGTCCGCCAGAATCGGAGTGACTTGGTTGATCTGAGGATCTGTCAACGAACTGTTTGGAGTTTTCTCCGACGATACGGCCAGCACTTCGAAACGGTTGGGAGTTGAAGGTCCTGGCGCCGCATTGGTGAACGCATTCGCAATGCTTGAGAAGTCAATGTTGAGGTCCAGATTCCCCGGCGTTGTTATTCCCAGTTCGCCAGAAAAGTCCACGACGGTGCCAGTGCCGATCTGCGGCACATTGTTAATCTGCGAAAAGAGTTGAATAAGTGAAGGCCCTTCAATGTGTGAGATAAAGGGATCGGTGCCCGGAACTCCGCGAGTCTGAACCGCAACAAAGCGATCATCGACGGTCGGCGCATTCTGCAAGAGAAAAGGAATGGCGAACGAGAACCCCGTGTCTCCGTCTGCCGGGAACGAGGTGAAGGACCAGCCACCATCGCGGTCGTAGAGATCAAATTCATCGGTTGCAGCAACCGCCGGATCGAATCCTGTCACATTGATGGTAAGCGCCTCTGGCCACCAGTGGGATGGATCGAGGACCGGAAATCCGTTTTCATCAGCGTCCCAGTAGATGGTGCTGGAATTCTCCTGAGTGCCCTGCACCAACCCCGGTTGTCCATTGAGCGAAAAAATGTAGTTGCCGGCGGGCACGTTAGGAAATTGGAATGTCCCGTCTGCGAATCCGATTCCTTGAATTATTGCCAAGGTGCCGTCTGCCTGCGGGGCCCAAACCAAGAGCGTTCCGGCATTCCGGCCAACCGGAGGTAGAGAAAAATCGCGCTCAGGAACAACCTCTTCATTATTTCCGCCCCAGAAGTGCAGAAGGAAATGTCCATAGACGATACCGTCAGGCGCGAGAGACCAGGACTGGGTTGCACTACCACCGTCGTCAGTAGTGGCAGTAACCGTGAAACCGTTCGGCCGGCGCGATTGGTTCCAGTTCGGTGTCCAGGTCAGCGTTGTGCCGTTCAGTTCCGCACCTTGCGGTGCGCTGGTCAGGCGGAACGTTACTGCGCCTCCCGCAGGATCGGTCGCTGAAATTGTGTACGAGTAGAGCGTGTCTTGAGCCGATGCAGTGGGAGGAGTGCTGTTGAACAGGGGCGCGGGAGCATTCACGCTGACGGGCACGGTTGCCGATGCCGAAGGGATTGCCTGACTGCTGGCGATAACATGAAAGCTGCCCGCGTTCCTGGGCGCGGTGTAATTCCCGTTGGCATCAATGGTGCCGCCGTTTGCTTCCACGACTGACCACGCTACCTGGCCGTTCGATGTGCCAGCTACTGCAGCAGTGAACTTCTGAAGCGCTCCAGCCGACACGGAAGCAGACGGTGGCGTGATCGTGACACGAACGACCTGTGGGGATGCCGGCGGCCCCGAACTGGTTCCTCCGCAAGCCGTAAGAATAAGAAATGGCGTGACGGCCAGCAACGACCATCCCATGGATTTCTTAGTATCACCACGCTTCGTCATTGTTGTTCGCCTTTCCTGTGCTGCGGATGCTTAAAGAAGCCGGTTCGAGCGACTGTTTGTTGGTCCTCTAAGTTAGGGAGTTACGGTTACAAGCACGCTGGTTGTGTGCGCTGAACCGTGGGCCGTCGTCGCCGTAACCGTGACCTGAGAAATCACTGACTGTGGCGTGACCTGCTTGTTGAGATTGCTGGAGCCTCCTCCGCAACCCAACATGCCCAAGGCCAGCAAGCCTACAGCGAGTGCAGAAAGCCAGATGCGCCTTCTTCTACTCACGACCGGCACAAGCAGGCAGATGCCAACCAGCCCAAAACCCGAAGTACTTGCCCACGCGGTGAAAATTGGCGAGTGCCGCTGAGAGCCTGCCGTGTTACGCGATGTCGAAATGGTCATCGTGTCGCCAGCAACGTTCACACCATCGGCAGTGATGGTTGGCGGAGCGAAACTGCAACTCGCACCCGCAGGCAGACCCGAGCAAGCGAAGGTTACGGTTTGGTCAAATCCGCCTTCAGGAACGATCGATAACAAGGTACTGCTTGATTGACCCGCGTGGATCGTCAGGGCGCCAGTAATGGCCTGCAAGAGATAGTCACTGATCATCTGCGTGATGCTTGCGGAAGACGAACGGAAAACGGCATCGCCACTGTAACTTGCTGTGATGGAATGGCTTCCACCGCCCAAAGCGGTCGTTGTGAGCTTTCCGATCCCGAACGAGTCGAGTGTGGCGGTGCCCAGCGCGGTTGTCCCGTCCATGAAGATGATTGTGCCAGTTGGCTCTAATCGCGTGACGTCCGCACTCACCTGGGCCGAGAATGTGACTGGGCCTCCCGCTGAGGATACTGGCAGACTCGAGGTCAGCGTCAGCGTTGTAGCTTCTGTACTATCCACCACCACCTGCTGCTGGGTTTGAATCGGGTTCACATTAGCGTCGCCGCTGTAGGCGATCGTTAGGACCCATGTACCCGCCGAAGGCAAAGTTATCGCGCCAGCAAATGTGCCGGTATTAGCATCGAGCGTCGCGCTCCCAAGGCCGACAGAGTTCCCGGCGGAAGAAGCCGAGAAATTGACTGTTCCTGAGATTGGCAAAATTGTGCCAGACGTGAGCGATATCTGGCCGAAGATCGGTACCGCTACATTCGGCAGAAAGGCGCCTTGCGCGTGCAAGCCGGAAAAGACTGCGTCGCTCTTGTCGATTGTGAGTTGGAAATTGCCGGCACTGGGATTGAAGCTGGCATCTCCGTTATAACTGGCGGTCAGACTATGCACGCCGGTAGGAAATCCAGTGATACCGAAGACCGAACTCGCTCCCTGCTGTGCATCTTCATGTTCTCCGAAGTTCAGCAAACGCGAACCCAGCACGTTAGCGCCTTCGCTGAGCGTCACTAGCCCAGTGGGATGGCCGATTGCGGACTGTCCTTGCACCAGCACCGCCATTGTGATGGCCTCGCCATACTTCGCTTCGGCTGAATGCACTATGGTTCCGCCTACTCCCGCAACGAAAAGCGTAGTCGAGGGTTCGGGTGTAACGGTTACGGTGATGGAGTTGGAGGTGCTGGCGCTGAACTTGGGATCCCCGGCATAACGCGCGGTGAGAGTATGCGTTCCTCCAGGGATTGCTTCCAAAGATGTGTTCACGTTTCCGGTGTTGTCGAGTGGCGCGACACCGACTCCGAGGGAAGGCGAAAGTCCGAGGGGATTGTCGGTGAAAAATGCGACGTTTCCTGTCGGGACTGCGCTGCCAGAGCCGGGAGTCACATTTGCGCTCACGGGCACTCCAGCACCGTGAACAAAGGAGCCACTTGAGGGCCCAGTAAGCTTGATGTTCGTGCTGTTGAACAGAACACTGCTCCAGTTCGTGACTAAAGCGTTGGCATCGAACGAACCCAGACCGGTGGCGAGGTCATACCCTTTGCCTGCCGAATATCCGACCGTGAAATTTCCATTAAGGTCGGGGACTTTATTGTCGCCGACGGTGATGTCATGAAAAATTTCAGGATGTTGTGCGGCGAGTTGATAAAGGACAAAGTTGGGGTTTCCCTGCGGCGAACCGGTCTGCTGATTCACCAGTGCCATAATGGCAGCGAACGAAGGGGCGGATGCCGAAGTGCCCGCGATGAGGAAGACCTGGCCCTGCTCACACGAGCCTCCAAAACAGAGAACGTATCCATCGTGCGCAGCGGCATTTAATGAGACATCTGGCAGATCTCGCATGCCATCGTTTGGGACCCCAATTCCAATTTGCCAGTCTGGCTTAGGCCATAAGGTGCTGACCCCGCCACTGCCAGCGAAGAGATTAACGTTCGCGGCATCGATGCTGCTTTCATTCCAAACCTTCTCGGGGATGTACGCCAGAGCCGATGCTTGCGTCGTTGGGTCGTTGGTTTGAGACCAGTAAAGGCCAGGATTGTCAGTGTCCTCGAACTCGGTGCCGCCAACGGCAACATTGAAAGGCGTTGACGCCAGACCGCTGACTGCAACACCATTCTGTGCGAAGAGCCCGCTGCCCGGATCGTCACATCCAGCTCCGCCGTCGTCGCCCGTAGAAACCACGGCGCTGATGCCTTCGGCCGCAGCCTGGGCCCAAAGGGAGTAATAAAACTCGGTGCCCACCGGTCCCATCTGCTGCTCGCACTGGCTGAAACTCGTGTTCATGACCGGCGCAAGATCGTTATCCACGATGAACGCCGCTGAAATATCAACTCCGTCGGCGAAATTACTCTGCGAGATCACAATGTTGGGCGTGGACCCTGGCGCCAGCGCCATCGCCCAGGTAATGTCCAGCGTCGCCTCGAGAACCCCGTCAGGCACGAAGCCCGGATCGTCCCCGTTAATGGTTAGGAAAAAACCGTTAAAGGGAAGGCCAAAGAGAGCAAAGAAATCGAATACATCGCGAGGATTAAAATTACTTCTCGCGACAATCGCAATCGACTGGCCCGATCCGTTGATGCCGTTCTGGTACAGCGGGTTGAGATTGTAGATGGTGGCAAAATCCGCCGGAGTGATTGCGTGCTCACCATCCGAGAACGTGATCTGCTGTCTGGACTGATCCAATGCGGCCTGACCGACAATTTTTAAGTCACCACTCCTGGGAGTGCTGTTCAATCGCACCACCCCCCGTACAACTGGACTGAGCGCCGACGGGATCTGAATCTCCTGGGAATTAGCGATGAACTTCTGTCCCTTGAAATCGTACTCATGCATTTGGGTGTGGAAGGCGGATTCAACCTGCGCTACAGTGCCGCTGAAAATGATGAAGCGGCGACTCGTCGCGACCCGTTTTACTTCGAATCCTTGCGTCTGCAACCACTGCTGGACGGCAGTGGCATCCTGCTGGGAGACGCCAAACCGTGCACCGACATCGGCAGGTTTCAGCCAATGGTGGTACTTCGGCGACGATGGCGTATGCATCTGCTTGATGACAGCTTCCAAGGCCGCATTCTGCTCTTTGGTAGGTGAGAGCATGAGCAGCATCTGGCCGAGCTTGCGGTGGCCGTCCAAACGTCCTTTGTCCGCACTCTTCCTGACCAACGGCGCAATGGTCCCATGAATGGTGGAGGTCTGGCTTTCGTCAACGGGGGTCAGCACGCGGCTGTTAGCTAGGCTTTGGGCAACTGACGAAAAGCTTAAAGAAAGAAAACATGCGACTGCGGCGAGAGACATTGCGACACGGTTGCGGATGAACACACTGGTCCTTTCCACACTGCCGACAACTTATCTGTAGGTGATAATGCGGAGGGTTCGAAATCCCCCCTTGCTCCGAGCGGCAAAGATGATATACCACTCCAGCGGTTTGCGAATTGTAAAATAATTGTCACTTGGTGTGCCAAACCTCATCGCCCTTCGTCCGCGTTTCGCTTTGTGCACCCGACCGGTCCTGGGAGATGCTCCCCTAAGACGGCAATACTGCCCCTAAGTGGAGCCATTTGACCGAAAAGGAGTCTCTCAAGTTTCTTCGCTGATGCGATTACATCGTCACTGAACGGCAGGGGAAAATAGATCCGAATTAGCCGGCTCGTTGTGACGCGAACTTCGTAACGAGCACGAAGCCAGAGCGGCGACTGCACCTGGGAGGAGACAGCGTCGATCAAATCTTGCAGTTCGATGTCAACTCGGGTCAAATCACCGGTTACCACAAGCCACCAGTGTGATTGTCTGACGACTCTATTCCAGGCATCCCGGAAAGTTATCCGTGACTCTACTTATGAGAGAGGGTTCTCTAGCAGGTATTTCCTACAGCTTGTAAAGGGCTCAGCCATTCACGTTGCTAACCGGCGGTCCGGCAAAGAGAGCTAACGAGGGAGTGGACGGGGTCCTTGGGAGCGATGTGCTGCATCTGAGCATTGCCCACAATATGCCCTCTCATCATCGGCCACAATACCGGTCAGGGACGAATGCTGAACTTCTTCGCCTACACAAGTCTCAGGTAGGCCCCTCTCATTCTTTTGCTGGTAGTCAGGCGGCTGATGAAACTTTCCTGAACGCGTCCGCTGAAGCTTGCGTCGCGATCTTGAGGACGACTCGACCGTTCACTTTTCCGGTCTTCAGCCGCGCAAAGATATCATTGATGGAGGCGAGAGGCTGAGTTTCAATGGTCGCTTTGACCTTTCCTTCTGCGGCAAATCCCAGCGCCTCTTCCAGGTCGAGTCGAGTGCCCACGATCGAGCCCCGAATCGTGTAGCGATTCAGGACGACATCAAAAATGGACACCGGAAACTCTCCCGGGGGTAGACCGTTCAGCACGCAGGTGCCGCCGCGTCTGAGCATACCGATAGCTTGCTTGAACGCGAGGGTTGAAACTGCGGTTACCAGGACTCCGTGCGCACCACCGATTTGTTTCTGAATTTCTCTGGACGGATCTTGGGTCCGTGCGTCAATGGCAATCTCGGCTCCGAGTTTCTTCGCCAAACTCATCTTTTCCGGCCCTAAATCCACAGCAGCTACATGCAAGCCCATTGCTTTCGCATACTGGATGGCAACATGACCCAGCCCTCCGGCTCCAGAAATGACGACCCATTCCCCCGGCCGCACTTGAGTTTCCTTCAACCCTTTGTAGGTGGTGACGCCAGCACATAGAATTGGGGCTGCGTCGGTGAACGAAAGATTACTTGGGATTCGTCCAAGATAGTCGGCCTGCGCTAGCGCGTACTGCGCGAAGCTTCCATTCACGGAATAACCGGAGTTTTTCTGTTCGAGACATAGTGTTTCCCAGCCCGACAAACAGAAGCTGCAATGTCCACATGCGCTGTGCAACCATGCAATCCCCACACGATCACCTTGCTTGAGGTGTGTGACCCCGGGGCCAAGTGCGACTACGATGCCAGCACCTTCGTGTCCGGGTATAAAGGGAAGAGTTGGTTTAACAGGCCAATCGCCGTCAGCCGCATGGAGATCGGTGTGGCAGACTCCGCTTGCGACAATCTCGACCAAGACTTGCCCCGGCCCCGGCCTGGGGACAGGAATTTCTCGAACGACTAAAGGTTCCCCGAACTTCTCGACAACCGCAGCCTGCATAGTCTGTGGGATTGTCATTGCTCTACCTCCTGAGTAAAGTGCAACGACTGTAGCCCGCCAATAAACATAGGACTGTGATCCAGATCACAGACGGAAGTGATGGTGGACGGACTTTGGCAGGACCTGGGGAATACGAACCAAGGAATAACCACAGCAAGCGGGTTACTCCAGTGGCTCTCAGTTCATGCGAGTTCAGGCAGCGGTCGTCAATCTTGGCGCATGTCGAACCTTTCATCGTGCGGTCCATAGAATTTTCTTCGGTTCGCAGTTCCTTGAGAATATTTGTTGCGTTCGAGCTTGCGTCGTGGAGCTATATCACGGATTCGGCCACTTCATGGGGGATCAGGTGCGGACAATTGACAAACATTTGACCGCGCAGTGACACAGCCGTGAACGAACCAAGTTACCGTATCTCCGCAGACCGGGACAATTCACTATGCTCGTGAGGATTCTCAATATCTCGCTTGTGGCGGTTGCTCTTTTGGCTTATGAGGCGGTAGCCCAACAATTGACCGTTTCTGCCATCAGCCTGAATTTTGGCTCGCATGTATCAGGCGGTTTCAGCTCCGCGCAAAACCTCACCTTGTCAAATTCCGGCAACGTCGACGTGGTAGTAAGCTCGATCAGTGCGAGTGGGGGCTTCTCCCAGTCAAACAACTGCACGACGCTTCACTCGGGTCAGAGCTGTACTGTCAGCGTCACTCATATTTCTGCGCTGCTCGGGCCAGGTTCGGGCGTGGTCACGATTGCTGACAACACGGACCTGTCCCCTCACATCGTGAACGTAATGGGAAGTGTGGTTGCGCCGGTGCGGCTTATGCCAGCGTCCTTGAATTTCGGAAGCATAGCCGTGGGCACCGCGTCACCAGCGAAATCGATCGATCTCGTCAACCAGGGGCCGGGGTTCGGGATTCGAGCCATACGTATGAGCGGAGATTATTCGCAGACGAACAACTGTCCGGCGACGCTGGCGAGCGGGCAGAGTTGCACCATCCGCGTAAGCTTTCACCCGGGCGCGAATGGATCGAGGGCGGGAGTTTTGTCGGTAACCAGCATGGATCCGGGGCAGACGATTCCATTGTCGGGTTTTACGGCAGCCTTGACGGGAAGTGGCTTTGGAGGCACGGCTTCGCCCCAGGTATCTGTACAGCCGGCGAGTGCGAATTTCGGCAACAAGAGCGAATTCGACATCTTCAAACCCGCAAAGACTATTACTCTGACCAATAACAGCACTAGCTCACTTACGGTTCAAAGCGTGTCTATCCTCTCGCCAATCAACAGCGGTGTTCTCTTTTACAGTATTGGTTCCAGTAGCTGCGCCGGCATGCTCGCCCCCGGAGCTCAATGCACAATTAAGATCGTGCATAATCCTTCGGACTCTGGCTTTGCTCCTCAAGGGGCCGCCGGATCGCTCATGATTGTGGACAGCGATCCCACGAGCCCGCAGGTCGCCCCGCTGTCGACCAATCTACTGCCGGAAGTGAGATTCATGCCGCCTTCTTTGAGTTTCGGATCGGTACCGGTCGGCACCTCGAGCGCACCCCTGGTGGCCACGGTCACCAACAACATGGACCGCAGTGGTATTTCCCTACTTCGGCTGGTGGTCAGCGGTGACTTCAGCCTGGTAAACGCCGGAACGACTCCGTGCGGCTCTTCTCCTTCGTTCAATGTTGGTACGAGTTGTACTCTAGGCGTGGTGTTCACGCCCCATGCTACGGGACCAGTCAGTGGAGCGGTGACGTTCACCCTATATCCCGAGTGCGACGTGGAGACCACGCTCAATCATGTGCCGTGTCCTGATGCGCAGGTCGTCAATTTGAGCGGAAGCGGGCAATAAGCGTACCCAGTGCTGAAAACCAGGGAATGCACATCGCGGCGATTTCTTATCAGCTGACGGAGACAACTCAAAGCGCATCAGAAGTGGATGCGCATCACAAAGGCCGTCGTCTGTGTGCTCGCGATCCTCGCTGCTTGCGCAATAGCGCTCCCTATCTTCCACTATGTCCCATTGCATGATTTTGTCGAGTATTGGACCACTGCGCACGTCTTCATAAGAGGTCACAACCCTTATTCCATCGGGACCCTGATGAGGTTCCAGCAGGCGGCGGGCTGGAGCGAAAAGCAGCCGCTCATGGTGATGTCGCCCCCTCACTTCCTGCCCCTTTTAATACCACTCGGATTCATGCACTCCTACGTCTGGGCAAGGCTAATTTGGTGGTGCATGAGTTTAGCGATGCTGGGGTTTGCCACGTTGACCGTATGGCGTTTTTACGGCGGCGATGTGGACCGCCAATGGATTCCATTGTGTGTTGCGGCTGCGTTTCTCCCTGTCTGGCATTGTCTGGCGGTCGGCCAGATTGGGCCGCTACTGCTCCTCGGAATCGTTGGCTTCATGTGGTTCGAACGCCGTGGTTACCTTTTCATGGCTGGAACCGCTCTAGCACTGACGACTTTCAAGCCCCACCTCTTCTATCTGCTTTGGCTGGCGTTACTGCTATGGAGCGTTCATCGACGGGAATTCCGGGTTGTTCTAGGAGCTAGTTTCGCAGCCTCAGTTGGACTGCTGGCAGCAGTGATCATCGACAGGGGGGTGCTAACTCAATACTTCGCCCTGATACGAAGTGGCTACGTTTGGGAATACACCTCAGGTGCAGGCGGAGTCCTGCGATCATTGCTGGCAAGGCAAAACCATGACCTGCAATTTCTGCCCATGATACCGGGCCTGGCCGCGCTGGCTATCTACTGGCGAAGACATCGCCTGGATTGGCAGTGGTGTGACCGGATTGCGGCGGTTTTGAGCTTATCCGTACTGACCGCGCCCTATGGATGGCCATTTGACGAAGTAGTGCTCCTGGTTCCCGTGGTGATGATCGCCGTCGAGTCGGTTTACGACCGAAGCAGGCAAAAGATCTTTGTGGGCTGGCTTGTTGCCCTGTTCGCCGCTACGTTGGCCGGAGTGCTCCGGTACGGCGACGCGGTTGGCATGACGGTTTGCGCAACCGGAGTTCTGGCTTATCTCGGGTTCGATTCAACGATGGCCCGAAAGCCAGAATCCGAAGCTCCTGAAGAAGACACTGCCCTGGCTGCTTGAATCGCTTTGAGCGATGTCGATGTCCTGCGGCGCTGACGAGGCGGCAAACTGCCGAGCGAAGCCGCGACCTCGCGAATCAGATTCCGGAGCCACATGCACGCGGGATCGGCGTGAGTGCGCGCCGGGTGCAGCAGGTATTCCTGAAATGTGCCGGCGTCGAGTGGGACCTCCGTGGCGACGACGTCAAACAAGGTGGAATAAGCGTAGATCAGTCTCTCTGGCAGCACAGCTATCAGATCCGATGCGGCGACGATGTGCAAGGCCTGCAGGTAAGTGGGCACGGTAAGCACCACGTTGCGGGAGTAACCTTCCTCCATTAGCCAGGTGTCGACGGGGTCCTCGGAGAATTCACGCGCGACGACCGCAACGTGGCGCGCGCCCAAGAAGCTCTCGCGAGCCATGCTCTTCGCGAGCCGATGCCCGGTACGCAAGGCACACGCATCTCGATCTTGAAACAAGCGCTGCTGGTAAAAGCCCTTGAATCGATCGGGTGCGCATGCCACCACGGCATCGATGGACCGCGAAAATTCCGCGGCATCGAGAGCCGCCAGCGATGGCGGTTGCAGACGTATGGAGATGCCGGGAGCTTCTTTCGCCAGGCGCTTCAGCAGCGGCGGAAGCAGTACTCCGGTGGCATTGTCGGAGATGGACAATCGGAAAGCGCGCGAGCTGCGGGCTGGATCGAAGGCCGGTCCGGCCAGCAGATCGCGCACCCGCCTAAGCGCGTCCTCCACCGGAAAGCGCAGTGATTCGCCACAGGCCGTGAGCTGCATGCGAGATCCGACTCGCACCAGCAGTGGATCGCGAAAAATATGGCGAAGCCGCTTCAATGCATGACTCATGGCAGGCTGCGACAGATGCATACGTTCGGCAGCCCGGCCGACACTGGCTTCTGCCAGAAGGGACTCCAGTGCAGTCAGCAGGTTCAGGTCGATGGCAGCTAAATTCGTGGCATCGATCCTCTTTATCGACAGCATCGATTTGTAGAATACGGTCCCCGGATCGTATAGTCCAGCGCTATGAAACCCACACGCCTTCTGCTGCTGGCCGCGGTCGTGTTCGCGGTTGGGCCTCGCCAGCTTGCCTCGGCCCAGGCACAGCCAAGCCAAAAAGGAGAACATCAACAAATGTCAGATGCGCAAAATGTTCAGCTGCTCAATCCTGAAACCATGCCCAAATCGGTGGGATATTCACAGCTGGCGATTGTGACCGGGGGGAAGCTCGTGTTCATCGCCGGGCAGGTCGCAGTCGACAAGGCGGGCGGTGTCGTCGGCAAGGACGATTTCCGCGCCCAGACACAGCAGGTATTCGAGAACCTCAAGGCTGCCCTGGAAGCGGCGGGCGGCACGTTTCACGACGTAATCAAGCTCAACAGCTACTTTGTCGACATGTCGCACGTGGCCGACTTTCGCGAAGTGCGTGACAAATACATTGACTTGAAAACTCCTCCCGCCAGCACGGCGGTGCAGGTGTCGCGACTATTCCGGCCCGAGTTCCTGATTGAAATCGAAGCCGTAGCTGTTATTCAAGACAACTCGCGCAAAGACCAGAAATAATGTGCCAGCGATTCTCTTTAACCGCAACGAAAGCGGCGGGTGCGGCTTTCGTCATGATGGATTTCAGGTAGCTGTGTCAACGGCCATTGGGACGGCCAAGGTTTTCACCCCTAAGGATGCATTGCACGAATCTTGAGTCATCATTTTGCAAGTTCAAGGATAGAGGAGAGCCCGCCGGCGCTAGCTAAGTCTGCGTCATCGAGAATGGTGAAGCTCGCGGATCAGGCGCGCGGCGGCCGCGACCAACCCGGCGTTGTCCCGAGCCTGCGTGCCGTCGGGCAGCACCGTGACGTCTTCCAATCCAGTGCGGATACCGTGCCCTCTCTCAAGCGCGCGACGATTGACTGCCCAACACGCTATGCCCTCACCGTGGTGAACCTGCTCCACCGTAATGCCTGCGGACACGACAATGTCTTCGATCTCGGCGGCGTGCTGAACTGCAATTCCCGGATCGGCGTCGAGCGGCTCGATCAGGACGCGGCGACACCGGGCCGCCAATCCAGAACGCACGAAGGCTCGTGCATCTTCAACGGTCAGCAATCCAGCCTCAATTTCGACGCCCCGCGACAGCAGCAACTCACAGAGTTCTACAATGCCCCCTTCGCCCTGGTTCGCAGTCACAAGATCAGGCGTTTCCTCCCACGCCTCGACGATACGCAAACGCTGGGCTGGATCTTTCACAATCGCAGCGAATGTTGTTAACGAGATCGGAGTTTGCGGGCAGACGGTTCGGATTGCGCGTAGCACCTTGGCGCACGCCGCGCTGTCGAGAGTCTCGCGGCCAGCATCGTCGAACGCGTGGACGTGCACCGATTGCGCGCCAGCGTCCACGACCGCGCGAGCCGCCTCCGCGATCGCGGTGGGAGTGCGTGGTGCTGCCGGGTGAGTCCGTTCCCCATTGAGGGCGGCCTGCAGGAAAATGCGCATGATCTTCCTCAATGAGATCGGTATGGCCGGAAAAACGAGCGGATATCCTCGACCAACAGTTCCGGTTCTTCCAGAGCAGGGAAATGGCCGCCGCGCGGAATTTCCGTCCAGCGCTGAACATTGAATCCGCGCTCAACCCAGCACCTGGGCGGTGGTGGGCCGTCTCTTTTTGCAAACAGCGCAATCCCGCACGGGACTTTCACGTAATCACCTTCCTTGAAGTGAAGAGGGGCGCGGTTATCCTCGTAATAGAGCCGGCACGAGGAATGGATAGTCTCGGTCATCCAATAGAGCGTTATGTTGCTCAACGTTTCATCTTTGGTGAATCTGCGTTCGATGTCTCCGTCACAGTCGCTCCAATCGCGAAACTTTTCGAGTATCCAGGCCGCCAATCCAGCCGGAGAATCGTTTAGGCCATAGGCGAGAGTTTGCGGAGTGGTCTTTTGAATGTGGTCGTAGGCGCCGCTTGTTTCATACCAGCGATCCGCTTCAGTCAGGAACGTCTGTTCGACCTTTGACAAGACAGCGCCCGACGCGAGATACGGTTTACACGGCGGGATGGAGTTGAGATGAATTCCGATGACCCGGCCGGGATAGCGCAACCCGAGAAGGGTGGTCACATCCGCGCCCCAGTCTCCTCCTTGTGCTGCCAGTCGCTCGTAGCCCAACTCCTGCGTGAGTTCCATCCAGATCTCGGCGATGCGAGACGTATTGACTTTAGGCGCCGTGGGGCGGTCGGAAAAACCGTAGCCGGGAAGAGACGGAACGATGACGTGAAATGCGTCGGCCGGATTTGCGCCGTAGCCGGCAGGATCGGCCAGCATGGGGATTATTTTGAGCATTTCCAGAAAAGAACCAGGCCAGCCATGGGTGAGGATCAGTGGGATGGGCGCCGGCCCTTTGCCGCGCTCGTGTATGAAATGGATACCTAGACCTCTCGCTGGATAACGATAATGGTGAAAGACGGACATTTTCTCGATCTGCCGCTTCCAATCGAACTCATCCTTCCAGTACCGGCAAATCTCTTTCATGTATTCGAGAGTTACCCCGTAATCCCAGTCTGAACCAGGAATCTGGTCGGGCCAGCGGGTGCGCGCGAGCCGCTCGCGAAGGTCTTGAAACGCACTCTCGGAATAAGGGACCTGGAATTTCTGAATTGCCATAGCTCTTGGGCGCTGCCGACGCCGGAAAAGGGGCCTTGTATGTGTCTAACCGGTAATGTGCGGAATAGAGGTTACAATCCTAGGTCGGAACGTGGTAACCTGTCAATCGGATTAAAGGGGTTACGATCTCCATCATGAGGTACGACTTTGTTGGCGGGAGTCTGGCGCTGGATTTCACCAACACTGTTCACAGCCATGGCACGGCCGACCCAGAAGATGATCTAAAGAGTGTGACGAACCTCGTGGAGTGGGCGGTGCAGGCGCGCGTGCTTCAGGACAGGGATGCCCGTCATGCGCGAAGGGTGCGAGAGAACAAAGTTTGGTTCAGGCGTGCCCTCACTCTGCGCGAATTGCTGTATGACATATTCAGCTGCGCGGCACAACGAAAGAGGCCGAACCGGGAGGCGCTTAAAGAGTTTGAGGGTCTCTATAGGAATGCTGCCCGGGATGCCGAGTTTCAGCTAGGGGCCGATCACTATCGGCTAACGTGGCCGGCGACGGATCCTCTGCAGTGCGTGGTGCAAGAGATCATTCGTTCCGCCGCGGAGCTTCTGACCTCAAACGCTTTGTCCCGGGTGCGCCAGTGCTCGGGAGAAGCTTGTTCCTGGTTGTTTGTCGACAACAGCCGGAACGGGATGAGACGCTGGTGCGAAATGCGGGCCTGTGGAAACCGCGCCAAGGTTAGGCGGTTCCGAGCACTCAGGCAGACCGGCAGGTCTGGGCGGCGCCGCGTCTCGGGCAATCGGCGAGGCAGAGGCTGAGCTGATCATGCTGTACGAAATCGGGCGGAGGGATTTTAGCGCTACGCTAGCTTAAAACGCTGAGCATTCAAAACTGCAGGCCTCTCGAGGAGCAGTTGTCGCACTAGCAACTATCCGAACGTCGCTACTCTATCCAAATGGATAGTTCTTGTATCGTAAACGACCGCCCTCATCTTCAATCGAATCTGCAAGAAATTCACGCGAGTTTATTGAGATTCCCTCGGAATGAATCCGTTTTTCTAGAAATGGAGTCGCGACCTGTGCACGGATTTCGGAAGTGGCATCGCAAGTGCACCGCCCAGGCTTTGAAGAATCACGACAACGCTCAAGTCCGGCGACGTAGCAATTGAGCGCTGTTGCGGGTTCGGTTCTTGGGCCCGCATCTCTCCGATTCGACCCGATTGCCCGATGAAAAGGAGTTCCCTATGAAGCGCGTCTCCTCCTCCGCTCTGTCCTGTGCTCTGTGTCTGTTAGTGTGGCTGTCCTCGGCGCTGGCGCAACAAACGGCAAGTTCTGAAGCCATCGTTCCACACCTCATTCGCGTTGCGGGGGCGCTGAAGGACTCCGCCGGGCATCCATTAACCGGGATTGCGGGTATCACGTTCGCGCTATACCACGATCAGGAGGGCGGAGCAGCGCTTTGGCTGGAGACGCAAAACGTAACGCTTGACACGAAGGGGCATTATGAAGTGTTGCTCGGCGCAGAGCACAGCGGTGGTGTGCCGATGGACTTGTTTAGTTCCGGCGGAGCGCGATGGCTTGGAATTCAGGTACAAGGGCAGGGAGCGGAGCAGGGGCGTATTCTGCTGGTGAGTGTGCCCTATTCGTTGAAGGCAGCGGATGCGGACACGGTGGGGGGATTGCCGCCTTCCGCATTCGCGCTAGCTGCTCCGCCTCGCGCTGATACAGCAGCGAATGTGAGCGGTAACAACGTTGGTAGCCCATTATCATCATCTTCTTCGCCTGCTGCTCTTGTTACCTCGAACGTGACCACGAGCGGCGGCACTGTCAATGCCATTCCACTGTTCACGACTGGGACCAACATCCAGAATTCAATTCTGACGCAGACGGGAGCAACCGCGATTAACGTAAAGGGCAAGCTGAATCACCCCGCCACGGGCACTGCTACTGCTTCCACCGGCTTCAATTCACAGGCAGACGCATTTGTGACGAGCGTCTTCAACACCACAAGTGCAGTTCCGATTACTTTTCAATGGACGGCAGTGCCTGCGAACAATAACAAGACCACGGCCACCGGCACGCTTGACCTGTTTACGGCCGCTGGCGCAGCCACACCGAGCGATACCGGACTAAAGCTCAATAACAAAGGTCAATTCACGTTTGTCGCAGGCCAGACGTATCCGGGAACGATCACCAACGTGAAGGCGGGAACCGACCTTCTCGGAGGCGGCACCAGTGGAGTCGTTACACTCAACCTCGACACAACGAAAGTTCCGCAATTAGCGGCCGCGAATGTTTTTACCGCCAATCAAAAAGTTAACGGGACGATGACGGCCACGTCGTTCTCCGGCAACGGAACAAATCTGAGCGGCGTGAACGCAGCCAATCTTGGTGGACTCCCTGCGAGCGCGTATGCGCAGTTGGCCGCGAATAATACGTTCACCGGCAATAACACCTTCAACGGAACTGAGGTAATGAGCTTTGCGTTTGTGGGCCCATTCAATCCTCGTGCCGCCGGGCAATTGGCGGTGGGTTCATCTTCTAATGCAGCCGCGGCGATCGGGACGGCCGGTTTCGACGCGGCTAACGGTTCGAGTCAAAACGGGGGCGACGGCATTGACACATTCGGGGGAGGGGGAGACACCACCACAACCTTCAACACGGGCGGTACGGGAATTTTCGCCGAAGGGGGACTTGGATTCAACGGCGGCAATGGAGTTTTTGGACTGGGCGGCGGAGGAGGGCCGTGCTGCATCGGCTCTGTAGACGGCGATGGTGGATTCTTTGAGGGAGGATCAAACTCGCTGAATGCAGGCGATGGCATTGTTGCACTGGCGGGCAGTGGCTTGGCCGGAAACTTTCAGGGCTCGGTTGATATAACGGCCAACCTCAACGTCAGCGGAACGAAAAATTTCAAGATCGATCATCCTCTCGACCCGGGCAATAAGTACCTTATCCACTCCGCGGTGGAATCGTCAGAGATGATGAACATCTACACAGGTAACGTAACAACCGACACGCAGGGAGAAGCTACGGTCAGGTTGCCACAGTGGTTTGAGGCTGAGAACGGCGACTTCCGTTATCAGCTAACGGTGATCGGACAATTTGCGCAAGCGATCATTTCCCAAAAAATTGCTAATCACCAATTCACGATTCGCACTAGCGCTCCGAATGTGGAAGTTTCGTGGCAGGTGACGGGCGTGCGTCAGGATGCGTACGCCAAAGCGCACCCGCTCGTAGTCGAACAGGACAAGGAGGCCAGAATTCGTGGTTTCTATATTCATCCGGAGCTTTATGGTGCACCGGCGGAAAAGCAAATCGAGTGGGCGCGCCACCCGCAGACGCTAAGGCAGGTACAGATGTTGCGAGCCAGGCAGGCAGCCAAGGTCGCGTCTTCAGCGCAAGGATCCCGGGGCACGGTGCAGAACCCGGGGCCGAATCAATAGATCGAGCGTGCATTCATTGCACGTTCTTCTTGTTCCTGAGGGCGTGTCGTTCGATTGCAATTTGGATGGTTGACTGCAATTCGTGGCGGTGGAAAGGTTTGAGAATGAACCCGTCGTGATCGGTGTGTTTGACGCGCTCCACGGTTAGATGGTCAGAATAGGCGGTGACGTACACGATCGGCAGATCGACTCGCTGGCGGATTTCGCGGGCTGCCTGGATTCCGTCTTTCTTGCCCTTCAGTCGTATATCGAGCAGAACGATGTCAGGCAGTTCACGAGTGGCGATGTCGATTCCGTCCTCGGCAGAGTCGACCGTGCCAATCACGGAAAAGCCAAGCCGGGACAAGCGCTCTTTCAATTCTTCGGCAATTAAGATCTCATCTTCGACAATTAGAGCGCGCAGTGCAGAAGCAGACTCAGCAGGCATAGGGTTCCACCGCAAATTGCAAATGAGCAGAGGTTCCGGGGTTGGATCGTATCAACTCAAAAGAACCACGGATTTGTTGAGTGAGCAATCGCACCAATCGCAGCCCCAGTGACTTGCTGGTATTCACATCGAGTTCGAAGGGTATTCCGACGCCGTTGTCCTCTACCGAGAGGCAGCATTTGCCGTCCGCTTGTTTGCGCAAGGTCAATTTGATTTCCCCGGGGCCATTCGGGAAGCCGTGCTTAAAAGCGTTGGATATCAACTCATTGAGTATAAGGCCGCAGGGCAGCGCTAAATCGACTGCCATGTTAACGGTCTGCAGGTCGGTTTTCAATCGGACAGGCATGCTCGGGGTTTCGTAGGATGCCAAAATGTCTTCTGCCAAACCCCGCGCATAATCGGCAAAATCGAGGCAGGCTAAATCCTCCGAGCTATAAAGACTCTCATGCACGAGTGCCATGGAATGCACCCGGTTCTCCATGTCATGGAAGATGTCAACAGTTTCTTGCTCCTTAACGTGCGTGGACTGGAGGTAAAAGATACTGCAGATCACAGCGAGGTTATTTTTCACACGGTGATGGACCTCGCGCAAAAGAGCTTCTTTCCGCTCTTCACTGGCGCGCAATCTTGCAGTCGTTTGTTCCGTGGACTTTGCTTGTTGGACAAGGGTAAGAACGCGCGGCACGGTGAACGGGAGCACCGCCGCCGTAGTCAGAGAGGCCACCGCCGTAAATACCTTGACGACCGCGGAAAACACATATACCGGAATCCAGATGGTGACAACTTCCATGAAATGAGTTCCGCCGCAGGCGATGATGAATAAGCCAAAAGCCAGAAACATCCAGTGGAAGGGAATGTCTTGTTGCGCCTTGTTAATCAGGTACACCAACGTTACTGAAATAGCGAAGTAGGCTGTGCCGATGAGCGCATCCGCAATGGTATGAGTCCAGATTAGACGCGGTTCGCCGCGATAACAGAAAAAATGGGGGAGAAAATTCGTGGTCAACAGTTCTCGTAACAAATGCGGCCACAGTAGAAGAGTCGATAGGGACAACAGGAACGCTGTAACAATGAGGTACAGCGTTCGTCTGGATAGTGAAATATGGACGGGGAAGCGCAGTGTAGACATTTGACCCTCGACGAGAGGCCAGAGCAATGACCGGATCCATGACTAGCTTGACCGCGTTTCTTGCTCGCAGAATGAACGTCGCTGGCGGTTCGCATCAGATGCCAAGTTCCTGCTGCAGGCTGTCCGGATGGCAACTTCTCAGGTTGATTTAAGAACCCCGAAAGGTCGGTTTACCGCTTGGTCAATGCTGACCCGCCGCATATTCTGCTTCCATCGACGCGCCCTTGCAAGCCCAAAATGCACGAGGGCCACCCTCGAGCCAAGATTGGTCAACTTCAGCGAGGAAATCAGGTACTTGCGACTGCGCGCGACGAGAGCCGGGGGTTTTGGAAACTCCAGAGTATTTCGGGATGACGCAAGCACGCGCCTGTCCATGCGATGGCGAGGAACATCGCGGGGCCAATGCCTTTGGCAACGTCTCCCACCTGTATGTGGGAACAGACGGCGCCGCCCAGGAAAGCGGATAGAAAAAGAAGGCCGACAGATCGTGTGCGTGGATAGAGAAAAAGAATGGCGCTTACTAGCTCTAGCACGGCAACGAGGGTATATCGTTCTCCGCTGAAGCCCATCGCACTCATCTGACGCACGACAGCGGGAACACTGGCAAATTTCACAATGGCGCTTGCCGCCACCGCCAATCCGGGCAGAAACATCAAGATATTTCCCATAACGGAGCGGGTTCGATTGGGACGGGGATTATCGCTCATTGACTGCCTTTTCCTTTCTTTGGGTATGCATTGAGCATGGGAGTTCTCAGTGGGCGGTGTATCCGGCGGTTTGACCATTTGTTAAAGGGCTCGATGATAAGGCCGGTGCCGCCCGGGGCGGATGCTGTAAGTTCCACCGGCAGTCCGAGCAGTTTTGCGCTCTCTTCCCACACTGCTTTCGCTTTTATCTGGTCACGGGATTCCACCGAGGAAGGGATTTCTTTGAAGCCATCGAAATAGCTCCCGCTCACGCCGGCGTACTTTGTATTGATCATCAGATCGCCGAGTGCCCGTCCCGCTTCCTCCTCCGTCGAGAGATGAGAGCCCATGAAACTGACGAACCAGTGGGTAGTGATAATCCGCTTCATGATGGGGTTCATATCTCTGCCGGCCTGCGTGGTCGGAACGACTCCAGGGGACCAGGAATTCACGGTTATTTGTTGGTTGGCGGCTCTGAGCCTTCGATCCAACTCATAAGCCGCCATTAGCGCCAGTAGTTTTGCGGTGCCGTAACGCGCCATCGGCTTCAGTTTGGCTGCGCTGCCTCGGGCGCGCGCCAGGTCCAGGACCGGGCCGAATTTTGGAGGCATGATTTTGCCCATCCTGGTGGCGGCCGGGTCATGCAGGTCGCTCGACACAAAGACGATCCGTGCACCCGGATCCAAATGATTGAGCAGGAGATTGGTAAGCAGAAAATGGCCGAGGAAATTTAGTTGGAATGACCGCTCAAAGCCGTCCTCGGTAAATTCCAGCGATGACTTTAAGTTGAGTCCACCGGCATTCAGAATCAGGCCGCCAAGTGGGGGAATGTCCATCTGGGCCAATACCGCGGGGAAGCGGCGAACAGAAGAGAGTGAAAAAAGGTCGAGAGGCGCGAAGCTCACCTGCGAATTGGGATACAGCTTGCGGATGTCTGCAATCGCCGCAGACGCCTTTGAAGCATCGCGACACGCCAAGACAACATGCCATTGGGGGTCGGCTGCCAGATACTTGGCTGTTGCAAAGCCGATGCCGACATTTGCTCCTGTAATTACGACAGTTCTCACACTCACTCCTGTTCGCCGTTGGCCTACCTGCGCTGCTTGGGGGAGGTTTTGTCCTACCGCTAGGGTGAGACCAGTCACTGCTCCAATTTGTGACAAGCTCAAGAAGAAATGTGCATGGGATAAATAACAGGACAATGGTGTCTACCACTCGAGCATGGAAACCAGGCGCACAACCTAGACGGTTCGAATTTGCGTAATTTTCCTGTTGTATGTCCACACGAGTTGTGCCATTCTTCTGTGGCTGCTGCACAGGAGAGGCAAGAAGGATGGCCGAATCGAGACTGGATCTGTTGCAGGGAACTCTGGATGTCATGGTGCTGCAAACGCTCGCCGCCATGGGAGCGCTGCATGGCTATGGCATTGCGAGGCGCATCGAGCAGGTGAGTGGCAACCAGATTCTTTTAAATCAGGGAACGATTTATGCATCCCTAATCAGATTGCAGGAGCGTGGCTGGATTTCTGCTGCGTGGGGCACATCCGAGAACAACCGCAAGGCCAAGTTTTACTCGATCACCAAAAAAGGACGAAAACAACTTGCCGATGACGCCGTCTATTGGCAAAGGCTATCGAGTGTGATGAACAGGGTTTTTGCTCTTGAAGGCGATAACAAATGATTTCCTGGGTCAAGCAAATTGCCAGTCGGTTGCGTTCCTCATTCGCAAGCCGGCGAATTGACCACGATTTAGAGGAAGAACTTGCTGTGCATCTCGCGCTGGCCACGGAGGAAAACGTAAAGCGAGGCATGTCAGTGGAACAGGCTCGGCGGCAGGCACTGATCGAGCTTGGCGGGGTCGAACAGGCACAGCAGCAGCATCGCGAAGCTCGCGGGCTGGCAGGATTCGGGCGACTAGCCGAAACGGTTTGGCAGGACGTGGTGTATGGCTTGCGGATGCTGCGCAAGAAGCCCACGTTCACGCTTGTGGCGATTCTGACGTTGGCGCTAGGAGTCGGAGCCAACACGGCGATCTTCAGCATCGTGAACGCCGTCCTGCTGCGCTCGCTTCCTTACCGCGATCCGGACCGCCTGGTGAGGATCTTTTTCAACGAACCCGGGCTGGGATTGCGCGATATCACCTTTTCCAAGCCTGAGGTCGATGATCTGCGGAATAGAGCCGATGTCTTTGAAGGGTTAAGTCCGATCGCTGGTGGCAGTGTGGCGATGAGCGGCACCAAAGAAGCGGAACGGCTCGAATTAGCGGTTGTGGGTTTTGATTATTTTTCCATGCTTGGAGCCACCCCTGAACTGGGACGACTGTATGGCCCACAAGATTACGACCCAGGTTTTGCATCCTCAGTTGTAATCAGCGACGCGTTGTGGCACCGCGATTTTGGCGCCGACCCCAATATCATCGGACGCACTGTCCGCCTGGACAACGACCCATACGTGATTATTGGCGTCGTTCCTCCGGAGTTTCGCCATCCTGCTGTAACCGCCGCCGGCAGCGCGGATGTTTGGGCTGCCGCCGGATTTGCCGCCGATCCTTTCCCAAAAGTGATTCGCAACAATCGAAGTCTGAACGCCGGTCTGATTGGCCAACTCAAACCAGGGCTCACGTTGGGAGAGGCGCAGGCACGGCTCACGGCGCTCGCAAAGCAGTTGCGGCGAGACTACCCCACCGACTACCCGTCACAAGCGCAGTGGACGATCGAAATCAAGCCCTTACAGGGTTACTTGGTGGGCAATGTTCGCCCCATGCTGCTGGCGCTGCAGGGAGCGGTCATCCTGATCGTTCTTATCGTGTCATTAAATATCGCCAATCTCCTGCTGGCGCGCGCGTCGGGAAGACAACAGGAAATGGCTCTCCGGCTGGCTCTGGGAGCGACTCGCGGTCGGATGATCGGTCAGATGCTGACCGAGTCGCTGCTGCTCTCGGTGCTGGGAGGCATTGCGGGAGTTCTCGCTGCCGTTGGCAGCTTGCATTTCATCGTGCGCCTGGTACCGGCAAGCATTCCGCGAGTCAATGAAATCACGATCGACGCGGGCGTACTTGGCTTTGCGTTGCTGATCTCAATTGTTACTGGCCTGATTTTTGGGCTGGCTCCGGCTCTGCAATCGGGGAAGACCGGAATCAGTGATGGCATCCGCGAAGGTGGCCGAGGCTCCGGCACGAGTGCGCGTACCGGTCGCGTTCGCGACGCGCTCGTGGTCTCTGAATTGGCGCTTGCGGTCATGCTGATGGTCGGAGCTGGATTGCTGTTAGGCACACTCCGGGATCTGTTGCGCGAAAATCCCGGGTTCAATCCCACGCAGGTGGTCGCCGCGAACGTTTGGGTGCCAGTTCCGGACCATCCGGAGGACGATGCTTACCGTGGTATTCCTGCGAAAGTTATTTTTGATCGCGAGCTACTGCGGCGGATCAGAACCATTCCCGGCGTCGAACTCGCCGCCATCACCTCCGATGTTCCGACTACCAATCACATCATCAATGATCCTTTAGGGAATCAAGCGCTCACTATAGAAGACCGCCGGGTCGATTCGACACAAGATTTGCGCGCGGAGAAAATCCGGATCAGCCCCGATTACTTTCGGTTGATGCAGGCTCCGCTCTTGCGAGGCCGTTCTTTCACAGAGGGCGATAAGGACGGTAAACAGCCGGTTGCCATCATCGACGAAACTACCGCGCGCCGCTACTGGCCGGATCGCGATCCCCTCGGCCGCCGCATTCGCTTCGGGCAGACTGTCACCGCCCCTTGGATGACCATCGTGGGCATCGTGAGAGACATCAAGAGCGACGGACTTGATATCGATGGTGTTCCTCATATTTATGTCTCCGCCTTCCAGGACCCCTGGAGGTCGCTGAGCGTTGTTGTACGGACCTCGTTACCGGCGGCAGCGCTTGACCCGCAAATCCGGCATGAGGTTCACAGCATCGATCCCAATCTGCCGGTTTTTGGGGTTGCCTCAATGAACGATGTGATCGATCGTTCACTGGCCTCACGGCGATTTTCCGCACAGCTGGTCGGTGCGTTCGCCGCGGTGGCGCTAGTGCTGGCTTCGATTGGCATTTACGGGCTGCTGGCTTACATGGTCGGACAACGTTCGCGGGAGATTGGTGTGCGTATGGCGCTGGGAGCGGGGCGAAGTGATGTTCTGAAGTTGTTCCTGCAGCGGGGCGTCGTGCTTGCCGGAGTTGGAATTGTTGCGGGCATGATCTTTTCCGCGTGCTGTGCGTCGCTGATCGCAAGCCTGCTCTACGGAGTGCGCCCGCATGACCTGGGCGTATTCGGGACCGTGCCGGTGGTCTTATTCATCGTCGCTGTGCTGGCCAGCTATCTTCCCGCGCGACGCGCGACGAAAGTGGATCCGATAGTCGCGCTGCGCGAAGCCTGAGTGCAATCCTTCTTGAGATTTACTTCCGCAGCCCAGCTCCGAGTCCAAGAGAGCCGCGGAATCGAAAGACGGCGTGGACTTGTAATCGAGAACTAACCCAGGGAGAGTTTGCGATCGTGAAACGAATTCTGGCTTTGATGTGTACAGTCCTCACCTCGACAGCTTTGGCTGGAGCGCAAAAGTCCCCGCGTGTGGTCGAGAGTGTGGTCGATATCAAGACATCGGATGGGGTCGTTCTCAAAGGCACGTACTTCTCCGCGGCCAGGCCAGGCCCTGGCATGCTGCTGCTGCATCAGGTGAATCGCGACCGCAAGTCCTGGGAAGGTGTGGCCGCACAGTTGGCAGCTGCCGGAATCAACACGCTTGCGCTCGACATGCGCGGACACGGTGAGAGCGGCGGCACACCTGTGGCAAAGATGAGCCGCAAGGAAGCCGGGGAGCACTGGCGTGGATGGCCTGCCGACGCTGAGGCTGGGTTGCAGTTTCTGATTTCACAGCCGGGCGTCAACCGCGAGACGATTGGGTTCGGCGGAGCCGGTTTGCTCGGGGTTGACAACTCCGTCGAGGTGGCGCGCCGCTATCCCTCGCAGGTGAAGTCGCTGGTACTCATCTCGGGTGAAACCTTCCGCGATGGTTTGCAATTTCTGCATCAGGCTTCCCAGCTGCCCGGCTTGTTTGTCGTAGCCGACGAGGACGAGTACCCGCCGACAGCGGAGGCGATGCAGTTGCTCTATGTCACATCTTCCTGCCCGGGCAAAAAATTGATCCACTACTCTGCCGGCAAGGATGCTCCCTGGTTATGGTACGAGCCGGTTGACATTGGCCGGGTGCCGGCGACGGGTACTCACGGCACTGATTTGTTCAGCCGTCATCCTGAATTGCCAGGCATGATCGTCGACTGGTTCGTGACAACGCTGATCAGGACACCGGGTCACGCGCCGGCGGATGCTCTTGCCGCTGGGGAAATTCTTAACCTATTGCAAACGCCAGGTGGTGCGGAGAAAGTCAGAGAGCAGCTCACCGAGGCTCGGCGCCGGGATCCTGGAATGCAGCTATTTCCGGAAATTTCGGCAAGCATCGTTGGATTCGACTACATGCGTGTAGGCGATCCGAAATCCGCAGTTCAAGTTCTGCAGCTCGTTCAGATGGCTTATCCCGAATCGGCCGACGCGAACGAAGATCTTGCCGAGGCTTACTCGCAAGATGGCCAGCAAGAGCGGGCGAGACAATATGCGGAAAAGACGCTGTCGTTGCTGGATGCACACGCACCCGCTTCGTCCTGGGCGGACAGCGAGCAAATCCGGGGTGAGGTCCGTCGCGCTGCGCAGAAGCTGTTGGATAAGACTGCGGCACACTGATAACGCCAGGGCCATCGCCGGCGTTGGGCGGAATCAAAGAATTCGCACGCCCATGATGCGGCGGGCATTTTGACACAGGGAGTCTGGTCACCATGCGGAAAGTATTCGCGTTCTTGTTATCGTTCTTAGCTTTTTTGTCGGCGAGGCCGTTGATCGCCCAGTCGCCCGCGGCGGTCACGATCGTGAAAGCGGGCCGTCTGCTCGACCCCAGAACCGGCAATGTGCTCTCGCCCGCCGCCGTACTGATCGAAAACGACAAGATCAAGGAAGTTGGCTCACCTGCGCAGGTGCAGGGCAAGGCTCCGTCAGGATCCAAGAGCATCGATCTCGGCAGCGCAACGCTGCTGCCCGGATTAATTGACGGTCACACGCACCTCTTCCTGGATGTTATTCCGCCGCCGGAAGCGGAGATGCAGCGCCATTGGAACGGGCTGTTTGCGCCGGGGATGTTGCTGGCGATTGTCGAATCACCCAGCAAGCGAACTCTCATGGGAGCGCAGATGGCACGCGAGGATCTGGAGAGCGGCATCACGACTCTCCGCAATCTCGGGCACTCGGGGGTGGACGGCGACACTGAGTTGCGCGATGCCATCAACGCAGGACGCGTGCCCGGACCGAGAATTCTGGCAGCGGGGCGGAAGCTGATCACGCGGGGTTCCTATGTACAGAATCTCAACCCTGCCCTTGCCGAGGCTATCCTTCAGCAGGAGTTCTTGTTGATCGATGGAACCGACCGCGCACGACAGGCAGTCCGACAGAATGCGTTTCAGGACGTGGATGTGATCAAGGTTACAGCCGACGAAAATCTCACGGTCCCTGAACTGACGGCGGTTGTCGAGGAGGCGCATCGTGAACATCTGAAAGTTGCCGTGCATGCCGCTGACAGAACCAGCATTCAGACCGCGATCGACGCGGGCGCGGATTCGATCGAGCACGGCAACGAGTTAACCGACGAGCAGCTTAAGCAGATGCGCGACAAAGGCATCTTTTTCGACCTGACGCCGACCGCGTACGGCGGCTTTTTCCTGAAGATCATGCAGCCCAGCATAGTGCTATCTCCAGAAAGCCGCTCATCCAAGGTCAGCTCCAGCGCACGTCGTGACAAGCAGTACAACGATTTGGTTCAGCGAACACTGAAGTCAGGAGTGAAATTCGCGGCCGGGTCGGACATGTGCTGGTCTTATCCGGGAAAAACGCGAGGGCAGGCGAGTACCGCGATATTTGTGAACTTGCGTGATGCGGGCATGCAGTCGCTGGACGTCATTCGCGCTATTACGACAAATGCGGCGGAAATGCTGGGCTGGCAGGATCGCATCGGAGCCATCGAGCCGGGCAAGTTTGCCGATATTGTGGCGGTCGCGGGAGACCCCATCACGGATATCACGGAATTGAAGCGCGTGCGCTTCGTAATGAAAGGCGGCCAAGTGGTTCGCAATGATTTTGCGACGCACTAGAACGTGATGAATACGTAGTCCCAAGCACTCGAGGTGCGAAGAAGATGAAACGGACCCAAATCGTCTTTCTGCCAGTACTCATCTCTACCGCAAGGTTTGAGCACGTTTGCCGACCATTGCATGGATGAGGTTGCGGAGACTCCGGACACGCCGAAGCACCTGAGAGCATCGCGCGTCTATTGTCCGGCTGCCAATGAGTCCTGCCACGAGCCGCTTATCTGCGCGTGCGCGCGGCGGCGGCGAGTTCATGAAGGAGGTCTTTGGTGGTATTCCAATCCATGCAACCGTCGGTGATGCTCTGACCATATTTCAAAGGCCTGCCGGGAACCAGTTTCTGCGCGCCGGCAGCGAGATTGCTCTCCAGCATCACACCAAAAATGCGGCGTTCCCCCGCGGCAATTTGCGCGGTCACCTGACGGCACACTTGCGGCTGGTGAGTGTAGTCTTTACCGCTGTTGGCATGGCTGCAATCCACCATTAGGCGAGGAGGCAATCCGGCCTTCTCCAGTAACAACGCCGCTTGCGTAATGGAGGCCGCGTCGTAATTCACGGTTCGACGGCCGCCGCGCAAAATGACATGGCAATGAGGATTTCCGGTAGTAAAGAAGATGGCGGATTGTCCGTACTTGGTGTGGCCGAGGAAAGTGTGCGGACAGCCGGCCGCTTGCACCGCCTCCACTGCAATTTGTACGTTTCCCGATGTTCCGTTTTTGAAACCGACGGGGCAGGAAAGCCCGGATACCAATTCCCGGTGAACCTGGCTCTCGGTGGTGCGCGCGCCAATTGCACCCCAGCTCACGAGCCCGGCCATATACTGGGGCACGATCATGTCGAGAAATTCAGTTCCTGCGGGGACGCCCAGCTCGGCCAAGTCCAATAACAGCCGGCGCGCGATGCGCAGGCCGTCGTTGATCTGAAATGAGCCATCCAGATGAGGATCGTTAATAAGGCCTTTCCAGCCGACGGTAGTGCGAGGTTTTTCGAAGTAAACCCGCATTACGATACGCAGGTCACTCGCCAGTTGGTCGCTGGTCTGCTTTAGAAGTCGTGCGTACTCGAGCGCCGCGTCGGTATTGTGGATGGAGCAAGGACCAACGACCACCAGCAGACGGCGGTCTCGGCCCTCGAGGATGTCGGTAATTTCGGACCTTGAGCGGAAAACAGTGAGGGCAGCTTTCCCGCTCATAGGCAGTTCTTCTTCCAGAAATACCGGGGGCAAGACAACCTTCGTCCGCTCGATGCGCAGATCTTCCGTGCGGTGAAACATAGTGGATTAACCGTTGCAACATCTTACAGTGTTCCGGCGTTTTGTCCGGGAGTTACACATTACAGCTGCTACTGCGCGTCTAAGTACGACTGCAAACCTACAGCGCTGACGGGGCTTACTGGTGGCTCGAAACAACCGCCAGTCCAGCTCTGCCATCGAAAAGTGCACCAGGAGGTCTGGATTCGTGCGCCTTTCTTCGTATCTTTCTTTGTTCGGAGCCATTGCCACTGCGCTGATGCTGGCCGGTTGTCAGGGCATGAGCGGTAAAAGTGGACCAACGCAGTTTCAACTGACTGTAACTGACAGCGGCACCGGGACGGGTACCGTAACCAGCGCGCCTGCGGGGATTAACTGCGGGAAGACGTGCTCGGCCAGCTTTCAGGCGGGCACAACCGTGGTACTGACCGCTGCTCCAGCGGCAAACACCAAGTTTACGGGGTGGTCGGGCGCCTGTTCCGGAACCGGCACATGCAGCGTCACGATCAATGCCACAACGATGGTAACGGCGGCATTTTCCGGGCCTCCTCCGGTTCAACTAACGGTTACGGAAATGGGTAAGGGCACCGGGACTGTAACCAGCAGTCCGGCTGGCATAAATTGCCCGACGACATGCACCGCCAATTTCCCCACGGGAACGGCGATCACGCTCACCGCACAAGGGTCCGTCGCGGCCTGGTCTGGATGTTCGGCAAACGGGGCGAGCTGCACACTGACCCTTAGCAAGGCGACGACGGTTACGGCGACGTTTAATGCCTCGCTGCAATCCATCAATCACATCGTGTTCCTGGCGCAGGAAAACCGCAGTTTCGATCATTATTTTGGAGCGCTGCGGGAGTACTGGGCGCAAAACGGATTTTCGGATCAAGCTATTGATGGGCTGCCGCAATTCAATATTCCCGCCGGGGCCGCTCCTACGAATCCAGGCTGTGACCCCACTTCGCAGCCGCCGAACGACTGCAATGCGGGTGCTCCCGGCAGCACGCCGGTTCCCTCGTTCCATCTATTGACGCAGTGTATTGAGAACCCGAGCCCATCCTGGAACGAGAGTCACGTGGATCGCAATTTGAGCAATCAGATTTCGCCCACGGCCACCATGGATGGCTTTGTGCAGACGGCAGCGGACAATTCCCGCAGGAACCCTGGGTACCTTGACGTGAATGGTTTCCGGGCGATGGGGTTCTACGACGGCACGGACCTGAACTACTACTATTTTATGGCGTCGAGTTTCGCGACGTCGGACCGGTGGTTCTCGCCGGTCATGTCGCGAACCGATCCGAATCGCATGTACCTGGTTGCGGCGACGTCGCAGGGGCATGTGTATCCGCTGAACCAGACCAATAGCCCGCCGCTGACTGCGCCTCCCATCTTTGAGGAACTGCAGCAGCATGGGATCAGCTGGAAGATTTACGTGAACCCCAAGAAGCCGGACGGAACTTCGTGCGCGGATACGGACGGCGCGTGCCTGATTCAGTTGAGTACGATTCTGAATTTCAGCTATGCGCAAACCATCAAGAGCACGCCGAGTTTGCTGCAAAACATCCAGTCGACGAATATTTACCTGAGCGACGCGAAGAACGGCACTCTCCCCAGTGTGGCCTTAATCGACCCGGCGTTTTCGGCTGGGCTGGATGAACATCCGACGGTCGACGTGCAGGGGACGCCCACCAGGATTCAAGCGGGCGCGGGCTACGTGTCGACGCTGATCAACACGTTGATGTTCAGCCCATCCTGGAAGGATTCGGTATTCGTCCTGACTTTCGACGAGGGTGGAAGCTTATTCGACCATGTCGGACCATTCAGCGGGGACAGCACAGTTCCGGCGCCGCCGAATCCCGATGGAATTCCTCCTAGAGATATGCTTCCGGGTGACGTCTGTACCAGCACGCCGGGTGCACCGACCTGCGACTTCACCATCACTGGATTCCGCGTGCCGCTGGTTGTCGTGTCACCGTTTACAAAGAAGCACTACGTCTCGCATACGCCGACTGATTACACGGCGATTTTAAAGTTGATCGAGACGCGCTTCAATGTGCCACATCTCACGAATCGGGACGCATGGGCGATGGATATGACGGAGTTCTTCGACTTCACCAATGTTCCCTGGGCGACGCCCCCGAGCCCGCCTAAGCAAAACACGAGTGATGCCTGCGATTTAAGCGCACCGGTGCCATAAGAAGCCAGAGATTTGCGGGGATTTCGGTTGTTTGCGGATTTCGATTGATGATCAGGTTTATAGAGACTGTGTGGCCACTTCAGTCGTGCCTCCGGCACTTGCCTTGGCTTGGCACTTTACCCCAGCGCTGAAGCGTTGGGCTATCATCGGATGCTCCTCCGGAGCTGGTTTTTGCTGGTGCGTGCTCCAGAAATTATTGGTCGGCCGACTTGCGACAGTCGCTTGTAGGGCGCACGGAAACACACAGTGCGCCCGAAAAGTTCTCTGAGGCGCGAATCCCCGAGCTTATTGGCTTCTTGCCATGGCGAGTTGGCGTTCCTGGGGAGTCATTTCACGCCAGATCATCTCCAGATTGCGTTGGATCCACATATTGTCGGCCTGCTGGCGAGAAGCCATCGCGAACCAGCGATAGGCATTGGGCAGGTCCTTGGGGACGCAGTGGCCGGTGGCATACATTGTGCCCATCAAGCTTCGCGCGCGTACATTCTCGCGATTGGCAGCGGCACGCAAAGAAGATAGAGCGCGATCGCAATTCTGGGGAACTCCGCGGCCGTAGAGATATTTCTCGGCATTCGCCACCAGAGCATCGTCCGGACTTGCCACCGGAGCGGGCTTTACGCGAGCCGGTTTGGCAGGCTTCTTGGGAGCTAGAGCTTCGGTCGTGTCCGCGTCAGAAGCATTCTCATCCGCGCTTGCCGGAGGCTGAGCAGATGCGCTCTTGTCTGTCTCCCCTTGAGGCGCGGCAGAGGAAGGCTGCAGTGCTGCTTGAGCTGGCGGGTTCGCGGACGGCTGGCTGCCGGGTTGCTGGTTAGCGGCAGTGGCTGCGGTGCTTCTAGTGGGAGGCAGATCCGACTCTTTTGGCTGAGGCGGATTGCCAGGGGTGCCTTGCCCTTGGGGCGGCTGAGCCGCGCCATTCGCAGGAACTGGAGCCGGCTGCTGGCTCGGCGGGTTCGTCGCCTGCTGGGTCGCGGCAGGTTGTGTTTGTTCAGGTGGCGTCTGGCTGGCCTGAACTGGTGTCGTGGGTTTCTGGTTTTCCCAAGGAGGAGTCCAACCTTTTCCGGCGTGCTTGTACTGTAACCAGCCCAAGCCTCCGACAACGCCGATGATGATCAGCAGAGTAATGAAGCGCCAGTAAGTGCGCTTGGGTTGCTCGTCGTCAAGAAGGTAGCTGACGTCCCTCGAGGTGCCGCGCTGCTGCGGCTCGCCGCTGAGTCCCAAGAAAGACGGTCCGCTGATCGAACTGGAAGCGGGTTCAACACGCGGCGGCTCGGCCGGTCGAACTGGTTCAGCGGCCCGGGTCGGTGCAGGCTGGTCGGCCAAGGGCTTGTCGAGAGGCGTCCCGCACATACCGCAGAACCGGTATTCCGGCGGATTCTCGCTGGTGCATCGAGGACAGCGCACGAGCTCTCCTATTCTCATAGAATACTTTAGAGGTGAGCTGCCGGCCAGTGGTTTGCCCGCGGTCGGCCAACTTTACAGGTTTAGCATCAACGTGTTACGCTCGATAGCGTCACAAAAGACAATTGAATAGACAGGAGTGCACCAGGTTAGTGCTAGCCAGAGAGCAAAAGCAGTCCCTCATCGACCAGTACCGCACGCACGCTACCGACACCGGAAGTCCCGAAGTCCAAATTGCGTTGTTAAGCGAGCGCATTGGTCAGTTGACGGAGCACTTCAAGACGCACCAGAAAGACCACGGGTCACGCCGGGGTCTTCTTATGCTGGTCAGCAAGCGACGCCGTTTGCTGGACTATCTCAAGAAATACGATTCCGAACGCTACAAGTCGGTGGTCGGTAAGCTCGGATTGCGCAAGTAGTTGGCAACTGAGTTGGCGGCGTTGGTTGCAAGCAGCTGACGCAGGCATTCGACTGCCTGGGTGTGGCATGGACTTCGGGCTCTGATTGCCCCCATTCTGTGAATCGTATTTTGTCCTCGAGCTTCGCTACTAGCACTTTCAAACAGCGCACATCCGCATGCCCGGTACTCTCCTGCACCAAAGGAATTAGAGAATGAAACCTGAGCCGCAAGTCGTTACCGTTGAATTATCCGGTGGGAAACAACTCACATTTGAAACAGGAAAACTAGCAAAACAAGCACATGGCAGTTCCGTTGCCCGGTTGGGCGACAACGTCATTCTGGCGACCGCCGTCGCCAATTTGCAGCCTCGCGAGGGCATCGATTTCTTCCCGCTGACGGTCGATTACCGCGAATACACCTACGCTGGTGGCCGTATTCCTGGCGGCTTTATCAAGCGTGAAGGACGGCCCAGTGAGCGCGAGATCCTCACCAGTCGGCAGATCGATCGTCCTATCCGTCCGCTGTTTGCCGAGGGATTTCGGTGCGAGACCCAGGTCATTGCTTTCGTGCTCTCCGCGGACACCGAAAATGACCCTGACGTGGTGGCAATCAATGCCGCTTCCTGTGCTCTGACGCTGTCCGACATTCCTTTTCAGGGTCCGGTGGGCGCCGTCCGCGTCGGCCTGGTAGATGGACGCTTCGTGGTGAACCCGACGTACGCGGAGATGCGCGACAGCCTGCTCAATATCATGGTGGTGGGTACCAAAGACGGAATTGTCATGATCGAGTCAGGCGCCAAACAGGTTAAAGAAGAGACGGTGGTAGATGCGATCGAATTTGCGCACGCCGAAATTAAAAAGATCTGCGCCGGCATCTCGGATCTTCGGGATCGGGCAGGGAAGCCCAAGCGCCAAGTCGCGCCACCGGAATTCGATCAGGCCTACTACAACGAACTGAAGTCCAAGATTGGCGCACGCCTGACGGATGCGCTCGACACCAGCAAGCACGGAAAATTGGAGAGCTATGGTCTGGTTGACGGCCTGAATGACGAACTGGTAGCCGGCATTCCTGAAGAAGACGAGGTTGCACGCGAAAAGGCGGAGCACTACTTCGAGATTCTGCGTGAGCGTATCTTCCGCGAGCAGGTGACGGAACAGCGGCGGCGTCCTGATGCCCGGGCATTCGACGAGATCAGGCCGATCTGGATCGAGGTGGGAACGCTGCCTCGGACTCATGGGTCCGCCATCTTCACCCGCGGTGAAACCCAGGCGCTGGTCACAACCACTCTGGGCACGAGCGATGACATGCAGCGACTGGAAGCTTTCGAGGGCGAAGCCAAGAAACGTTTCATGCTGCACTACAATTTCCCGCCATTCTCGGTGGGAGAGGTTGGCTTCCTGCGTGGCGCCGGACGCCGCGAGATCGGGCACGGGGCTCTGGCCGAGCGGGCTCTCTCCGCCGTTCTCCCCACCGAAGACGCATGGCCCTACGCGATGAGAGTCGTTTCGGACATTTTGGAATCGAATGGGTCTTCCTCCATGGCTACGGTCTGCGGCGCGTCGCTTTCCATGATGGACGCGGGAGTTCCTATTGCCGCTCCGGTTGCGGGCGTTGCCATGGGCCTGGTCAAAGAGGGTGACAAATACGCGATTCTGACCGATATTGCGGGAGCCGAAGACCACTATGGCGACATGGACTTCAAAGTGGCGGGTACGCGGGATGGCATCACCGCGCTGCAGATGGATATCAAGGTCATGGGCATCACGCCACAAATCATGCGTGAGGCCTTGGCACAAGCCCATCGCGGTCGTCTATTCATCCTGGACAAGATGAATGAGGCTATCTCGGAGCCGCGGTCAAAAGTTTCCGCATTTGCTCCTCGCATTTACACGCTGCAAATCCCGCAGGACAAGATTCGTGACCTGATTGGGCCGGGCGGAAAGATGATTCGCAGCATCATCGATCAAACCGGGGTCAAAATTGATGTCGAGGACTCGGGCAAGGTTAACGTCGCGTCCAACGACGAGGCCTCGGCGGCGAAAGCCTTGCAGATCATCGGGGATCTAACCGCGACTGCGGAAGTGGGCAAGACGTATCTGGGCAAGGTTTCCCGTCTGGCGGATTTCGGCGCATTTGTGGAGATTCTCCCTGGAACCGATGGGCTGCTGCACATCAGCGAGGTAGCCGAGCACCGGATCAAGGATGTTCGCGACGAACTGAAGGAAGGCGACCAGGTGCTGGTGAAGGTGCTTTCGATCGAGGGCAACCGCATTCGACTCTCGCGCAAAGCCATCTTGAAGGAACAGCGGGCAAAGATGGCGGCTGGCGGAGCCGGTGAAGTGCAGCCGGAAGGCAGCGCCGCGCCGGCCATGACCATCGAGGGTGGTGGCGAGTTTGAGGAAAGCGAGAGCGAACCCAACTTCAACCGCGACGAAGCGCGTCCAGGAGGCGGCCGTCCTGACCGGGGCGGCGATCGCGGGGGACGCGGTGGCCGAGGGGGCCGAGGAGGCCGCGGGCATAACGGTCGAGGCGGGCGCGGTGGCCATGGCGGCCATGGCGGCGGAAGGCATTAAAGCTGCTTGGCTATAGTGGAGGTTTTGGGCCGCAACCATGCGGCCCTTCTTATTTGCTTGCGATCAATCCTCTGCGCTGTGCCACTTTTGGCGGAAGCGTAGGGGCGGTTGATCAGTTCACGCGAGCCGGTATTTGCCTGCATCCGAGACTAGTGCGCTTGAATTTCTACCAGGGCGCGCTGGGTGGCATCCAAGAGCGCGTCCGCACTGACCGGTTTTCCGGTTGCGTGTTCCATCCAGAGATCTGGAGTGACTCGTCCCATCTTCGCCATCCGCTCGAATTCCGGGCCAACCGCGCCGGCCTTCCTTATCTGTTCCTCGATCTGATGAGCAATGAGGTGCCCGATCGGGTAGTCGGGAAGGTACAGGAATGAGTCGATCATGTGGGAGTAAACGCCGAGCAGGACGACATCTTTCTTGCCGATGACGGGCGCGTAGTAGCGGTTCCACAAATCTTTGGCGATCGCGATGGTGGCATCTTTCAGCTGCTCAGGTGTGGACTGGGGGTGATCGTACATCCAGTGCCAGACTGCCATGTCGACGAGCGCGACGCCTGAAATTTCATAAGTGGCCCAGAAATCGTTCAGGGTCTTCATTGCGTCAGATTTTGAGTCGGGTGCGGCCAGGCCGAGAAGTTCCAGATCGCGCGCCTGAAAAACGAAGGCCAGGGCTTCGGTGAAGGCAGTGTTGGGAACGCCTTTCAGCAGAGTGTAGTCGACATCATTGAGTGAGAAAGTCTGCTCGACGTTGTGTCCCATCTCGTGTACGGCAATGTTGAAGCCCTTGTAATTCATGCCGGTTTTCTCGACGCGGGTCCGCAAGTGAGCTTTCTCGGAACGCATTTCCGCGCCCATGGCGTGGCCTGATCCGCGGGCAGGATCCACAATAATGTTATTCGCCACATACTCGGCGCGCTCGCGCGAGAAGCCCAGTTTCATGAGGAGGTTAGGAATGTCTTTCTGATAAGCCTGCGGAGTTGGGTACTTCTTGGACACGATGGCATCGAGCTCGCCTTCGGTGTGGGCGCTACGAGGGCGGAATCCGTCATACCAGATGTCGAATGGTTCGAGAGGACGACCGAGCCTCTGCTGAATGAGTTGGGCGACTTTGGGCACGAGCGGCGACGAGACAACCTGCTCGAGCATCGCCTTGACACGCGGTTCGGGAATTTCGCGATCCTCGTCAAAGCGGCGGGCAATCAGGGAAGGCGCAGTCGGAGAATAAGGGTCGGCCTTCCTGGATGCGGCATAGGTTTTCAGAAGCATTGCATAGCGGGTGTCCGGCTCACGCGCATTAGTCGATGGTGGGACGATCGGCCGGGAGACCTTGGCATCGATCTGGCGAGCGGGCGTGACCTCGTTGTTCGAAGGATTCCAGTCCACGAGAGGGTTATCGATGACGGCCTGGGGAATGGTCTGAGTCACGATGCGTTCCATTACCTGCTGGATCATGCGCTGTTTCGCCAAGCCGTTCTTGGGATCGGCATAATCACCTTTAATTTCGTCGCGCAGGTTCCAATGGCTGAGGAGGCGGAGGTTGGCGGGGAAGAGGCGTTCACCGTGGCTGTCGACCAGGTGATACATCCAGATGTTGTACTGGGAAATGTAGTGATCGGAATCAGCAGCGGCTCGGGCGATGGCCAGATTAACATCGGCCGGGATTCTCTTGGAAAAAATCTGAGCCAGGCGAACCTCAGCCCATTGGCGACGACTCCACTGCGGGCCCTCGGATAAGCGCTGCTCGAGCGTGGTCAGCGGAAAATTCAGCAGAACAATCAAGGCGAGCTTGTTATCGAAGAAGTCATCGGTGACGTGAGCGCTGGGATCATAGCCGGCGAAGATCTCGTCGAACGGACGCACGGGCCCTAAATCGAGATCGGCCTGCTGGCGAAATTCGCGATTGATCTCATGCATGTGCCCCTGCAGCGCTTCAAGAAGCTGCTGGTAGCGCTCGAACATCGTGTCCAGCGTTTCCTGATTACCCGCGAAGTTTGCATGGACAAAAGATTCAAAGGCCGCGGCATCCCCATCCTGCGGCCGCCAGTACTCAGAGATCTGCTGTAAACCGCGCCGGATGCGCGGTTGTTGGGCGGAGCCGAAAGCGCTAGTCAGCTCGGATTCCAGTTTGAACGTGGACTTCTGCATCCAGGGAGGAGTCTGGTTGGCAGACGGCATTTGGGTCTCCTGAGCAAAACTGGCAGCCATAAGGAAGCAGCACACAATCAGCCTGAGCAGAACCATGTAAGAGCCTCCAGGCAGCAAAAATGACTGCTTAGTATAGCGGGAATTCGCTGAGCGCGAAGTGACCTATGCACACTGGAACCTAAAGGAGCGAGGATCGCGTTTCTGAAAACAAAACACCGGCTGTCCCGATCTGCCAGGTTCGAATCGAGACAGCCGGCGCTATCAGGAGGCCCTCGGCGAGTCCGTCGTTCTGGCGAGCGCGGCGAGACTAGGAAAGGAAAAATTCCTTGGCGATTGCAGCCCATTCCTGGTCGGGCAAATTGGTTGTCACGTTGTCCATAGCGACGCCACCATCCTGGGCCAAAGCGCCCAGAGCCATCGGCAGCTTGCGCTGCAAGCGCATCGACGCCTCTTCGGTCCACCACCGCGCGAGAGTGCCGCCCAGTAAGTTGCGAAAATTGATTTTCGCGTCGGGAGACTGAACCGTCAGCAACCAACCCTCGCCGTAAGGATCCCGCAGAGCCACTTGAGGGTTGTTTACAACCTCATCATTGATATCGGCAACACTACCTTCGATCGGGGACACCATATCTACGGCCGCGCCATCGCGGTGAATCGTGCAGACCTTCTGGCCCTGACGAATCCACTGGCCACGTTGTGGCAGAGTGATGTGCTCTGCCTGTCCTGTCAGTTTGGCAGCAAAGTCATCGATGCCCACGCGAACCAGGTTGGGGCTCTCGCTCAATGCCCAAGTGTGGCCTGGGTGATAGCGGAAATTATCAGGGACCTGAAAGCCGCCCACAAGGCTGGGCACGACGCGAGGAGTGGGGGTCAGGTTGTCCAGGGTGGATTGGATTGCGGCCTCGACCAGGCGCCGGCGACTGTAATAATGATCGATGAGAAGAAAAGTCACGAATGTTAAGAGAACCAGGATTACCGTCATAAATCACCTCGTGTGAGGGCCTTTTCTAAGGCGCCCGCCAAGCTTTAATTAGGCAATCGCGATGCCGTTGGTGCCACTCTTCGGTTGTGCTGGGTCGGAACGCGCAATTGATGTTTGAAATGAAGCAGATCGCGGCGAATGGATGGGCATCTCATCTGCGAGGGTGCATAGATACTCAGCGGCTGTCCGCTGAGAATCGCAACAGAAGCAACGGCTCAATGTTTTCAGAGAGGAATCCGGCAGCGACGGAAGAAGCGATGAATCAGCGACTTACGTAAGGGTTGAGTCCTGTTGAAATTTGCAATTGCTGGAGATGAAGATCACAACAGCGTTCGAGTTGGTTGCGTTTGGGCGCAAGCTGTCTACTGCGCCGCAGTTCCTTTCACGATAAGGCCGATCGGCAACTCGTCGCCAGAGGACAGAGGAACCTTCACGCTCAAGATCGTGTGACCCTGGTCGTCGTCAGCAACGCCGGGGATGACGGTATCCGCTTGGACCATGCTCAAGGGGCCGGGGTGTTTCGTGTTGCTGGTTTTGCTGCTAAGGCGAACGAGCTCCTGAAACTTGTATTGGGCACCGGGGTCGGAATCGGAGCCGGCAGGGACAAGCAAAAGGAAATCACGGTTTTGGGACACGCCGAGGTGATTACCGTCGTTGGGAATCAATGCGTAACGAAGCGTGTAGAAACCGGCAGGAACTGGGTCGCCACGGAAGTCGGTTGTGGCCTTCGGAAACGAGATTACGCCGACCAAGGTTGATTCGCCGATCTCGGGGAAAAGGACGCCCTCCGTCTCCTTCTTATTAGTGCCGGGAAGCGATTGGCGCAACCAAATGTCACAGACGGTGCTGCCATCCGGCAAAAGAACGCGATAACCGTTTGGGCTCAGCGCCTGCCAGACGGACTGGGCCACGGAAGAATCCTTGGGCGGAGCTACCGGTTCGAGCTTGCCGGTGGCAGCGAAAACGTGACAGCTGAAAGCAAGAGTGAAGGCGAGAAAGCAAAAGTGTTTGCGCATACAATCCTGTGGAGTGTGCCCGCCAACGCGGGCGACACACGAGGATACCAGAGCAACAAGGCGTTGATCGCAGGAATTAGCGAACGAAAGTTCCCACAAACGCGCTGCGTTTGCCGTGCACATCCCAGGACTCGCCCAGGCCAGGGCCACTGTAGGAGTCGGTTACCGCGACCGCAGGCATGGAATGTGCCAGCTCGGTGAGGGGCGGATAGTAGGTCACCTCATTGCCGCAAATATGGTCGTGCTCTCCGAGAGAGCGCGTCTGGACGGTAGCGAACTCACCGGCGCGGAGCAGCGCGAATCCATGGCGCTCGTGGCTGACCTCGAGCTGCACGGGCGCGGCGATTACACGCTCGACATGGTTGAGCAGTTGACCACCCATGTGGCGGGCAAAATCCTCGAGTGCGGCACGCTGGCGGTCGTTCGCCTGATCGTCGACAAGCAAGACGGCTTGCGCGGGATAGGGGTTGGCGTACGGATCGCCCAGGGTGGCGCGCGCCCGCACGGCTGCCGCGACCGAGAGGCCGTCGAGGGGAACGCCGTTCCAGTTGCCACTCTGGATGTGCCATCCGAGAATAGCTTCATTGCCCACCAGGTTGACCTCGCCGTTGGCGAAGCACTGACCGGTGTAGACATCGGCAGTGCGGCTTTCGACATAGTCTCCGCGAATCTGTTGAGCGGCCACGCTCAACGAGAGCAGCAGAAGAAATCCACAGATCGCAACAGGCAAGCGGTAACGCATAAGACAGCTCCTCGCCCCAGAGGGTCTGAAGAATATTTTACTTGAAAACAGAGTAGGACGTGCCGATCTGAGCAATGCTTCAGGGCCTAGCTCGTCGCGCAGCGTAATCAATCAAACCCGCGCCCCAAACCTGGCCAGATTTGACGTCTCCCTCTGCATCGCAGGAGGAACAATGCCAATCCCGGCAGAGTCCCCGCGGCCCGACCCGAACAGAATAGTGCCCTTCCGGCAATCCTTCTGTGTCGTACACTCCCTGTTGATCAGTCATTGTTCTGGTGCTTCCACTCGGCCCCGTGATGATTACCTCGACACCCCGAGCGGGTTCACTCGTACGACTGAGATCCATGTGTACCGTGCCGATGATGCGCACACCAGATTTTGGTGGGCCATCCTTAAGCACACGAAGGTCAGCCGCTGCCCGATCGATCGGCGCCGCGTGTGAGCAGGGATAACGGTCCACGAGGGGAAGAGAATGTGTTATGAGGCCCTGGCTGCGGCGGGCGTCCACGAAGTATTCGCTTCCATCTCTGGCGTCGAAGCAGCCCCGAAGAATTGCGAATGGGAGCCAACGCGGCAGTCCCCAGAAACGCTGACGGACTCTGAGCAAACACAACGGATGCGATGGATTTCCATTAAGTAACACGCCCCCTACAAAAACGACGTGATCAGGAAATCGCGGGGTAAAACTAGCAGGGAACGGTTTGCAGTCAGCATATCCTTTATTGTCCACATAAAGCGAACCGATCAATCCGAAGAAAAGACACAGGACAAAAAGAACGATGCCGATGAAGAGAGGCCAGTGGGTCTGTTCGCGCTGTTTGGGGATAACTGATGCCCATCCCGCCCGTGATGTGGCAAGCCAATATGCGCCGGGGATAAGCAGCAGTAGCGATGTTCCAGTGAATACCAGAACCACTCGGCGCAATGAGATCTCATACTCCGAGAAAGGAAAACGCAGCCACCATGCAAAACACGCGCCCACTATTGGCGCAGCACTTAGAAAGATGAAAGACGCCGTTCGTGGTTGCCTGAGCGCAATTATGGATGCAACAACTGAGGTGAACCCTAGCAAGGCAATGGCTGCGACACGAGACAATTCCGGCTCGAAATAGCCAGCAAACGTTGGCATATCAGCGCATAAGGCGATAGCCAGGACACCCATGAGAAGGCCTATCAGAATCACCAAAGAACTCAGAACGAATTTCGCACGGCTTACGAGCCTGCTCAGGCGCACCGATCTCATGACCTGATTAGACACCAGAGCCTCAGCTTTAGGTTAGTCTTGTCTGGAGAGCCCGCATTTAACGAGCGTTACGCGCACCCCTGACCAGCATCGACCAACTGTACTGTAAACCTTAGTAATTATCTGTGTAGAGTACTTAGTCAGACATTGTGCTCGGCCCAAATTGGCGACGCTTGCACCAGTGGAGGCCTGCGCTGTGCTACGACAGTGAGGCGTCCAAAGGTGCAAGTGTGGATGTCACTATAAGGTGACGCTGAAGTTCTTGGTAGTGATCGCACCGTTAGCTGGAACCGCCAGTGTTCCCAGGCCGATATTCGATTGTCGGGTTGCAAGTGGCGCGAGTACGACGGTTGCGGTCGAATTGCTCGCCGTAATCTGAAAGCCCTCTTGTATAGAGCCGGCGTAGGTAAGGGCGATAGTGTCTGTGCCGGGACTGGTGAGTGCCCAGGAGTAGGGGATGTTTACGGTGCAACTCCAGACACCGGCGCTTAGCGTTGCAAAACTAAATGCCCTCTCGAATATTTGCAGCCCGGCATCCGTCCCACCCAAAATCGCATGAGCGTCACATACAACCTTTCCGTTGGTGGGCAGCGCGCTTTTTAGCGCAACCGTGAACTTGAGCACGAGGGTGCCCGTAGTCGGCACGGTTGCCGCGAGCACATCGGTATCGACGGATTGTCGGGTTGGGCTAGCAGGGCGGGCTTGGAGGTCCCCGCAAAGAGGCGCAATCAGCGCGATTATGCACAGCGCGAAAAACACTGGTGTCATCTTGAGCGTTCGCATCTCGTTCTCCTAATCGGAATGTTGGCGGGGGAGGGGTGAAAGTGTACACCCGCTGCGAGATTTCGCTACTGAATATTTTTTGGAAATGGAGATATCAGCGTTCGGAAATAATAGCGGCGCGACCAGCCTGTTGGTGCTCTTTTAAATGCGAACTTCGGGAAATGAAGTGACCTACACGTTGAAATCCGTTTTCATCACTACCGGCTCCGGTTCGAGTTCAGGGCCATCTGCGAGCACGCTGCGTCCTGGTTTACCGGGCTTGTAGCGCACCTGAACTTGTTTTCCCACCGGCAGCTCCCTTTCTAAGAATTGATTCAGGGCTTCCAGATTTCGCAATGCCGGAGTAAGCCATGCGCCTGAGTAGTCATGATCGTCAACTGTGTAACTGTAGCGGACCTGCGTGAAGCATGAGCCGGAGCGCGTATTCATGTAGGTCGGGCTATCGTATTTGTCGACCTTGCCGGAAGTGAGCGTCCAGGAGTCGCTGCCCCAATAATGGATGACCCTGGTTATCCAGTAGATCACGAGTCCGGTGAGCGTGATGCCCGTGATCCACGGCACAACCTTTGCCACAATGTGTCCCGCTGTGAGCATTTGCGCCATTGTAGTTGGAGAAAAAAGTGAGAAGAGTATCCATCTATGCTCGCGCGTGCCGGATATGTCTGCGCGAGCTCGGGGTGGAGGGGTGGATACGGTCGATCGTTTTTGCCGCGGAGATGACAGCCGGCCTGGGTAGTTCCCGTTCTCAGTTATCAGTTCTCGGTTGCCGGGGACTTGAGGCGTACTGCTTCAGCCGATACGCGGGATGCCGCTTCTATGAGAGTTGCTGATTGGCGGCCCCCCCTTTGTTCCTCCTAAATCTTTGAGTTCATTAGTTCCCTTGCGGGAAAGTCTCCAAATTTTTCAATCTTCGGAGGTTAGAAGCAAAATTTTGGAAACAAAGCAGTTAGTTGTCAGCTATGGGATGTCAGCTTTCAGCTATCAGCTCTCAGTTGTGGAACATGTTGCCGTTACTTTTTTCCTGCTGACAGCTGAAGGATAACCGCTCACGACAAGCTACACGTTGCCTTACTTCCAGTATGACGAATGGGATGGGGTGAATGGGACATTTGGGCGGAACTGCATTTCGTTCAGCGCGAGTGGATTGTGAAGAGTTTGATTGGTCAGGACCCTTGACAGCAAATGTGACATGGGCAGAAGACCCACGTCTCGCAAAGGCGGCGAGACGTGGGGCACCCCCGTGCAATTCAAGGCTAAAAGGCAGAGACCTGTGCCACTCGCCAAAGTTAGTTGAAGGTTTTGAAACAATTATTGAAAAAGCGCTGACAGCATTACTAGATATTAGGCCTGGTCGAAGTATGGAATTTAAACAATTAAAAAAGCGGGTGGGCGACCTTTATCGAGCGGACACCCGTATCAGAGTTTGGGGAAGAGCTGCGCGCAATTTGGGGTGGAAGCCGGTGAAGCGGGGGTTGTGCAAGCGTCCGGAAGACTGGAAGTGGAGCAGTTTTCGATATTACGCAATGCGAGAAAAGCGCGTGGTAGAGATCAACAAAACCATTAGCTCCCCGCGCGCTCGCGCTGCGCGAGGGCCTCTGCGCGCTCGCGCAGCCCAGCAAAGCGTTCGCATTCTCCTCGCGTGACGCCCTCTTCACGCAATTTTGACTCTTCTCTAATCCCTAGTTAATGAGTAGACATTGGGCAGATGTGCGGATTTTCCCCGCATATAGCTATCCCCTTGGTTTCGTTGACGGGAAGGAGACAGAGCGCTCCAAAACCGGCCCATGATCTGTTGTGTTTGGTTGGATTGCCTACCACAAGACGCTATAAGCGACGCCGGTGGCCCAGGTTCGCGCCCTTGTTTTGGGCGCTAACCTGGGTTAGATGTCACTGCATGCAGAAAACAACTGTTCGTAAACTTCCCGCGGCCGCATGGGCTGAAAAGTTTTCAGCAATCCACACAGTCTTATTTCGTGACTTTTACTTGTTACCATAGGCGCCCACGATTCGACTCGCCCGCGATCTATGATCTCCTCGCCCTTGTTCTGGAGGAAATGCGCTGCCGCTTCGCGCTGTGCATCTACGGATTTGTGGTCATGCCTGAACACGTCCACTTATTGGTGAGCGAGCCTCAGCATGGAATTTTGGCAGACGCTATGCACTATCGCTATTACGGTGCCGGGTACCTGCATTTCATTACCACGAGTTGTTATCAGCGACTCCCCCTGCTGGGCAGCGCGAAGGCGCGCGACCTGTTTGTGAGGGCGCTGGAGCAAGTCCGCCGACGATATCATTTTGTAGTAGTCGGTTACGTAGTGATGCCGGAACACGTGCACCTGCTGATCAGCGAGCCGGGACGAGGCAATCCTTCGACGGTGATGCAGGTTGTGAAGCAGAGTTTTGCGCGATGTTTGCTGCGCCGGCAGCGTGCGAGAGGCGACATGCGGCAAGGAGCTTTGTGGAACCTGGCATTGGACCAGGGACACGTGTGGCAGCGGCGGTTTTATGATTTCGTGATATGGAGCGAGGGCAAGCGGGTGGAGAAACTGAGCTACATGCATCGTAATCCGGTCACGCGGGGATTAGTTTTAGAACCGCAGCAGTGGCGTTGGAGCAGCTTTCGGCATTATGCTTACGGCGAGGTTGGCCCGGTATTAGTCAATAAGCTGCAGAAAGCGGAACTGAAGTTTGTGCCAGCAGCAGTGATGCCCACCCTTCGAAAACCGCGAAGGGTGGGGCAACCATGTTAGTTGTGACGCGAAAGGTGGGCCAGCCCCCAGCAGCAGCGCTTGGACGTGGCATGGTCGGATGCGTCGCGCTTGTTTATCTATTGCCATGGCCAGATGATGACGTGCGCTTTCAAGTCACAAGAAAAGGAAATGTAAGAATCTCGTACAAGTAGCGTCACTAACGGGGTGACTGGCGAAAAATCCCCGATTAGCTCGGACAGTAAATTGATACCGGACACAGTATAACGAATAGATTACACCACATTGTTCTTACTGCCGAAATATCGGCAGCAGTTCTCCTGCGGGTAGATGGCACGGTTCTGGACACAGTCTGGCAAGTCGGACAGTAAATTGATACCGGACGCACAGTGGAACTAATCGATTACACCGCATTGTTCTTAGTGCCGAAATATCGGCAGTAGTTCTCCTACAATTATGCTTTTTGATATACAACACCCTTTAGTTCGAGATAGAATTCCAGTTTGTGCTATTGACTCATGCGATCTCGCATGTTATTTAGTTTTCCGCATTGACCTTCCTGACTGGGGGATCACTTATTATGAGAAAGCGGATTTTCAAAATGGTAATTGGGCTTGCAATATCATTCGTCACTCTTAGCTATGCCGCGAATGCATGTGTCTTTGAGGGTGAGTTTTGTGAGCCTACATCGCGAACGATTTGTAACCCGTGTGGAACTGACTGTCTCGTGTATTTCTGTTCAGGCCAAGGTTTGGTCTGCAGAGCGATCGATTGTTGCCAATGCGCATAGATTGAGGGTGTCTTATGAGAAGCAGAGCTTATTTGAGCGTAGTTGTCTTTGTGTATATGGCCACCGCCTCAGTTTACGCGCAGTTCACCCCCGTAATTGCGCGCGAGCGGGTCACAACTGAGACCATTAACAATGGAAAGGTTGTGAAGACGGACGTCAAGGAAGGAGAATACTACCGTACTGCGGACGGGTCTACGCTTGAGCGATGGACGACGCTGGAGGGAAGCCGGCTTTCGGGCACCGGAACTCTCTTTGATAATCACGCTTTAGTTACCTACCACCTGAATTATCGAAACATGAATGCCTACGAGAGCAAGTTTAAGCCGACGCAGCCTGTGCCGGCGGATAGCTTTGCGAACTCGTCTAGTCTCCCCTCTGAAGGTACAGGGGAGGTTGCTGGCATAGCATGTACGAAGATTCCATTTCTCATGGAAATGCCCGATGGCAAGCGTCAACGGATTGGGGAAGCATGCGTGTCTTCCCAGTACAATCTGATCCTTCGGACGGAGACTAGAAATAATGGGGTCGCTGGTTCTAGCACGCGCACGGTGAAGGAGATGTTTCAGGTGAGGCTTAACACACCTCCCGACCCTCAGCTATTCCAGGTACGCGGAAAATTTACAGTATTTACACCAGATGCGACGCAGCCTGTTTCTAATGAATGAGACAGTTGTTCTCGCCTGCGGGCACAGAAGATGCTACGTTCGGCTTGCACAATCTGAGAGTAGTCAATCGCGGAGGCATTGACCCGGCAAGGTTAGTGAGAGCCAGCCTGAATATTTCTTTGAAGAACTGCTCAGCAGCCTGGCCATGAGCCGATAGTCCAAAAGTACGCCCACCACCACTGCGCATTCCAACGGCTTTCTCAAATCCGCTTTGACGCTCCGGGTAGAGTGCAAAAACGTCGGACGAACAGGGCGCTGCTCTCCGAGCAGATTCCAGTTCTGCGCATCCTGCCCTGCTTAACTATGCTCATCAGCTAGCTAGCGCCGCCCTGCTCGATGGAGCTCGCGAGCGCGGGCGGGTTCAGCAAGCGCGCGGGCGGCGGCCTGGACGCTGAAATCCGGTTCGGGAGGGGGGTGTAGCCGAATTTTCCCCGAAGGATACTACCCCCTTGCTTTCGTTGACTTGGGCCTACACACCGCCTAACATCCAAGGAGACTCCCAGGTCAACTCCTGTCATGATTGGTCAAACTGTTTCGCATTACCGTGTCCTGCACCAGTTGGGTGGGGGGGGCATGGGAGTGGTGTACGAAGCCGAGGATCTGAACCTTGGCCGCCATGTAGCGCTGAAATTTCTCCCGCCGGACCTGGAAAATGACTTGCAGGCTCTGGAGCGTTTTCAGCGGGAAGCACGTTCCGCCTCTGCTCTGAATCACCCTAACATCTGCACCATCTATGAGATCGGCCAGGACGGGTCGCGCCACTTCATTGCGATGGAGTTGCTGCAAGGCGAGACTCTCAAGAGCCGTATCGGTCACGAACCCAGCCTGGAGATCGAGCAGGTGCTCGCGCTGGGCATCGATATCGCGGATGGACTCGACGCGGCGCACAGCAAAGGCGTCGTGCACCGCGATTTGAAGCCGGCCAACATCTTTGTTACAGACCGAACGCAGGCCAAAATTCTTGATTTCGGCCTGGCCAAGTTGTCGTCGGCCAAGACAGCCGTTGCTGCGGGACAACTGGCGACACGAACTTCTTCCGACGCCGATGCGACGTTGACGAACCCGGGGAGCACGGTGGGGACAGTGGCGTACATGTCGCCTGAGCAGGCGCGAGGCAAGGAACTAGATTCGCGGACCGACCTGTTTTCGCTCGGAGTTGTTCTTTACGAGATGAGTACGGGATCGTTGCCGTTCCGCGGCGAGACTTCCGCGATTATCTTCGATTCCATCTTGAACCGCACGCCGGTGGCGCCGGTTCGCCTGAATCCAGAAATCCCCGCAAAGCTGGAAGAGATCATCACAAAACTGCTGGAGAAAGACCGCGATTTGCGCTACCAGAGTGCGGCGGAAGTTCGGGCCGATTTGAAGCGGTTAAAACGGGACAGCGAGTCGGCGCAAATTCCAGTGATGCCTTCAGCGCCACCTGGCCGGAGAGAGCGCCCGGCCAAGAAATCCAGCCGCCTGCCCAGATATGCAGGAGTGGCTACGATCGTTGTAATCGCGGCTTCGCTCGCCGCGTTTTTCTTCTTCTCCACAAAACATGGCCGAGCCATGACGGAGAAGGACGCGATCCTGGTTACGGATTTTGTCAACACGACCGCCGACCCGGTATTCGACGGAACGCTGAAGAAAGCGTTGGCGGTGGATCTGGAGCAGTCTCCTTATCTAAATGTCTTTCCCGAGCAGAAGGTGCGGCGGACGCTGCAGTTCATGGGACATGCTCCGGATGACCGCATCACGAGCGAAATCGGGCGGGAGATTTGCCAGCGGGATGGAATCAAGGCCATGTTGACGGCGGCCATCGCGCCGCTCGGTTCGCAGTACGTGATCACGCTGGAAGCGGTGAACGCCGCGAATGGCGATTCGCTTTCGCGCGCGCAACTGCAAGCTGCGAGTAAAGAACAGGTTCTGAACGCGGTGCAGAAGACCGCTGCGCAGCTGCGGAGAAACCTGGGCGAGTCGTTGAGTTCGATTCAGAAATACGACAAGCCGCTGTCGGAGGCGACGACCTCGTCATTGGAGGCACTCCGGGCGTTGACCTTGGGGGATGCGAAGCACGACGCCAACCTCGAACTGGAGGCTTTGCCCAACTATCTGAGGGCGGTTGAGCTAGACCCGAATTTTGCCATGGCTTACGCGAGGCTCGGGTCGGTATACAACAACCTGGGACAAACACAGCTTTCCGAGCAATACCGGCAGAAGGCATTTGAACTCAGGGATCGGGCCAGCGAACGCGAAAAGCTATACATCATGTCGCACTACTACGCGGATTCCGGTCAATTGGATAAAGGTATAACCGCGCTCGAGCTGTACAAGCAGACCTATCCGCGCGACGCCATTCCTTACGCGAACCTGGCAGCCATCTACATACAACTTGGACAGCTCGAAAACGCCCTCGAGAATGCCAGGCAGGCCATCGCGGTGGACCCAGGAATCGTAAATGGGTATGACAATCTGGCTGCGGCGTATGCGGGACTCAACCGGGTGGAAGAAGCGAAAGCTACGTTAAACGATGCCCTGCGGCATCAACTCCCGACGCCGGCGGTGCACATCCAACTGGCGAGCCTTGCCTGGAGTCAAGGAGACGAAGCAGCCATGGAAAAGGAGCTGCATCTGGCTGAGGCGAATCCGCAGGGGGAACTCACGGTTCTAGGTTTTCGCGAAGCCGTGGCCGCCGCCCGAGGGCAAATCAAGCGATCTCGCGAGTTGACGGGGAAGATCACCGAAAGGCTGCGGCAGCTCAAGCTGGAGCAGGGCATACCGAACGCCCTTATCCAGCAGGCCTTTATGGATGCGATCGTAGACGAAGAGGCGGCAGCAACCCGCGAAGCAAGCGATGCGCTGAAGCTGTCGAACGCGGTGGATGTGGAAGGGAATGGCGGGTTGGTGCTGGCCGGGTGGGATGAAAAACGCGCTCTTAGTCTGGCCGACGACATCGCGCGCCGGCGTCCCAACGACACCATAACTCAGTTTGTTACGGTTCCGATGATCAAGGCGAGAATTGAGTTACGGCACAAGAACACTGCAAAAGCCATTGATCTACTTGATACGGCTGCGCTCTATGCTCGTTCCGTAGATGTCGCTCATTATCTTATGGGGACAGCTTATCTGCAGATGGGCAAGGGGAATGAAGCTGTACAGGAATTTCAGAAGCTGCTGGATCTTCGCTATCTCTATGGCCCGGACCTGCTGGTTTCCATGGCGCATCTAGGGCTGGGGCGCGGCTATGCTCTTCAGGGCGATCAAGCGCACAGCCGCATCGCCTATCAGGACTTTCTCGCCATCTGGAAGGATGCGGATCCCGAGCTTCCTGTTTTGAAGCAGGCCAAAGCGGAATATGAGAAAGTGAAGTAGAGTCGCGCGGCACTGAAACGCGCATCCAACCTGCACAATCTATGGCCGACCGCAAGATGGAGCTTTTCTGTCCGAAGTGCAACCAAGCATTTTCTGCTTTTCTGAACGAAATGGCGGAACACAACCAGAGGGTGGTGTGCCCAATGTGTGGCGGAGCGATAGACGCGACACAACACAAGCGGGAACAGTGTTCCAGTAAAGCCGATTGAGGTTGCATGGACAACTAGTCCGGTCTCAAAAGCGACTAGGAACTTGAATTGCGCAGCCCCAGCCGGCTCTGAAACTCTTTGCGATAGCGGCGGCTGAGGGGGAGCCGGGTGTCATCATCCAGGACGACCTCGTAGTCTCCATTTTGGTTGTACTCCAAACCGCGTACGCGTTCGAGGTTGACGATCGCAGAACGGTGGGCACGGCAGAAGGCGGCCGGGTCGAGCTCCTGTTCCAGGTCAGTCAGACTGCGGCGCAAGAGATGAGTTCTGGAACCCACGTGCAGCGAAGCGTAATAATCGGCGGCCTCGATCCAATCAATCTCGCCGGGTCTCAGGAAGAGTATGTGCCCAGCAGTTTTGATAACGATCCGGTGAGGTGCTTTTGCTGAAGCATGGGCGAGGCGTTGCTTGGCGCGGTCGAGCGCGTTACGAAAACGGGGGTTGTCGAACGGTTTCAAAATGTAGTCGAGCGCGCCAGCTTCAAAGGCACGCAGCGCATAGGAATCGTAGGCAGTCACAAAGATGAGTGCGGGCGGAGTTTCTGTGCCGAGCATTTCAAGCACGTCAAAGCCGTCGCACTCCGGCATTTGAACATCGAGGAAGACCAGGTCGGGACGCGTGCTTCGAATTGTGCGAATCGCCTCCTCGCCGGAGCCGCACTCGCCGATTTCTGAAACATCTGGATCAGCTCGCAGCAGGACGCAGAGATTGCTGCGGGCGAGGGGTTCGTCGTCGACGACGAGAACGCGGATTGCCAGCGAGTGCTTCTGCAGATGGATTCCCTCACACCTTAAGTGGCACGGAGAGGGAGGCCTCAACGCCGCCCTGTTGCCGATTGCTGATGTTGAACTGAAACTGGTCCCCGTAAATTGTTCGCAGGCGGCTGCGCGTATTGGAAATGCCGATACCGGGCTGGTTCTCTTGCCAGTCAGCCGGAAGTTGAGGTCCGTCGTTGCCCACCGAGACGGTCAAGAAGCCGTCGGAGCGCCGGGCAGCAATTTGTAGCAAGCCGCCCTGGGCTCGCTTGGAGATGCCATGCTTAACAGCGTTCTCGACCATGGGCTGCAGAATCAAGCCGGGGATGCGCGCGGGTAGAAGTTCCTTGGGCACATCCACCGATACCCGGAGCCGGTCGGCAAACCGGATTTTTTCAATGTCGAGATAGCGTTGTGCAAAGTCGAGTTCCTGCTCTAAGGTTACTTCCTGTTTATTAGGGTCCTGCAAGAGGCGGCGTAGGAAGTCGCTGAGAGCTGCGATCATGTTGACGGCGGCGTCATTTCTTCGCTCGCGTACCAAGCCGGCAACAGCATTTAGAGTGTTGAAAAGGAAATGGGGCTCAATCTGGTGTCGCAGAGCATTGAGCTGGGCTTTCGTTAGCTGCTCGCTGAGGCGGGCGGACTCGGTCTGCTGGCGCGCAATTCGCTGTCGGGATTCGATCACGTGCCCTATGGCAACGATCGACGTATACAAGACGATGGCAGCGAGGATGCTGTTGTAAAAATCGTCAAACCAAAGGCTAAGAAACGGGTCGGGTGGCGATGACGGATTCCAGGGATTGAGCACCCAGTCCAGGCCCGCATTCCACGCCGAGTAGACCAGGGCAATGATGAGACACGCACCCATGTGCACGGGCCAAGTGAAGAATGGCCTGAATTGAGGGGGTGGATATTTGCGGCTCAATCGCAGGACCACGGGAGTGGCCAGAGCCCAAGGCAGGTAAGCGAACAGCAATCTTAGGAAAAGATGCCCCCAGGCATGATGCATACCCTCCGAGCGCATACTGAAGACGGTCTGTGTAGCGTCGATTAGGCCGAGCACAAGCCAAATGGCCAGTATCCAGAACCAATGGAGAGCGCGCAAAGTGGGACTAATAGCTGTCACGAGGGAATCGTATTCTATGTCGTACCTGCGGAAGAAGAAAAGCAGCCAGCAGCGGGCCAGTTGCAGCGAGCGGTCTCGCGGTTCCCAGACCTGCCGGAGATACTTCTCGAAGCCTAAGGTGGGTTTCGGGAGGTTTTGTTGAGAGCGGTTCGGCTGAGGCCGGACCCTTTGCCAAACTGTTTATGTTGAATACACGTCAGTAACAAGCGATGAACAGAAGCTTACGGGACTTTGTCGAAGGTCTCAAAGGGTTGCGGAAAGAGCCGTCTGATCCGGGTAAAAAGACCACGGGGCTGAAGCCCTCTTTGATTCGACATGATTTTGCGCGGCCCTCAAGGACCGCTCATCCACGGAGATGCATAAATTGCTTTTTTTCGCAGTCCGGTAACTAGCCTAAAGTGAGGATGGTGCTCGCATGTTTCGAAGAGTCACAATTGTGTTACTCAGCGCAGTAGTTCTGTTGTCGGCGGCGGCATTCCGGTCCGCTGCCCGGTCCGCAAGTCCTGGACCTGAATATACCGGTGATGGACAGATGAAAGCTCCCGAGCAGTACCGGGATTGGATCTATCTGAGCACCGGCTTTGATATGAGTTACAGCCAGTCGGCGGGCACGGCCGACCACCATATGTTTGACAATGTTTTTGTGAATCCGGAGGCATACAAACGGTTTCTGGAGACCGGTACCTGGCCCGATAAAACCATGCTTGTTTTAGAAGTCCGCGGGGCCGAAGGCAGAGGATCGATCAATCAGAAAGGCAATTACCAAGGAACAGAGCGCATGGGACTTGAGGTGCATGTGAAAGACGAAGCGCGCTTTCCCGGGAAGTGGGCTTTCTTTGGCTTCGACGACGGCAAAACTGCAAAGATGGTTCCGCTTTCAGCTCCGTGCTATAGCTGTCACTCGGACCACGGGGCGGTGGATACAACTTTTGTGCAGTTCTATCCGACGTTGCTGCCAGTCGCGAAAAGCAAGGGAACATTGAGCGCGGGATATCAGAAGGAGAGTGGAGGACCGGCAAAATAGCCCGGCGGCTCAGCTCCAATGACGGATGCGTGCGAAGTTCGCGTCAGAAGGATCGCTGCGGTCGATGCAATTGACAAGCATTGAAGTCGCGTTCCTCGTCGCTACTCCCGGATATGAAGCAGGAACTCCTGCTGTCCACGCGGACCCACAACCACGGTCTTCCAGTCTCCAATAACTGGAGCATGGTCATGCATTAAAGCATTTTGGTCGGAGCTAACTTGTATCCGCGTCCAGGTGAGGTCCGCGGTTTTGCCATTACTCATTAGCAGCGTTCCGTGAATAGATTTGCCGTCCTCCGATAGGATGCCTTTATAGGCTGGATCGCCACCGAATGAGAATTCGACAGATCGTCCGTTCAGGGTGAACTCGGTTGAGGGATTACCGAACGTGTTATTCGTCAAGTCGTCCATTTCCGCACGGAGTCCACTGGGTGAGAAGTCTACGGTGGCTTGTCCGTCAGACGCCCAGTCGGAACCCTCGTATTCCATGTGTCGTGCGGTTTCCATGGCAATGTCGTGACCAAAATAAAGTTCAACGACGTGAAGGGCTAAATCTATTCCAGAGCTCAAACCGCCGGAGGTGAAAATTGAAGAATCTGCTTGTACATAGCGCTTGCGTCGTTGTACCGAAATCTGGGGATAGGCGTGAGCCAACGTCATGTAAGCCTCATGATGCGTGGTAGCACTCTTCCCATCCAGGACACCGGCCTCGGCGAGCAAGAACGCGCCTGTGCATACGGACATCAGAACATCACTGTTACGCATTCTCCTGATCCAGGACAGTACCTGTGGCGAATCGTTGTTTTGAGCTGGAACAATGACGATGTTTGGAACCGGGGCATCGTCGAAGCTGTAATCAGGAATAATCTGCATTCCTCCAGACGCATGTACGGGAACCTTGCGCTCGGCGACGGTATATAGATGAAAGGGATGCAACTGCGCATGGGTTTTGCCCACGCGGTGGAGCATGACATCGCTGAAGACCTCCCACGGGCCCGCAAAGTCAATCATGACCGCGCCATCGGAAATCAGAACTGCTACTTCAATCCGACCACTTGTAGGTACGCTGAGAGGCTTTACCTGAGCCACTGCTGGAATGCTTGTCGCAGTAAGTAAGTACAGCGCGAGAATACCCAGGATGCCCCTCATCAAAACCTCCCTTTTGTGGCAGCAGAAGCGCAAAATCGGGAGTTAGACGTGAAGGTTTTTCAAAAGTTAGCAGACAACACCTGAGGGCATGTTGAACGCAGGTAACCCTGCAAAGATCGCACCGGTGTCACCGTCGTGCTATAACTGCCAGGCTATTGGCGCTGGGCTTAGTTCGCAGCCGAGGTTGCCGATAGGGCAGGCTCCAGTTTCGCAGTGAAGTGGCGCAAGAATGGGGCCTCATAGGTGAGCTTCATGCCGCCTATATCTGCGCGATTTTTCCAGACTTGCAAAATAACTTCGACCACATAGTCAATGTGGCTTTGGGTATAAACGCGGCGGGGAATCGCCAGGCGTACAAGGTCCATGGTTGCGGCGGCGCCAAACATGAGCGTGCCAATCTCAACCGAGCGGATGCCGCCTTCCAGATAAAGTTCAGCTGCCAGAGCAACACCGGGAAAAGCTTGCGGCGGGATATGGGGAAGAAAGGCGCGGGCGTCGATATAAATCGCGTGGCCGCCAGGCGGCTGAACGATGGGGACGCCCTGGTTGGCGACGTGATTTCCCAGATACGCGGTCGAGGCGATGCGGTAGCGAAGGTAGTCTTCCTCAAGTGCTTCTTGCACGCCTACTGCTATGGCCTCGAGGTCCCGCCCGGCCAGGCCGCCGTAAGTTGGATAGCCCTCGGTGAGGATAAGCAAGTTCTTCTCTTGTTGGGCGAGAGCATCATCGTTGGTGCACAAGAACCCGCCGATGTTTGCCATACCATCTTTTTTAGCTGACATGGTGCAACCGTCGCCGTAGCGGAACATTTCGCGCGCAATCTGCTGTGGAGTTTTCGACTCGAATCCCGGTTCGCGCAACTTGATGAAGTATGAATTCTCCGCAAACCGGCACGCGTCAAAGTAGAGCGGGATTCCATGCTTACGGCAGAGAGCACTTACCTGGCGGATGTTCTGCATTGACACCGGCTGGCCGCCCCCGGAATTGTTGGTGACCGTCAGCATGACCAGCGGCACTCGTTGCCCGCCAACTTTGCAGATGAGCGAATCGAGTGCCGCCACATCCATGTTCCCCTTGAAGGGATGTTGCAGGCTTGGTTGTTTGCCTTCAGGAATTACCAAGTCGACAGCTTCGGCGCCTACAAATTCGACATTGGCACGAGTGGTGTCGAAATGGGTATTGTTGGGCACCACATCGCCTTTCTTGCACATGACGCCAAACAAAATTCGCTCCGCCGCGCGTCCTTGGTGCGTGGGGATGACGTGGCGATACCCGAACACGCTGGAGATGGAATCGCGAAAGCGATCAAAGCTTCGGCTGCCGGCATAACTCTCGTCGCCTTCGACCAAAGCCGCCCATTGATGTGTTGACATAGCGCCGGTGCCGGAGTCGGTCAGCAGGTCGATCAAGACGTCGTCGGCAGAGAGCTGGAACAAGTTGTATTCGGCGGCGCGCAACAGTTTTTCGCGATCGGCGCGCGTGGTCCAGCGGATGGGCTCAACGCTCTTGATGCGGAAGGGCTCGATGATGGTCTTGGCGGGCATGCTGTTCTCCGTCTTCAGCACACATCAGGACGGGAGAATCGTCAATGATAGCCGTCACATTACGAACATTTGCGGAGAAAGGCTTCAGGGTGGATACGTGGTCAGGAAACGTGAATGGAGTCGCGGTCAGCAGCAGGCGCGAGGCGGACCGCGGCAGTACGCTCGAGTTTGTCCCAGGCAAACGGCTTGCCTTCAATGGCGCGCTTCAAGGTCTTCAGCAGTACGACCGAGAACAGTTGTCGGTACGCAAAACGCTGCAGCCAGACCTGACTCAAGAGTAATACGCCTTCGCGCCCTTCTGCCTGACGCCGCTCGAGTGCGAATGCCACCGCAGATGCAAGGAAGTCAATGATGAGGAACGCGAAAAAGAAGACCACGAGCCTGCGAAAGCTGGCGGGATCGGCGGATTCAGGATGAAAGTACTTTTGCAGGAAGTACCAGATTGCGCCGACGGCAAACATCAAATCGATGAACGGCGAAACCAGGGGCAAAAGAATTTGGAAAATGATGATATTGGGCAGAGCAACCCAGCCTAAAGCGCCCTCTTTAGCGAAGGCGCCACGATGTTTCCAAACGGATTGCAGGATTCCGAATGACCAGCGGAAGCGCTGCCGCATAAGGCCATTGGCGTTAATTGGGGCCTCGGTGTACGCGAGCGACAGATCTTCATATTCCACGCGGTAGCCATTTTGCAGAAGCGCCATGGTAAGGTCAGCATCTTCCGCGACCGTGTCAGTGTGGTATCCACCTGCCTCGCGGACGGCGCTGATGCGCCAGGCGCCGATCGCTCCCGGAACGACACTCACGGCGCCCATGGCGTTCAGAGCGCGCCGCTCAAAGTTCTGGCTGGTGATGTATTCAAGCGCCTGCCAACGGGTCCACAGGTTCACGCGATTGCCAACTTTGGCGTTGCCGGCCACCGCTCCGACTTTCGGGTTTATGAATCGCGGCACCAAATGAGAGATAGCATCGGGCGCGATCACGGTATCGGCATCGATTCCCACAAAGATTTCGTCATCTTCATGGAGATGCTGCAGGCCGTAATTCAAGGCCTCGGCTTTGCCGGAATTCGGCTTGGTCAACACAAGTACTTGCCCTGCAGCAATCTCATTGCGGAATGCCCGCCGCGCGACCTCAAGAGTGGCGTCTTTGGAGCCGTCGTCGATCACGATGACACGCAGATTCGGATAGACGGAATCAAGCACGGAGCGAACGGTGCGCTCGATCACCTTTTCCTCGTTGTAGGCGGGGATCAGGACCGCAACTTTGGGGTGAAAAGCGGCGCGCTGGCCAGGAGTCCCGTAGGCCTGGTTACGGAGGCGATCGTAGATAGCGAAGATTCCGACAAAGAGCAGACGCCCGGTCATGAGCAGGTCACCAATAAAGAAGATCCACGTAATCGCCTTGATGCCGATGTCGAAAAGCCAGAAACCCACGAAGTCGAGGCGCGCATTCCAGCGCTCATTTGCGGGCAGGGGTGGCATGACATCGGCCTTGGTTTTCCCAATCAACTGGTAGACCGGAACGATTTGATAGCCGCGGGCTCGGATTCCCTCGATGATCTTGGGGAGGGCGAGGACGGTTTCCGCGCGATTGCCGCCACCGTCGTGTAGCAGAACCACATTCCCGCAGCGCTGGTCATTGGGAGCGCAGGGCGGAAGATGGGCGAGAACATCGGCGGTGATTTGCTCGGCGCTGCGACGAGGATTGTCGCGCCAGTCGTTGGGATCGATCTTGTCACCAACCGTGATGTATCCGAGATCTTGAGTAGTTTCGAGCGGACGAACCTGATCCGCGGTATCGGGTTCCTGATCAATGGAGTAAGGCGGGCGGAACAGAATCGTGCGAATGCCCAAGCGACTGCCGAAGAATTCTTCCGTCACGTTCAGTTCCAGCTTCATAAACGCGCGGGAGATGTTCGCGATATCGGGGTGGGTGAAGGTGTGGTTCCCGATTTCGTGACCCTCGCGGTAAATGCGCTCGGTCACGTCGCTGAACTTGTCAGCTTGAATCCCAATCAGAAAGAAGGTGGCGGGGGCGTTCTCGCGCCTCAGGACATCTAAAATTTTCGGAGTCCACTGGGGGTCGGGCCCATCATCGAAGGTAATCGCAACCTGTTTGGGGCTGGAGCCATAGCGGCCGACGCGATAAGGCGTAGGCAGGGGAGAAAAGGTCTCGTCGGTGATGAGGTTGCTAGCGGGATCCAGCTTGATGTTGCGCTGACCGTCCGCCGGGCGATTTTCAATTTTCAGAATTTCGCCCTCGCCTTCCATGTCGACGTCCTGGCCAGGGGGAACATCTTTGAGCTTGTCGGGTGCGGAGGTTTCGCCCGGAATGTCCCAAATCCGCCACAGCGACCGGTCCTCCGAGCCCAAGCGCCAGAGGGCGAAAGTACGAATGCCCAAGGTATTGGCGGCCCTCATTTCGTTGAGCGCGGTGGCTGCGTCGAGGAACCAGATATCGTGCTGCAAGTTGTACTCATCCATGTAGCTGATATGCGGGTTCAGGGAGTCGCCATCAAAGTCGACATCTTCTTCGGAATCGCGCGCCGCCAGCCAGGCTTCCTGAACCGATACATTGATGTCGTGAACATCGGGAGGCAATTTGCCGTGCTTGGGCTTTTGCACCCAGTCATAGCCGTAATTGCCGATGGCGCAGATCAGCTTGTCCTGAGGAATAGCCTTTTGCGCGAGCTGGATGTTCTTGACGAACCAGTCCTGCGATGCGACTGGCCCGGCGGTGCCGCCTTCTCCCGCATAGTGCTCGTCATAGTTCATGAGCACCACGCCATCAACGCGGGCCGCAACCGCGGCGTAGTCGTAATCTTCGTTGCGCACCTGAATGCTGACGTACAACTTCATGCCTTTGGCGTGCAGATCGGAGGAAAGCTCTCCCAGAAGCGCGACGTATCCGGACTGGGCGTTTTTGGGGAAGGTTTCGAAGTCAACCATCAGGCCGCGGTACTTATCGCTGGCGAGGAAAAGATCAATCTCATGACGAAAGCGGGCGCGCGCATCCGGATTGTTCAGGAATTGGCCGATGTTGATCCAGTCGCTTCCGTCAAAGTTGTTGACCAGCGGGAAGACGTCCATGGCGGTGTCTTCGGCTTTGGCAAAGGGCATAACCTTGTCGTCAACCGAGTGCACTGTCTGGCCATGAATTACCTCGAATTTCTTATTGGTCTGCTCATCGACCGCCTGCAAATGGCCGTCAGGCGTGAGCACATGAAGCCATTCGGGGAAAAGCAGGTCGATCTGGTGGGCGTACTCGCGCAATGAGGAGAAGCTGGCGGCGTCCCAGTCAACGTAGAACGCCGCGCGGATTCCTTCTTCCGCATTCAGCTTGACCTGTGAGGGAGGCAGCTTCGATTTGCGGTGGCCACGCTTGGCAAGCTGACGGCGGTGCTCCTTTTCTTTCTCTCTTTCCTTCTCTTTAAGGGCATGGTAGGGGCGCTTTTGCTCCTGCAACAGCAGTTCCGGCAGACGCACGCCCTGCGTAGCGCTGTAAACGAAAAATACGATCAGAAACGTCAGCAACACGCCCGCGATGTTGGAGAGCAGGCGTACGCGTCTCCAGCGCGAGTTGTGAGGATCGTAGAAAACTGGCGTGCCCATGAGAGCCTCTATTCATCGTAAGCCGAGCGTATAGGCGGGTCAAACCAGCCGGGGATGAAGGAAGTAGTAGCGAATTGGGCACCAAGCGCACGCGGGGAGGCGCGAAAGAGGTATAGTCAGCGCGTGCGCGAGCTGCTGCGGCGCTCTCCAAAATTCTTCGCGATCGTGCTGCTGGCCGGCGTCGGGCTGCGTCTGCTTTTTGTCTTCGTTAACCCCAGTGTCACAGATGATTCCCGCATTTACGCTGACATCGCGAAGAACTGGTTGCAGCACGGAATCTACGGCATCACGGATGCGGGTCAAGTTATTCCAACCTACATTCGACTGCCTGGATATCCCGCATTCCTCGCCTTGGTATTTGCTGTTTTTGGTCTGGACAACTTTCGTGCTGTGTTGCTTTGGCAGGTATTCATTGATCTGGGTACATGCTTCCTGATCGCGGATATGGTACGACGAACGATGTCGCCGCGGGCCGCGCGAGTGGCCTTCGTCCTAGCGGCACTATGCCCGTTTCTTGCCAACTACGCCGCTGCTGCGCTGAGTGAGACGCTGGAGATTTTTTTCACGGCGCTGGCGCTCGATTTAGCAATTGTTGGGTTGGAAGGGATATCAGCAGGCAGTCTTCGCCAATGGATCTGGTGCGGACTCGCCATTGCCGCCGGCATCTACTTGCGCCCAGATGGCGGGCTACTGCTGGTGGGCATTGCTGGTTACCTGGCGTACTACTTTGTGAGGTGGTTTCGCGTACGAAACATGCGCGCGCGGATTTTCTGGGTGAGCATTCTGCTAGCGAGTTTTTCTCTTGTGCCGCTGGCGCCGTGGACGCTGCGGAATATGCGCACGATGCACCGGTTCGAGCCGCTTACGCCGCGATATGCCAATGCGCCAGATGAGTTTTTCCCCTTGGGATTCAATCGCTGGGTGAAAACTTGGATCGCGGACTACGCGTCGGTGGAAGAGGTCTACTGGCAGGAACCGGGAGCACAAATTGATCCCGCTAAGTTGGCGTCGCGTGCGTTCGATTCGCCCAACCAGCGACAACGCACGTTGGAACTACTCGATGCCTACAACCAGACTCTGGAGATTAACCCCGAACTGGATGGCCAATTTGCTGCGTTGGCACAGACACGTATTCATGAGAACCCGTTTCGTTACTATGTGTGGCTTCCCGCGCTGCGCATTGCCGATATGTGGATGAGGCCACGCACCGAACTGCTTCCATCCGACGTGCGATGGTGGGAATTCAATGATGATTTGCGAGGGTCGGCACTGGCAGTCGGTTTTGGAGTCATCAACCTCTTTTATATCGTGGGCGCAATAGTGGGCGTGTGGCGAGTTCCCCCGATCCGATGGCTCGGCATGCTGGTTCTGTATGTCTCCATACGATCGATGTTTCTGGGTACGCTTGAGAATCCCGAGCCGCGGTATACGCTGGAATGCTATCCCGTGGTCATTGCGCTAGCGACTGGCATTTTCCGGATCAAGAACAACTACAGTGACCAATAGTCATATACAGAAAAAGGAATACGAAATTTCAAATTCGGGATTGTCTGTGCTTGCGATCACGTAAGTGCAGTGATATCTTTCTCTCCCATTGGTCTGCAAATTGCTGCGGCATGCACAAGCTTTCAACTCTGTCTAACCTTAAAAGTCTTCCAGGGGGTTTCATGAGATCAAACCTACGCCCTTCCCTGTACCGTTTCTTTGCAGCCTTTCCTTTGGCGGCAAGTCTCCTGGTTCTCGCTGTGAGCTTTTTGCCAGGTCCCGCCCGCGCTGCGGAGGTGACGGCTACGCTTGCAGGTACGATCCGAGACGCTTCCGGCGCAATTGTGCCGGGCGCACAGGTCACGCTGACCAACACGCAGACGAACATCAGCAAAACGGTGACGAGTGGAACTGATGGTACGTATTCATTCGCACTGGTACCTGTGGGCACCTATAAGCTCACTGTCGAGCAGACGGGGTTCAGAACCTACGTCCAGAGTGGCATCGTTTTGCAGGTGAACCAGGCGGCCAAACAGGATGTCGCGCTGCAAGTCGGGGGCAAGAATGAGACCGTCGAAGTGACGGAGAACGTGGCGCAGGTGGATACGGTCACCGCGACCCTGGGAACAGTCGAGACGGAAAAGCGAATTCAGGATCTGCCGCTGGTAGAACGCGACACCTTCCAGCTTGGCCTGCTGCAAGCCGGCGTTTTTGCTGCTGATCCGGACGACGGGTCCGGCAACCCGTTTTCAGTGAGCGGCCAGCGCTCCGAATCGCTGACATTCCTGATTGATGGCGTCGACAATAACGATTTCCTGGGCAATAACGCAGCCGTCGACCCCAACCCCGATGCGGTTCAGGAATTCAGGATTCTCACCAACAACTACGGCGCCGAGTACGGACGTACCTCGGGTGGAATCGTTAACCAGGTCATCCGGTCTGGGACGAACTCGTTCCATGGAAATATTTTTGAATTCCTCCGGAACGAGGATCTGAACGCACGCAACTACTTCCAGCCGACCCGGACGCGC
>DASSIO010000131.1:0-31527 GCA_035691825.1 Terriglobales bacterium | reverse complement strand
TTGCCTACGAGCCCGTGTGGGCGATCGGAACGGGAAAGACCGCAACACCCCAGATCGCAGAAGAAGCCCACTTGCTCATTCGCGGCGAAGTAGCCAAATCGCTTGGGAAGGAAGTTGCGGAGAACATTCGCATTTTGTACGGCGGCTCCGTAAAGCCAGAAAACGCAAGCGCTCTGATGTCAGAAGAAGATATAGACGGGGCGCTGGTAGGCGGGGCAAGCTTAGATCCGAAATCGTTCGCTGCCATTGTGAAATATTAGATCGAACAGAGCTTTTCGAATTTCTGCACCGCGGCTGCACAGACCAGAGCGATTTGCGTGGCATAAACGGCGCTATCCAGGAACAATCCGGCTCTCAATTTCGAGTGCCGAGCGAAAGAGCGTAATCGCCGACTCCACTGCCCGCAGCTCTGCTTCCAGTTGATTGCGCTTGGCCGTGTCGCTCTCTTCCATGATTTGTCCGCTGAGCCTGGCGCGCTTCTGCTCCAGTATTTCGATGTGTTCTCCAACCGTACGATGCATGCAGAGTCTCTCGCCTTGGGAGCAAATTTTAGCCTCTTCACATTCCCGGTCGGGTATGCACGTAGCTTGCCGGAAGTTCTAATTCTGTACTCAGGGACGGGTCGCGTTTTCAATCGCTTGCAGACACCTTAGAGGGGCTTGGAATTCTTTGTACGAAGAAACTGCCCGGCAAGGCATAGGACCTGGTGTCGAAACAAACCTTGCCCAACGCCCCTTCATCCAAGCACTCGTTGAAAGCCTGGACCGGTGTAGAGACGTTCAAAGTCCTGGAGCTTACGATGCCCGCAAAAGTGTTAATTGCCGACGATCATGCATCCGTCAGGCACAGCATACGGTCGCTGCTGGAAGGCGATGGCGGTTATCAAGTGTGTTGCGAGGCGAAAGACGGCCTTGAGGCAGTCCGATTGGCAAAAAGTTGTGAGCACGACGTCGTAATTATTGATTTATTGATGCCGAACCTCAACGGCTTTCAAGTAGCGAAACAGATCAGCAGCTCGGTTCCCGATGTTCCCATTGTGTTGCACACCCTGTATGGCGGCCAAGCCGTAGAGCGCGAGGCTAAGAAGTTTGGGGTGGATGTGGTCGTTCCCAAGGTAAGCTCGACGAATCTCAAGAAGGTAGTCGAAAATCTCCTGAGTTCCGCAGATTGCTCCCGGACCGCCGTCCCTTTCTAATTCGCCCTCGGCTCGCGAAGGCATGTCGGCCTGAACGTCAGGACGAATCCTGAGTAGTTCCTTCTGGCATATCGATTGCTGGCGCGTCATCCGACTTCTAGTCGGAGCCTCATGAATTCGCAGATGTCCATCCTTTTCTTCAGCTGGACGCAGAGCGGGCTACCCTATAACATCCTGAAGCAACTAAGACCTGCTAAGTCGCTGGATTTCGAATGCCTGGCACAAATAAATTCGCGGTCGCCCCTCAATGCCGGGCCAGCAGTCCACAGACCACTTCGCCGGTAAGCAATTCAGGCAAAGCTGAGAAGTGTTACCCGGCCTGAGTAAAAACTTTTCTTCTCAATACGCAATTCGGTTCATGCGCGGAACCTAAGCGGACGCTAACGTCCAGGAGAATCGTAAGATGAAACGTGCCGTAACAGAATGTCTAGTCATGTTCTTGTTTTCTGTGTCCACGCTGCTCGCTCAGACTACCCCATATCCGCAGGCTGCGACCGACCGCCTCATTCATCCAAAAACCGCAATGCTGCCGCCGCCCGTGAATACTCCCTTCACTGACCCGGACTTCGGATCCCTGATGGTCCGTGCTACCGATCCGACTACCAACTTCAAGCTGCCCGGGACGTTTTTGCGTAATGAAGCTAGTGGACAGCTGAACGAATGGAGCGCCGACGGCGGCAAGTTCTACGTTATGGGCAAGGGCGGCCAGGTATTGGTGTTCGGTTTCGATCCGGCTACCATGGCAATAAGCTCACTGCCGACGGCCACGCCCGGCCGCGCTCTGCTCGTGCCGTTACGAGCAGCCACGTTCAGCTCAGTTGATGCTGACTTGATTTACGGAACCACGGGAGCCCATCCCCTCACGCTGAGCAGCTACCGCTTTTCTACTGGCAAAGTCTCCAGCATCATCGACACCACAACTTGTGCAACCCAGCCTGCGCTGGTGAGTGGCACGGGAGTGTCCAGTGACACGATCAGCGTTTCCGGCGATGACAGCCGAATTGCTGTCGACGAAGGCGGCTCCAGCGCAGGCAAGGAAATGTTTCTCGTTGTCTACGACGTGAATCTGGGCTGCCGCTGGTACAACACACAAACCGGGCAGGTTGGCGGGCAGTGGGGAGCGGTCGGAACGGCCACTGCCGCTGGCTATTTGATCAATCATGCCTATATTTCCAAGAGCGGCAACTATGTCCGTATTCTGGGATCGAACGGCTGGTACATCTGGGATCTGGCCACTCTGAATGTTTCATCATGCCTTTTGGGACAACCGGTTAGCTCACAAACCTATTGCGGCGGATACGGAGTCGCCGGCTTCAACAGTCTCGTCAATCAGCCCGCAGTTTTGGATGGAATGCAAATTGTGAAGCGGCCTCTCAGCGATATCACACAAATTACCGAACTGGTCGAACCCTTGACCCCGCACAACTGGGGACTCGATCTGCACTTCACGTGGGCGAACGTCGATACCAATGACACTGCCCCGGTCTGCGCCTCGTCCTACATCTATGACGGTGAGGACACGATTACCCAGCCTTATGAAGGGGAGATTTTCTGCATAGAAACCGACGGGGTGGCATCCACCATCTGGCGGTTTGCGCATAACCACGCGCCATGGAATCCAAAATTCTTCAACACCCAGCCCTTGGGGAATGTCTCGAAGGATGGACGTTTTTTCCTTTTCACATCTACCTGGGACCTGCAGCTGGGGACGGACCCCAATGGCGTGACCCCGCACAGTGACGTTTGGATTGTTAAGCTCGATTGATCATGACGCAGCCCGCGTTTGTGGAGTCGAATCGGCCTCACAGACGCGGGCTGATTTTGCTTACCAGAGCAACTACTCCGAGATCTAACGCGTCCACACCGTTCGCCTGCCAGAAACGAAGTTGCCAAAGGCCACCGCTGCCGCAGTGTTCAAGACTACAAAAGTGCAGACTGCGTTCCCCAATCGATTTAGAACGCCCGCGCGGAAAGGAAGAAAGGCAAGGAGGCAGCTCGCGTAAAAGCACAATTGCAGAAAGAAGAAGAGGCGATACAAAGGTCCTGTTAAAAAGACGGAAGAGATGAGCGTCACCAGTAGCAACACAGGAACAATAAGCCGCAGCAGCTTGTGGCTGATCAACGCGAATCGCACGGGATTCGCGCCAGTCAAAAGCCAGGGAGCAAGCTGCAATAGCTGATAGTTTCCGCCGAGCGTTCTAACCTTTCGGCTGAATTCCCGCTTGGCTCCCAGATTGGGGTGGTCCCAGGCGCGGGCTCTGCTATCGAATACGACACGGAACCCCTGACGAACCACATGCATAGGCAGGTAAACGTCGTCCAAAATCGTATCTTGAGGAACGAGCGGCAGGAGAGCGCGGCGAGCCGCATATATCGCGCCGGTCGCGCCCACGACCGATCCGGAAGCAGACTCCAGTTCACGAATCCATTTCTCGACGCGCCAATACAGCCCCATTCCTTCGCCGCTCTCTCCGCCGCTGGCATCACCAAGCATCAATTCGCCGCTGGCGCAGCCGACGGCGGGATCTGCCAAGTCTTCCACCAAGAGGCGTAGAGCGCCAGGCTCAATCTCTTGGCGCGCATCGGTGAACAAAATGACTTCGCCTTGAACTGCCTTCAGCGCGCAATTGAGGCCGTGTGCCTTGCCGGACGGCTGGTCCACGGCGATCAAGTGAAAGCGGGGATCGCGGCTTGCTTGCTCAGAAATTATGCTGGCGGTCCGGTCGGTTGATCCATCCGATACGATTACGAAGTCGAGCTTGTCGGGTGGATAGTCAAGCGCGGAGAGGTTCTGCAATTTGCGCGGGAGGGTATTCTCTTCGTTGCGCACGACCATCGCCGCGGAAACGTGGGGAAGATATGGACCTCGTTGCACCGGCCATGGCCGGACGTGGCTGCGCAGCCAAAGCCAGGCTGGATATCCCAGATAGGTATAAAAGATGAGAGCGGCCGATGCCCAGAAAACCAGCTTCATTGCGCGCCTCGGCCGAGAACGACCGTCTTCACCGTTTGAAACATGATGAGCAGATCGAGACCGAGGGAAATGTTCTTGATGTAGTAGAGGTCGTATTGCAGTTTCTGTTTGGCGTCTTCCACGGTGTTGCCGTACTTGTATTTGACCTGTGCCCAGCCCGTGACCCCTGGGCGAATGGAATGCCGCACTGGATAGTACGGAATCTCCTTGGTGAGCCATTCGACGAATTCCGGACGCTCCGGCCGCGGTCCCACGAATCCCATATCGCCGCAGAAAACATTCCATAGCTGGGGGATCTCATCGAGACGAGTGGTGCGCAGGAATTTGCCGACGCGAGTAATGCGCGGATCGTCTTCTCCTGCCCACGTCGGACCAGTCTTGACTTCGGCATCCTGGCACATGGTGCGGAATTTGTAGACGTAAAAATGGACATTATTGCGTCCCACACGCTTCTGCCGGTACAGCACAGGACCAGGAGAATCCAGCTTGATTGCGAGAATCACGAACGGAATGAGAGGCAAGACAAGCAAGAGGCATACGAGGGAAACAGCCAGTGAAACCAGACGCCGCAGCAGCATGAATCCCACGCTGAAGCGGAAACCATCAGCAAAGATCAGCCAGCTGGGATAAAGATTGTCCACTTCGATACGCCCGGAGATCTTTTCCAGCCAGGAGGTCGCTTCTTCGACTTTTACGCCCTCCAAGCGCAATTGCAGTAGTTCCTGCAGCGGGAGAGCATTGCGGCGATCGGGCATGGCGACGATTACGCGGTGCACTCTCTTTCCGCTCACCTCCGATAAGTGAGCGGCGGTTTCATCCCGCGTGACCACGGCGCCCATATCTCCCGTCCAGCCCACCACGTTGATGCCCAGATCGGTTCTTTGCCGCAAACCTTGCACAACGCGTTCTGCCCGTTCGCCGGTTCCGAGCACATACACCTGCTCTCTCAGATACGGCTGCTGAACCAGCCAGGTGTAGCCCGTCCGCCAGCCGATCAGGGCAAACGTGAAAATGATAAGTCCCACCAGGAACGCGCCGTTGCCGGGTGTGACTTGCGGATACCAGCGCTCCATCCCCGCCAGCACCAACGCCAGGAGGCCAGGCACCATGAGAAGGCGGAAGTAAAGCTCACCTTTGCCGGTGATACGGCTGGGATCGTAGAGATCGAACCAGTGGGAGCAAACCAGCACGAACGCGGTCACCAGCAGAATTTTGTAGTACCCGTACTCGAAATTCAAAACGAGATAGCTGTCCTCGCGAAACTCCAGGACGGTTCCGAGCAGGAAAGATGTCCAAATAATCACGGCCTCGCCCGCCAACAAAATCAGCGTGCGAACCGGATAATAGACATTGAAGACGCGAATCACGTTCTAGCCCCAGTTGCGGTTATTGATGCCCGTTGGCGCCCGCTTTTTCTCCGTAGCCGTAGTAGTAGCGGGAATAGGCAGACGAGTCGGCGTCCACGCCGTTCAAAACCACTCCAATCAACTGCTGGTCGCGAAATTCCATGCGCGCCTTTTTGGCGACATCTGCGGGAGTTACGTTGGAGCGCACGACCATCAGCACACCATCGCAAAAATTAGCCAGCAGGCCGGCATCGGAAACGGCAATGGCGGGCGGCGAATCCATCACGATCCAATCGAACAATCCTTCGACACGATTCAACAGCAGTTTGAGACGGCCATTGGCGACCAATTCCGCAGGGCTGGCCACCTGACGTCCTGCAGGAATGAAAAACAGATTCTCGATCGCACCACGCTGCATAATCGAAATCTCGTCGCTCGATCCCATTAGATACTCGGATAAGCCCGGCGTGTTGTTGGTCCCGAGTACGTGATGCAGTTTTGGCCCTCTGAGATCGGCGTCAATCAATAAAACCCGCCGGCCATGTTGCTTGACCAGAACCTGCGCCAGGTTCGCGGCCACGAAGGACTTCCCTTCCCGCGGCAGCGAACTGCTAACCAGCAACTTCTTTAGCGGCACCTTTTCCCGCATTTGATAGAGGCGGGAGCGCAGAGTGCGAAACTCTTCCATTCCGGCCACATTCTCCTGGGCGCCAAAAAACAGCATGGTGGGATCGGGGCGCCACTCCAGCTTTGCCGCCCGAGCGAGCAGAGTGTCGAAATTGAATTGCGCTGAGAACGAGGGCGCCGCCGCCGTCCCAACACCGGCGCTCATGGCTGGGGGCGGTTCCATGGGCGGCATCTCCCCGACTCGCGAGGCATCAAGCGCTCCCGCCTCGTTCGCCGCCCTCTCCTGCTCGGCTTTTTTCAATGCTTCGTGGATTCGGCTCATAGTTTCCTTTCCTTGGGGACCTCTTGTTCGGACTCGCGCAGACGATCGGCCAATGTCGCCAGCGTCTTCAGCGCGTCGAGCAAGTCAAACTTTTCCGCGTTAGCGGCGGCGGCCGCAGCCGCGGCTTCTGTTTTCGCCGGGCTGCCGTTATCACTCATGTCGAAATCGTGCGCGACGCTTTCCACGATGGTGGGAGAAATAGTGGCCTGCTGGTCGACAAAAGCGCTCACCAGGGCATGTTCGCAAAGCAGGTTCACGACCCTGGGAATGCCGCCGGCATAGCGATGGATCAGGGACACCGCTTCCGGCTCGAAAATCATGCGGCCATTGCTTCCGGCAATCCGCAGCCTTTGCGCGACATACGCCTGCGTCTCATCCAGCGTAAGCGGATGGGTCTTAGCCCGGAGCGTCAATCTCTGCCGCAGTTGCCGCAGGTGCGGCTGCCGCAATCGAAACTCCAGTTCCGGTTGCCCTACGAGAACGATCTGCAACAGTTTCTCCGTGAAAGTCTCAAGGTTTGTCAGAAGGCGAATTTCTTCCAGCACTTCATCAGAGAGGTTTTGCGCTTCGTCGACAATTAAGACGGCCGTTTCGCCGGCGCGATAACGATCCAGTAGCCAGTTGTAGAGGCGCAACAATATCTGGCTCTTGGATCGGGAATCGCAGGTGACGCCAAAGTCAGCCATCATGTAGTCGAGGAACTGAGGCACGTTCAAGCGGGAGTTGAAGATGAACGCGGTCGCCACTTGCTGCAGGCGCAACCACTCCAGCAGCTTATTAATAAGCGTCGTTTTGCCGGTGCCAACTTCTCCCGTCAATAGCACGAATCCCTTGCGGCTTTGAATGCCATAGGTAAGGCAGGCCAATGCCTCTTCCGTGTGCCTCGTCAAAAACAGGTAACGAGGGTCGGGATTGACGTTGAACGGGTTCGCACGAAGGCCGAAAAATTCCTTGTACATAGCGCCGCCTTCAGACCCCTACCGTTTCTTTATGATCAGCTTTGGCCCGGGAAAGCCCATTGCTTCCATTCTTGTCCTCGCTGCCAGGTCCAACCCATGGCAGCGAAACCAGGGCGGGCAGTTGCATTACTGCCTCCACATCCAACTCGTTTCGAATTGCCTTGTCTTTGAACTCAAGCCACATGGCGAGACCCACGCCAATAGCAAATCCACCGCCCAGTCCGCCGGCCGCGAACAGCAGGCGATTCGGGAAGCTGGGGTCGGTAGGTAAATTGGCCGGTTGCGCAAGCCGGAACTGCTCGCCTTGCTGTTGCTGTTCCATCGCCGTAGCCATCTCTGACTGGCTCTTTTTGGCAAGCAGGTCGTCATAGAACTTCTGCGCCGATTCGTATCCCCGCGTCAGTTCCTTGTATTGTTCTTCGACTGCAGGACTGAGAGAAACCCGGCCCTGGTACATCTTGATCTCCTGCTGCAAGTCCTTCTGCTGCGTGGTCGCCTGGGCGATAGTCTGCTCGTATTGATGGATCTGGACCCGAATTTGCCGGATCTCCGGCGGCTCAGCCAAATTGGATTTGCTGTTGGAAATATCGGGCTTGGCCGAGTTGATTTCGTCCAGCTTCTTCTGCACCTCAGCGATATCCGCCTTGGTCTTCACCACATCTGGATAGTCACCCGTATACCGCGCCTGCAACTGAACCAACTGGGCCTGCAGGTTCATCAGCTGCTGCTGGAGCGCCTGAGGACTGGTGCTGGATTGAGAAGCTTTCCATGTCGTCAATTGCTGGGCAAGCAGCGACTCGGCATAGGATTTGTCCTGTTCCGCGCGGTTGATGGCCTGGGTGGTGGCATCCAGTTGCGAGTTCAGCCCCATCAGGATTTTGAGATTGCTGTCCGCATCTTCGGGCAGTTGACCGACATACTTGCGTTTGAAATCCGCCAGCTTCGCATCTTGCGCATCGAGGTCCTGTTTGGCCTCATCAAGCTGCCGGCCAAGAAAGTCGGTTGTCCCTTGCGCTAAAGCTTCACGGCTCTTCAGATTCTCTTCAAGCAGCATCGAGGTCAGCTGGTTTGCGACCTGCTGGGCGATACGTGGATTCGAATACGTCACGTTGACGTTAAAGGCCGGCACATCGTTGGAAGGTTGTCCGGGTTTCTTCTGCTTGGTGCTGGTAGTGGCGGGAACGACAGGGGTGACACTGAAGTTGTCACGAATTTCCTCCATCGCCTGATCGACACCCTCAGCTCCCTTACCTATCCCAAGCCGCTCTACGAGCGGCTGCAAACGGTTGCGGCTGAGCACCTGCTGCTGCAGGCTGGCAATGCGCCCTAACACGTCTTCCGTGACGACCGGCTTAACATAGTCGCCGGGCACCTTTGGCGCCTCGATGATGACCGTGGTGGTGGACGTGTATTTCGGCGGAAAGAAATACGACACGCCAAACCCAATCGCGGGCGCAATCAGAGCGGGTACCAGAATCACCCACATGCGTCGGCGGAGCATGCCGACATAATCATCCATCGTTAGTTCCCGGTTCTGAATCATTCGATAATCCGTTCTGCTCGCTCAGGCGAGCTCTTCTTAATCAAGCCGAATCGGACGCGGATGCCACGTTAATCCAACGCCAACCAGTTGCCGGGTTGACGTACGGTTACAGCTACCGGCCGTTCCGCAAAAGGTTTTGTCAAAAAACAAGTCGCTGAACTGGTAGAGCACAAAGCCCTGAAAATTGCGGTTGAAAATATGGTTCAATCGGGCCCCAGCATAGCCGCTGTCAAAAGAATTCGCGTTCACGCCCTGTGTGATCGTCTGCAGACGGCGGCTGCGGGAAAATCCAACATCGCCATTAAAGGTCCAACGGCGCGAGATCGGACGGGTAGCGTTGAAACTGACAACATCCGTAATGGCTCCCGCAAAAAATCCCGAAGCTGCGCTATTGTGACGGCTGTACATCAGCGCCACCGTGGTTCGAGGAAACTTGTAGCGAAGCGAGGCTCGAGCACTGGCGGATATCTGCGTTGTTGTGCCCGTGACTGGGTTGTGGAAACGCGTGACCTGCGGACCGGCCCCAAGCAGCAAGGACATTCGGCCGGTAATCTGGTGCCCATATAGAAATTGAGCAACATGCGTTTCGAACGAAGCCCCCCCGACGGTTGGAAAATGAAAGTGCTGGTAGCCGTAAACGAGAGCTATTTGATTGCGGCGATTGAGCCGATAGTTGTATCCAGCCTGGCCAGTGGCCTGCTGGCTGTCAATCAGTAACCCGCCCGAAGCCTTCGTAAAATGCACCAGATTGAAGCCGCCCGCCAGGGTCAGCGATGAACGGGGATTGATACTCTGGGCAATATCGATGATGCCGAGATTGTCGACGTGAGGCGTTGTCCCTATCGAGCCAAGGACTCCCGTCCCAAAAAACGAAGTGGTGCCACCTCCTCCTCCGCCAATTCCCCCCAAACCTGTCCCGCCCAGATTTCCCAGACTGTTACCCAAACCGCCAACCCCGCCAAAACTCCCACCGAACGCGCCTTCCGGCAGGTAACTGAAGCGGTCACGGATTGCCAGCTGGCCGGTCCGCCACAAGACTCGGGAGTCGAGGCTCAACGAATGCACCTGAGAATCGTTGCGGGCGCCTGTGTCGTAAATAGCGCCTCCTCCCACATAGTCCAGCGCCGTCTGGTACCGCTCCCACAGCCGTTCCAGCGACAGGCTGCCTAAAAGGTGCGTTACCCCTGTGACGTTCGTGCCCTTGCCCAAGCCATTGCCCGCATTGGTATCGGCGAGCTCAGAGACTTGCGCTCCGGGCAGCAGATAGCTGCGCGCGGAAAAACCCGGCTCCAAAGAACCTTCGTCCAGACCGGATAGAGGAGGAAACTGCGATGTGCTCTCCGGCGGCGTAGCTGACTGTCCTGCCGCCGGCGCCGCCCCTGGAGTCTGAGCAGTGGCGCTGGCCGCGGGTTGCTGGGTGTCATCTTGCGCCCAGGCGCATGCCGCAAGCAGGACCAATAACAGGGCCCCTAAACTCTGAAATTTATTCATCATCTTGTCCTTATGGGACGACAATCGTGTCTCCCGGTTTCAGAGCGAAGTTTTGCGCGCCGGACTCACCCTTGATCAACTGCTTGTAATGCACAGGAATCTTGGTCTGCTTTCCATTCTCCTGGCGAAGCACATAGATGCCTTTGGTATTTGCAAATTGCGTAAAGCCTGCGCTGGAGAGCGCCTGCAGAATGGTCATGCCCGGCGTTAACGCCGTCGGGCCGCTGTGGAGAACTTCTCCAAGCAAATAAATGCGCTGGCTGTTCATACCGGTGACGACCACCGTCACTCGCGGATCGGTTACGTATTTCTTCAATGACTGCGTAATGGAAGCAGCCAGTTGCATAGGAGTAAGTCCCGCCGCTTGCACGTCGTTGAGCAGCGGCATGGAAATCTTGCCGTCGGGCCGCACCGGCAAAGTGGCAGTCAGGTCCGGTTCTTTCCACACTGCTACGTGCAAGGTGTCTTCCGGGCCAATAACATAGCTCGCATTGTTTGCGCCGTTGACGTTGTCGGATTTCGCATCGGCTGTTTGCGCGGACGCAGACAAGCTCAGCACTCCCATCAGCAGCACTACCGCGAGGTTTATCCTCGTTCTCATTCCGTTCTCCTGATTACGACGCCCCCTCGAGTTCTCCAAAACCGATTTGCTTGAGTTTGTATAAAAGCGCTTTGTAGCTGATCTGCAATTCCTGCGCGGCACGACGCCGATTCCAACGGGTTCGCGCCAGAACTTTGAGGATCAACTCTTTCTCCGCCTCGCGAGAAGCGGCCTTAGCGGCCTCCTTCAAAGACAGGCGGTGCCCGTTGCCTCGTTCTGATTTCGCCAGTAAAGAGCGCAGCCCTCCCATAGCCAACGCCTCATCACCCAACACAGCGATGGCCTTGGCAGCATCTTCCAACTCACGCAGATTTCCCGGCCAGGAATAATCCACAAAGAGGCGCTGAGTTTCTTCGCTTAGTGTAGGGACTTCGCAATGAAATTCCGAAGCATATTTAGCCATGAAAAAACTCAGTAGTTGGGGGATGTCCTCCCGCCTTTGACGCAGTGGCGGCAATCTCAGGCTCACCGCGCTGATACGGTAATACAAGTCTTCCCGGAAACGCCCGCTGCGGACATCGAGTTCAAGATCGCGCGCAGTTCCGAAAATCAGACGAGCCTTGGAAGCGCCATTACCGTTACTCTCGGCCACCGGGATCAGCGCTAAGAGCTGCTCCTGACACTCCCGGTTCAAATCTCCAATCTCCTCCAAAAACAAAGTTCCGGGACGCCCGAGGAGTTCCCCTTGAAACTGCTCCAGGCTCAGCTGGGCGCACGAGAGGATTTCGAAGGCATGCTCACGTCTTGCGGAAAGTAGATGGATGCGCTCCGCAGTGGCTTTCTTGCCTGTCCCCCCTTCGCCGATTAATAAAACTGGGACATCGTTGTCTGCCAATTCCCGAATAACCCGGTCCAGACCCTTCATCGAGGGACCCGCTCCCGCGACAAAGGAATGCGTGTCGTGATCCACTGTCTCGGTATCTTTTGTATCGGAAAGTTCGCTTCGCATAAGAAAGCTTTGCTGGCAGGGATCAACATCCTCAGCCCGGGCATGCCCTGTTGAAAGGTGAGCACGGGCGATGCCAAGCTGCTGCCCTTGCCGCTGGGTGTGGAAACTACGAACATCCGGAGCATTTCCAACAACTTACTTCTCACCCCTGCGGAGCTGTGGGGAAAATATGCCCGACCAGAGTACACGCATCCGCACAAAAGGGAAAGTTTTTACCCTTTTTGGAGTAACTTGGGATATTACGCCCTTCCTTATGCTCCTGGCACTTCCTCGTATGTCACAGAATGACAACACCTTAAATCCTATCTTCGGCTTGGCCAGCAACTCGCGATGGTGGAACCTAGGTTGCCCTTTGCGATTGATTGCAGACCAGCCTTGCTAGTAATCTGTGAATCACTCCTGATTGTGAGCCATACCGCTGAACTCGCTATTTCCGCTCCAGCCGGGTCGGCACAGGAAGGGCGCCTTTCCTGGTGGAAAGCGGGCGTGGTCGTCGCCCTTGTATGCTGGCTCTACTCTGGTGTTATCAGCCACTTGGCAAGCCAATGGTGGCACGACCCAAATTTTTCCCATGGGTTCTTCGTACCGGCGTTTTCGGCCTATGTGGTCTGGCTGCGCAGAGACCAGCTGGCGATCATGCGCCAGCGTCCGGCATGGACTGGTCTTGGCGTCCTGGTCGCAGGAATCGGTTTGTTGGTCATCGGCAATTTAGGGGCGGAGCTGTTTCTATCCCGGCTATCGCTCCTGGTAGTCATGGCTGGGCTGGTCATCCTGTTCTTAGGCTGGGAGTTTCAGCGTGCGCTCCTGTTTCCTTGGCTATTCTTGATATTGATGATTCCCATCCCGGCGATCCTGTTCAACCAGATCACCTTCCCTCTGCAACTGCTCGCCTCTAAGCTGGCCAGCGGGTTATTACCGGTCTTAGGAGTGCCCGTACTTCGGGAGGGCAACATCATCCAGATTCCCGCGATGCCTCTGGAGGTAGCGGAAGCCTGCAGTGGTATCCGATCTCTGCTGTCGCTCACCACGTTGGCCATCATTTACGGGTATCTGTTAGAGAGCAGGAATCTTATCCGATGGATCCTGGCGTTGGCGTCTATTCCGATCGCGGTAGCCGCCAATAGCCTGCGAATCGTTGGCACAGGCCTGGTTGTACAGTACTGGGACCCGGAAAAAGGAGAAGGCTTCTTTCATGCTTTCTCTGGCTGGTTGATTTTCGTCGTATCCCTCCTGATGCTATTCCTCGTGCACAAGGCTTTGCGGTTTTCGCGAAGCGAAGGCAAGACCAAATGAAGTGGCAATCGAACGCGCGATTCGTTTGCGCCGTAATAATCCTGCTTTGTGCCACGCTGCTGCTCGGTGCTCGCTCCAAGACAGAACTCATCGCTCCTCATCGGCCTCTCGCACAGTTCCCCCGCCAACTGGGCAACTGGCTGGGAAACGATGTCAGCATGGATAAAGAAACCCTCGACGTTTTGGGCCCAGGCGATTTTCTACTGCGGGTTTACGACGATGAAAAAAACGTGCTGCCGCCCGTCGACCTTTTTGTCGCCTACTTTCCCAGCCAGCGTGCCGGAGACACGATTCACTCTCCCAAGCATTGTTTGCCGGGGGCGGGCTGGCATCCGGTTGAGTCAGGGCGCGTCGTCTTATCGTTTCCTGGACGCAGGCCATTTATGGCAAATCGTTACGTTATTGCGCGAGGAGAAGACCGCGACCTGGTCCTGTATTGGTACCAGGCACATGACCGGGCCATTGCCAGCGAGTACTGGGCGAAGTTTTACCTCATCGCCGATGCCATTCGCATGAACCGCAGCGACGGGTCGTTAGTTCGCCTTACGACACCCATAATCCGGCACGAGCGCGCCGACGACGCACAAGCCAGAATCGGCTCCGTTGCCGCCCAAGTTGTGCCCTTGCTGGACCAGTATGTGCCGCGCTGACTTTTCAGGATCCGCCGTCTGCAGGAAAAATCTTGGTCGGCAAGTTGCCTTCCGCGCCGAAGGTAACTTTTAGGTGGTTCATGACTTGCAGTAAAGTGATTGAACTGCCACGCCTGCAAGACAGCACTTTAAGTTTGCGTCGGGAGAATGAAATGACTCGTATTTCCGTTGTTCGATGCGTCGTCCTGGTGGCTCTAACCGCCGGCTTGCTCGTCTCCTGCTCGCGCGATCCCAATTTGCGCAAGCAGAAGTATCTGGAAAGCGGACAACGGTACTTCCAGAAAGGCAAGTACCGTGAGGCAGCGATTCAGTTTGGTAACGCCATCCAGGTGGATCCACGATTCGCCGAAGCGCATTACCAACTCGCTCAGGCGCATCTGAAGATGCAGAACTGGAATCTCGCTTTCCAGGAACTGGACCGCACGGTGCAGCTGCAGCCCGACAACGTTCAAGCTCACCTCGACATGGCGAATCTCCTCCTGCTGGGCAGCGAATTCCAGCAGGCTCAGGAACACATTGACGCCGTTCTCTCGAAAGATCCTAACAACGCTCAGGCCCATGTCAGCGAGGCAAATCTAAAGGCGCGGCAAAACGATATTGCCGGCGCGCTGCAGGAGATGAAGAAAGCAGTGGACCTCGCCCCAGATCACTGGGACGTTTACGAAAATCTGGCGGTTCTGCAGTTGCAGGCCAATCAACCCGATGCCGCTGAACAGAACTTCAAGAAGGCTGTAAGTCTCAACCCGCAGGAGACGAGCGCGCAACTTGCACTGGGGTCTTTTTATCAGCAGCGCTCGCGGTTTCCCGAAGCCGAAGACGAGTTTCGGCGCGCCATGCAGTCGGATCGTAACAACCCGGATCCCCGCTCAGCGCTGGCCCGGCTCTACATGGCCGAAGGCAAGAAAACGGAAGCCGAGCAACTGTTAAAACAAACCAAGTCCGACTTGCCTGATAACCCGGCTGCGTATCGCATGCTGGGTGACTACTACTTTGCTACTGGCGATCTCGACAAGGCGGTCGCCGAATACGCCACTCTTTATGACAAGCACTCCAACGATTTGGTGACGAAGAAGAACTACATTCAGTTGCTCATTCTCAAGGACCGGCTGGCTGACGCCAAGAAGCTCAACGAGGAGATACTGAAGACGAACTCCGGCGACGGCGAAGCGCTCGTGTATCGCGGGCAGATTCAGGTTCGCGAAGGCCATCCCAATGACGCCGCCGACACTCTGCAGCAAGTGCTCCACAACGATCCTGATAATGGCGTGGCACATTACCATTTGGGAATCGCATTCGATTTAATGGGCAATATGGCTCGTGCCGAAAGTGAATGGCGCGATGCCGTGCGCCTCCGGCCCGATCTGACCGACGCGCAAAAAGCTTTAGCCGCAGCACAAATGCGCAACGGAGAATGGGAAGCGCTGGCCCAAACTGCGGGACAGATCATCAATCTTCAACCCAATCTTCCCGATGGCTACGCTCTGCGGGCCGTATCTTTCATCAATCGAAAGCAAATCGCGGCCGGAGAGGCCGATCTGCAGAAAGCAATGCAGGTCGCCCCTCAAAGCCCTGTCGGTTACGTGCAGATGGGAAATCTGCGAGCAACGCAGAAGCAATACAATGACGCTATCAAATTCTACGAACAGGCACTGCAACACGACCCGAACACTACCGAAGCTCTCCTCGGCATCAGCAATGTTTACCTTACTCAAAAGCAGCCCGAGAAAGCTATTAGCCGAGTGCAGGCACAGTTAAGCAAAGAGCCGAATAACAGCAGCTACCACAATCTCCTCGGAACTCTTCTTTTCGGTAACAAGGATCTGAAAGGGTCCGAATCCGAACTGCGGCGGGCCATCGATCTGGACAAGAACAACGTCGATGCTTTGCTCAAGCTCGGACAGGTGCAGGTTGCCGAAGGTTCCGCAGATCAGGCGATTTCGACCTATCTGACCTCTTTGCAAAGTAATCCCAACGACATTCGCTTCTGCCTGCTGACTGGCGAATTGTACGAGGCGAAAAGGGATTGGGACAAAGCCAAGGAGATGTATCAGAAGGCGCTGCAAATTCAGCCTGATAATCCGCTGGCCTCCAATAACCTGGCCTATGTAATGCTCGAGCAGGGCGGCAATGTTGACATGGCTTTGTCCATGGCTCAGGTAGCACGCCGGGGTATGCCGGATTCGCCGAATGCCGCCGACACCCTGGGCTACGCGTACCTGCAGAAGGGCGCTTACAACTCGGCCATTGATCTGTTTAAGGAAGCCCTCAAGCTGAGCAAGGAAGGCAATCCTGACCCGACCTTCTACTATCACCTGGGGCTAGCCTACGAGAAGACGTCGCAAGGCTCGCTTGCGAAACAGCAGTTTGAGCGGGCGCTGAAGATTAATCCCACGTTCAGCAACGCGGACGAAGCAAGAAAACATTTGGCAGACTAAAAAAGCACCCGCCAGGTTCGACGGGTGCTGCAACGGACGCGGAAAATCTGTTTCAGTCGGCAGCCGCGGGATGAAGGGCAGCGCGTTCTTCCTCGCGGTTTCTTAGTGTCCGGTTGGATGGAAGCCCCGCATCGCGGATCTTGTACAGCAGTGCGCGATAGCTGATGGAAAGCGCGCGAGCCGCCTGTTTGCGGTTCCAGTGATTAGCCTGAAGCACTTTCAGGATCACCTTGCGCTCCAGTTCGCGAACCGCCTGACGCGTAATCTTTTTCAAGGAAATCGGGCCATCAATAGGAATCTCAGGGTTGAAGTATTCCTGTTCATGGCTGACCAGATCGCTGCTGATGACTTCCTCATTGCCTAGAATCACGTAGCGCTTAATCAGATTTTCCAGTTCCCGAATGTTGCCCGGCCAGTGGTACTTTTGCAGGATTGTCATCAACTCCGGCGACAACGCCCGCGCGCGGCAGTTGTACTTGCGGTTGTAGTACTCCAGGAAATATTCAGCGAGGTCTGCGATGTCAGCCCGCCGCTCGCGTAATGGGGGCAAGCGCAAGTTGACCACGTTGATGCGGTAGAAAAGGTCTTGCCGGAAGGTTCCGTTTTCGATTTCCTCTTCCAGCTTGCGATTGGTAGCGCATACCACGCGTACTTCAACCTTCTTGTCTTCCTGCGCGCCTATGCGGCAGAACTGCCCGTCCTGCAGCAACTGTAAAAGTTTCGACTGCAGCGCCAAATCGAGTTCTGAAATCTCGTCAAGAAACAGAGTGCCACGGTGCGCCATCTCCACTCGGCCCGGCTTGCTGCCATAGGCGCCGGTAAATGCCCCTTTTTCGTACCCGAAGAGTTCGCTCTCCAGCAGGGTTCCCGGAATTGCCGGGCAGTTCACCTTGACGAATGGACCAACCCGCCACGGCGACTGCGCGTGAATCATGCGCGCAATGATGTCTTTTCCCGTGCCGCTCTCGCCGTGAATCAACACCGGCACATTGGCAGCGGCCACTTTTTCCAGGCGATCGCGTAGCGCCAGCATCTGCTCGGATTGCCCAAAAACTATTTCCTCGGGTGGAATTTCCCCCAGAGACTGTACTAAGGAACTTACTGGACTGGTTGTTGTTGTCATGAATTCTCTAGCCTTGTGACTGACGCATCCCTGTGGTTGCACCCTGAGCACCAAACGGCGGCTGAGGGCGCCATCGCACTACAAAACGAAGCTATACTCATAAGCTACAGCAATTTACGAGGAATCATCGGAGGAAAGGCGCAGGGCGAACCGGGTCAGAGTCTAGGCGTCAACGTCAGCTTCCCGTAGGGAAAATCTTTTCACATGGGCAGAATCGGCCTTCCTTCGAACCGGTTGTCTGTCTTGGGAGGCGTCCAGCAAGGGCCGAGAGAACCGCAGCCCGATGAGGTGGTAACCTTCGGCGTGGGTTACCCTGACGCACTTGGCCCGGATAGTTCGTGAAGCTTTAGGAAGTTTGGCCGTAGCCGCCAGTGGAGCGCTCGGAATTTCCAGCATAATCCGCGCCGATAAAGGCAAAGAGCGCCTTACGGCAACCAGTACTCCACTGGCACTGATGTTGAGAGCGGTAGCAAATTCCAGGAAATCTCGCCCCTTTTCGTCGCGACTCCTTACAAAAACCGGAATCGCTAAGGGTAATCGCGGCCCGTTCCTGCGCTCAGTCTTGGTTTGCCTGGAAGTCAAACACACCCCTGCGACATCGTATTTGGCTCTGCTTTTATCGCACCTTATGGGCCAAAGTCATTCGCTCCCGCTGATCTCGGCGCTCTCAAAGAGCGACTATGGGGCAAAGGCTACGAGTGGCAAGCGGTCTGGCGCGCTCCATCGTTTCACGAGGTAACCTGGTTGGGAGGTTACCTGCTGCGTCTGCAGAGAGACACAAAGTGCAATCTTTTTCTCAGTAAAGCCAATTCATTGCATTTTGCGTTGACATGGGCAAATCCTTGTCATAACATCGGCTCGAAACCAGCATACGTATTGGGCAGTGAACGCCTGGCACTTATCCTCCCCTTGAAAGATCCTCCAAGCATGGCGAGTCCGGACAACACGTGTGTACCTCGGGGCGAGGTATCGGAAGGAGCAATCGCGCCTGACCTTTGTCCCGCTGCCGCAGCTGCGCAGCCTTGCCCCGATCCCTCCTGCCAAAAGGATTTGTTACAGCAATACACACAACTGCAGGAACGTTTTCAACGTTGCACCAACGCGCTGGGATCTGCCGCACATGATCTGAAAACTCCGCTCTCAATTCTGTCTGGATATATCGAACTCCTGCAGAGCGAGAAATTGGGGCCGCTGAGCGAACGTCAGCGCGAAGTGCTGCGCGACATGCGCAGCAGCGGCGACCGGCTGCAACATTTCATTCAAGATTTTCTCACCTATACCGTGCTGGAGACCGGCGAATTGCGCATGCAGTTTGAAACCGGAAATGTCAACGCGTGCATCTCCGAAGTTTGCAATCTCTGGTCGAACCGCTTTCAGGAAAAAGGGCTGGCGCTTTACTTCCTGGCCAATGACAAGGTGCCACAGTTCCCCTTCGATTCCGCCAAGGTGCAGCGCGTGCTGTCGAACCTTCTGGAGAATGCGTCGAAGTTCACTCCCGCCGGCGGCACAGTCTGGTTACACGCCGAACCGCACATGTGGGAACGCCGCACCATGCAAAAGCCCGAGATCAAGGGCGAACGGCGGCGGCAAAGCCTCTCTCATCCCAACTCAGTAAAAGTGAGTGTTTCCGACACAGGCCCGGGAATCGCTGCCGAATTTCATCTGGAGATCTTCGACGACTTTTTCCGTTTGCCGCAGAGCGAGAAAGTATCCGACGGCATGGGACTGGGTTTAGCCATCGCTCGCCGGCTGGTGCATGGTTTCGGAGGTAAGATCTGGGTGGAAAGCGAACCTGGCGCGGGATGTAAATTTTCATTCCTGATCCCGCTCAAGCCAACTCAGGGCAGTGCTGCTTCGTCCAAGGGAAAAGCAAAATGAGTGATACGGGCAACATTCTGCTGGTCGACGACGAACCGGGCATGGTGCGTTACATTCGCACCTTGCTGGAAGTTGACGAATACAAGGTTGAAACCGCCACCACCGGCGAAGAAGCACTGCAGCGGGTTGAAAAGGGACTCAACCCCGACCTGGTCTTGCTTGACCTCCTCATGCCGGGCATCGATGGCCTGCAGACCCTCGAGCAATTGCGCCACATGAAGCCTGGCGTAAAGGTCATCATGCTGTCTTGCGTGAGCGACACCCGCAAAGTCGTGCAGGCCATGCGGCTTGGCGCTCATGACTATCTCACCAAGCCATTTCAGAAGGCGGAACTGGATGCGGTTATCAACCAGTGTCTGGGATCGAATGCGCCGGTGACCTCGGGAGAAATCGAAGAGCTTTGCGACGACGTGTTTTTTGTGGCTGCCAGCCCAGCCATGCGGAAGATTCGATCGCAAGCGGCGCTGGTTGCTAATGTCGATATCCCGGTTCTCCTGCTCGGCGAGAGCGGCACCGGGAAAGAAGTTCTGGCGCGCCTCATTCACAAGCTTTCGCCGCGCGCGCATCGCACTTTTTTGAAAGTCAACTGCGCCGCGGTTCCGGCAGACCTTCTTGAAAGTGAGTTGTTCGGATACGAGGCGGGCGCATTCACGGGAGCGACGCATCCCAAGCCGGGCAAGTTCGAGCTGTGCAACAAGGGAACGATCCTGCTCGACGAAATCGGCGAGATGCCGCCGCTGCTGCAGGCCAAGCTTCTCCACGTGCTGCAGGATCAGCAGTTCTCTCGTCTCGGAAGCCGCTCCGTCATCAAAGTTGACGTGCGCATTCTGGCCGCAACCAACATCGATATTCCGGAAGCGCTGGCGACCAAGCGGCTGCGCGAAGATCTCTACTATCGCTTGAATGCATTCACCTTGCAGTTGCCGCCTTTGCGTGAACGCAAAGAAGAAGTGCCCATTCTGTTGAAGCATTTCATGTCGCGCATGTCGGAACGCTATGCGCGTCCGCCGCTGCCGCTTTCTCCGACCTTGCTGCAGGCCTGCCAGGAGTATTCCTGGCCAGGCAATCTGCGCGAGTTGAATAACTTCATAAAACGCTATTTGATCCTGGCCGACGAGAAGCAGGCCATCACTGAGTTGCAGCCCAAGAGCGACGGTAGTGGCGCTCATTTTGAGAACGGCTCGGACAAGCCGGCGCAGTCAGCTGGCGGCCTGAAGTCGCTGGCCCGCAGCGCCAAAGATGAGGCGGAGGCTGAGGCTATCACCAAGGCTCTCGACGAGACCAACTGGAACCGCAAGCAGGCAGCTGCGCTTTTGAAGATCAGCTACAAGGCATTGCTCTACAAAATTCGCCAATACGGAATTGCGCAAGCCAAAAGCCACCACCGATTATCCGCCGGAGCATAGTTCCACTTCCCGCGACGCAGGAACCGCAATCCAGATTGGCAGAAGTAAAGAAGAGCCGGGCACCTTGCCCGGCTTGATTTCTGTTATTGGAAATCGGATTACTGCACAACCAGCGTCAGCGTCGTCGCGTGCGATGCCTTTCCGGATGTGGCTGTGACGGTTACCGCATAGGTGCCGGCGGGCGTACCCGCGGGCGGAGTCTGCGACGTATTGCTGCCGCCGCAGCCTGCCATAAACAGCGAGAAGCTCAGCATCGCGAGCACGAAGAAGCCCAGCAGCAAGCGTCGCTTGCGTGAACAGCTGCCCAGGCCGAAACCTAAGAGTGCCACGCCGAAAGTCGGTACCGCGGCGTACCACAGGTGTCTATGTTGCAATACTGCCGCAGGCGACGTCACCGGCCGGGCCGTGGTGCTGATGGTCAACGTCGATGACGCCGGGCTCGTGCCCGACATCGTGATGGGATTGGTCGACAGCGCGCAATTGGTGCCACTGGGCAATCCTGCGGAGCAGGAGAAAGATATTGAGTTCGGGTAGGCCTGACTACTGACTGCCGGTGAGGCGGTCACCTGGTAAGTCGCTGAATTGCCCGCTGCCACGGTGTTCGTGCCAGGGCTGACCGCAATCTTGAAATCCGTGACCGTGACGGAAGCCGGTGCCGCTGCAACCGCCGCGGTGCCATTCGCTGCAACAGTAGCGTTGTTGGACAACGTGCCCACGGCTGTTGGCGTAAGGCTTACTTTCACGGTAGCCTTTGCCCCAACCCCGAGCGTGCCAATCAGGCACGTCGACGTATTGTTGACAATACCCGTGCAAGATCCGGGAGTGCTGGTTATCGAGTCAGCAGTTGTATTAGGCGGCAGGGCCTCGTTGAAAACGACATTGGAGGCGACATCGGTGGTCGACGTAGAGACGTTCGTAATTGTGTAGGTGAATGTAACCTGATTACCCACCCCGATGATGTTGCTGGAGCTGGCGCTTGAACTGGTCACGCTTGTAGTCAGGCTCGAGGTGACGCCCAGCTTGGTGACAAATGCGTCAGAGCCGGAACCGTTGAGCACCGACCCGTTCGTGACCGGGAAGGTTGGTGAGTTGGTTTCGCCGGCTACGTACGTATTTGCGTTACTGTCCACGGCAATACCCGTTGCGTCGTCAGTGGCGCTTCCGCCAAGATAGGTTGCGTATCCACCCGTTTGGCCGCTTGCCGCAGTCTGTAACAGCGCCGCAAAAGCGTCGGTCCCGCCCTGCAAACTACTCTGAACGGGCTTGTTGATGTCAAGACCGGTGGGCGAAGTAGTGGAACCGGTGATATGTGCAGCCTGATTTGCATCGACAGCGATTGCCAGGCCGGCGTCCGCTCCCGATCCCCCCAGGTATGAGAAATAGCTGAGGGGAAAGGCTCCGCTGGCCGGAGTGGCACCGATCTTTGCAACGAAGGCGTCGCCGCCCCCATTATTTTTGCTCTGGAATGGAGTCGTTCCCGTAGGAATAGCAATATTCGTTGATGTGGTCGAGCCAGTCACATAAGCATTCCCAGCCAGGTCGACTGCGATCCCATTCCCCACATCGTCCCCATCACTGCCGCCGAGGTACGTAAAGTAGACTTCAGTCGGAGCGGTCGGGGGATTGTTGGCAGGCGTAAACTTCGCGACGAACGCATCAATTCCACCAGCGCGAGCCGACTGGCTAGCGTTGACTACCGGCATGTTATCCAAATCAGTGCCACCCGTCAGGTAAATGCTGCCAGCGCTATCCACGGCAATCCCGCCCCCCAAGGTCTGACCGGCAGCAGTTACTTTAATGGGCCCAAGATAACTGGAGTAGGTAACGCTAGTTGCGCCACTACCCGCAGTATTAACGACAGTGAAATAGAACGGATTCGCCACAAATGTGGTGGTTTGAAATGCATTCGTGGTCGTTGGGAACCCTGGCACGACGGCTGAAGTTGAGGTCGTTATCCCGCTGACATAGGCGTTCGCCCGATTGTCAATTGCCAATCCCGTAGCAGTGTCCGTACCATTGCCCGCCAGGTACGTCGAGTACAGCAGCGAATTCCCGGCTGCCGCGATCACGCTGACAAAAGCATGCTGTCCACCGGGCGAGGTAGTCTGGAATCCGTTTCCCGAGCCCATCGGGAAGTCGGTCGACGTGGTGTTCCCTGCCACATAGATGTTTGCGCCAGCATCCACCGCAATTCCTGCCGTCGTATCAATACCGCTACCACCAAGATATGTGGAATAGACCAGCGCCCCGGCGGCATTGAATTTCGCGACGAAAACATCCGGAACAGTGCTGTGGGCTTGCACCGGCGTGCCCGCGGCAGGGAAATCCAGTGACGTCGTCGCGCCCGCCACATACATGTTCGCGCCGGCATCCACGGCGATGGCCGGACATCCCGGCACCGGCGTTCCGGTCCCGCTGGTAAACGCACAACCTTCGTTCCCGGTTCCGCCGAGGAAAGTCGAAAAGCTCAGGACGGGATCGATGACGAGCGTCCGGGTTCGGTCATATTCGCCCACCACAAATCCCACGCGATCTCCGGCGAGTACGAAGTGACTGGCAATCATCCGCTTCTCAGCGCCTATTTGCTGATACGTAACTGGCGCGTGGAAGACAACATCTCCAGCCTCTGTGGTGGCGACCAGATCGCCATCCGGCCGCAGCCGCAGTTTCTGTGCGCCTGAAACGCTCAGTCCGACAATGCCCGGATCGGCGCCGGGCGCGACCTCAAAGTCGTACTCAACCCGTCTTTGTTTGCCGTAGTACACCAGATCGATACCCGGATAGACACGTTTGTATCGAACCCGCGCGAAATGCGGCACATCGCGCCGCCACTTTTCTGGATCGTTTCCGATGAAATAATTGCTTCGGCTGGGCAGCAGATCGGCGCCCGAGATCGCGGCCTGCGGATTCGCTCCGACCAGTTTCATCCCGATTGCGCTGGCGATTTGCGTCGAATGCTGACGGACACCGGCGGTTTTAGGGAGGAGACGATCACGCCCGACTGACGACTGAAGCATCAAGACTGCTTCATTAACGGTCAAGAACAGCGTGTACCCGCTTCCACGAGCCAAATACCGGACCTGCGGATCCGTCTGACCCAGGTTCGGTTCAAAACTCAAAGGAGTATTGATCGGTGAGACTGACTGGAACGCGCTTCGCGTAGATTCAGAGGTAACCGCTGGCCGATCGAATGAGACGTACGGCACCGCGTCTTGCCGTGGGACTCGCGGCGCACTTCCGAAATACAGCCCAACGCTCGCCAAGAACAGCAACAGGACAACGCCGCCGAATATACGGCTCCAAGCCACACGATTTCCTGCTACGCGGTAACTCAATTCCACAGATCCTCCGGCTCACTCATCCCAGGAAAGGAAGCAGAACGGCACACAACTTTGGGGCGCCCCGCTTGCGCGAAGCTACATGCCTGCAGTCATCAGAACTGGGCTGAAATAAACAACTACTTAAACATCTACAGGATACGCTGTCAAGCCGCGCCCCGGCGCGCTAGCAACAATGGTGAGATGCACAAGCGCCACGCTTTAGATGCTGACGGAGAACTTGTCCTTCGGACGGAAAACCCTTTGGTCAGGTGCTTCAACCTGCCCACGCGATCGAAGCCGGTAACTCCGGCGTAAAGTAAATTAAGCCTCCCTTTCCCTTTGTGATCGATACTGGGGAAGTCCCATAGCCCGGACTCGCCAGCTGGTTCAGCGTGATCGATCACCATTCGCGACGTTTTTCTGCAACGATTTGCGGTTATTGCAATTGGGACTGCTTCTGATCGCGTTCTAAGGTCAACAATCGGCAGTCGACCAAGGCTTCCGCTCATTGGAACATCAATTGCTCCTTGGATTTCAGAGCGGCATTATGCCTCCGCATCAACTCCCCTTACTCTCCCGGTGATTTTTTCATTTTTATATTGCAAATGTTTTCGGTTTAGGTGAACCTTTGCAGCTACAAAGCTGGATTCGCTTCAGAAGGCGAACTCCAGAGCACTGCGAAGGTCTGAGAACGAGAAAGGCCACACAGTGCTGGTTGAAGACCCACAATCGATGACGACAGCCGCGCCCGACCGTCGTACTATGCGCCGTTTTGACATGCGCTTGCCTGCGCTTGTCAAACTTCCCGGAAACGGATTTCAGGAGTTCTTAACCGAGACACAAAACGTCAGCGCCCGTGGAGTCTTCTTCTATCTGGATTATCGGCTCTCGCCCGGCGCGAAGATTGAGGTTACGCTGACCCTGCCTTCCCATGTGACCGTAAGCGACTCCATTCGCGTGCGATTCAGCGCTCGCGTCCTGCGCGTAGAAGCTTCTGCCTCGGGTGCGCGGGTTGGGGTTGCGGCTTTTATCGAGGAGTACGAGTTTCTTCGCTCACCCCAGTCTCCTGACTTTTTCGCCGATCTGGAGCGGGAGTGGAAAGGCGCGCTTTAGCGAATAGCTCTTAGTCTCCAGCCATCAGCACTCAACCAGTGAGATCGTCGTCGAAGTCTAATCCTCAGCTCGGTTATCTAGGCAGAAGAAACCCTCTCTTGACGCGCTGAATGGTACAGGGTCGGCTAATCGCTAAAGGATAATGGCTAATCGCTAACGGCTATTTTATCGAAACCAACTTTTCGACCAGCCCTGAATAGTCCTTCTTTTCCAGGCCGTGGACCTGCTTGTTGTACTCGTCGACCTTGCTGGAGTAGTTCATCGAGCAGAACTTGGGTCCGCACATCGAGCAGAAGGCGGCTTCCTTGTAGTAATCGTCGGGAAGAGTTTCATCGTGCATCGCCCGGGCAGTTTCCGGGTCGAGCGAGAGCGCAAACTGCTTCTCCCAATCAAATTTGTAGCGGGCGTAGCTGAGAGCATCGTCACGGTCCTGGGCGCCGGGACGGCGGCGGGCGATGTCCGCGGCGTGGGCTGCAATTTTGTAAGCAATGATGCCGTCTTTAACGTCCTTCTCGTTCGGCAGCCCCAGGTGTTCTTTTGGGGTGACATAGCACAGCATGGCAGCGCCGTGCCAGCCGATCATAGCCGCGCCGATGGCCGAAGTAATGTGGTCGTAGCCAGGAGCAATGTCGGTCACCAACGGCCCTAAAGTGTAAAACGGCGCTTCATAGCAAAGCTCTTTTTCCTTATCCACCTGCTCCTTGATTTTGTCGAGCGGCACGTGTCCCGGCCCTTCGATCATCACCTGCACATCGCTGTCCCATGCCTTCTTTGTCAGCTCGCCCAGGGTTTGGAGTTCGGCAAACTGCGCCTCATCGCTGGCATCGGCAATGCAACCCGGCCGCAGCCCGTCGCCCAGGGAGAACGACACGTCGTGCTCGGCAAAAATCTTGACGATGTCGTCAAAGCGCTCGTACAGGAAATTCTGCTTATGGTGATGAGCCATCCATTGCGCCAGAATTGCTCCTCCGCGGCTGACGATGCCGGTGATGCGCTTCGAAACCATGGGCAAGTACTGAATAAGCACGCCGGCGTGAATGGTCATGTAGTCGACGCCCTGCTCAGCCTGTTCCTCAATGACTTCAAGCATGATGTCAGCGGTCAAGTCCTCGATGCGCTTCACGCGTGAAATGGCTTCGTAGATCGGCACCGTGCCGATGGGCACCGGCGAGTGGCGCAAGATGGCTTCCCGGATTTCGTGGATGTCGCCGCCGGTGGAAAGGTCCATGACCGTGTCCGCGCCGTAGTGAACCGAAGTATGGAGCTTCCGAAGTTCTTCGTCGATATTGGAGGTGATGGCGGAATTTCCAATATTGGCGTTGATCTTGCACAGCGAAGCCACGCCGATACACATGGGCTCCAGTTCCGGGTGGTTGATGTTGGAGGGGATGATCATGCGCCCGGCAGCCACCTCGTCGCGCACCAGTTCGGGAGGAAGTTTCTCCCGGGCCGCCACGTACCCCATCTCTTCAGTGATGATTCCCTTGCGGGCAAAGTGCATCTGCGAAACGTTGCTGTCACCGGACTTCCCTGTCTGTTGGCGGCGGCGCGAAATCCATTCCGCTCGTGGTTGCGCAACAGGTTGATGGAGATCTACGCCACGAAGCTGCTCAGAACTGGTTGACGGCATTACGGCCACCCTCACTGGGATTGTTCTCGATCAATTATAGCTTCCAGAATCTGCAAAGCGGGTGTACAGACTGGAATTGGTCACTGGCCTCATATACGTCTATGCAGGGCTGTGGGGCAGGCCCTCAGGGGCTGAAGCCCAGTGTTTATGCCGCCTGCAGCGGCCCGGCTGAAGCCCGGCCCTTCCCAAAATCGTCTATGAGACCAGTCGTAAATCATCTAACCAACTCTGCTCTTGCCCGTCTAATTGCCGGGTCATAGAATCGGCAGTTTACTTCGCGAGGCTTCCATGCGCATTTTCAACGCCTTTTTGATCATTTTTCTGTTTTCGCTGATTTCGTTCGCCCAGACGTCTTCCTCTTCCTCAAGCTCAGCTTCTTCGGCCTTCAGCATCGACAACATCGACAAGACCGCGGACCCCTGCACCGACTTTTACCAGTACGCCTGTGGCAACTGGATGAAGACGGCCGAGATTCCCGCCGACCAGCCGGAGTGGGCCAGTTTCATTGAGCTTTACGAACGAAACCTTGTGACCCTGCGCGGCATTTTGGAGAAGGCTGCCACCGGCGGCGCGAGCCGGAATGCCATCGATCAGAAGATCGGCGATTACTACGGCGCGTGCATGGACGAAAAGGCTGTGGATGCTGCGGGGCTGGAGCCGCTGAAACCGGAACTAGATCGCGTCGCTGCGGTCGCCGACAAAACTTCCCTGATCGACTCTCTTGCCCGCTTACACCTGCTGGGCGCCAATGCCCTCTTCAACTTTTACTCGAATTCGGACCTGCACAACGCCGGTATGGTCATCGCCTATATCGATCAGGGCGGGCTCAGCTTGCCCGATCGCAATTACTACATCAAAGACGATGACCCCAAGATGGCCGAGATGCGCAAGCGGCTGGTGGAGTATGCCACCCAGGTCTTTACCCTGGCAGGACAAGCGCCGGCCGAAGCGGCCGATAGTGCGCAAACCGTTCTAAGAATCGAAACTGCGCTGGCTAAAGCATCGATGGACCGAACCCTGCGTCGCGATCCGAAGAACCGCGATCACAAGATGAGCCGGGATGCCGCCATCGGGCTGGCGCCTAATTTTTATCTGGCACGCTATTTCCAGGACGTCGACGCGCCTGCATTCTCCGAGCTGAACGTAGCCAATCCGGAGTTCTTCAAGCAGGTAAATGGAGTTATTCAGGCCGAGTCGCTGGATGCGCTCAAGACTTACGCTCAGTGGCATCTGCTGAACGCAGCCGCGCCGTGGCTTTCGAAGCCATACGTCGATGCCAATTTCAAATTCCAGCAGGCCCTCACTGGCCAGGCAGAAATTCAGGCTCGCTGGAAGCGCTGTGTCGATGCGACCGACAATGCATTAGGAGAAGCTCTGGGACAGCGCTACGTGGAAGAAACCTTCGGCCCAGACGGCAAGCAGCGCATGCTCAAGATGGTGGATGCCCTCGAAAAAGCTCTCGACCAGGACATTCAAACTCTGCCCTGGATGACCGAAGCCACGAAAAAGCAGGCTAAAGTTAAGTTGCAGGCAATCCGCAACAAGATCGGGTACCCCGATGTCTGGCGCGACTACAGCAAGGTGAGTGTCCAACCCGGGGATCTGATGGGCAATTTTCTGCGTGCCAATGAATTCGAATCGCGGCGGCAGATTGCCAAAATCTCCAGGCCGCTCGACCGCAACGAGTGGGGCATGACTCCGCCCACGGTCAACGCCTACTACAACGGGTCGCGGAATGAGATCGTCTTCCCTGCGGGAATTCTGCAGCCGCCATTCTTCGACAAGAAAATGGACGACGCCGTGAATTTCGGCGGCATTGGGCTGGTGATCGGACACGAGCTGACTCACGGCTTCGATGATCAGGGCCGCAAGTACGATCCTCAAGGCAACTTGCGTGACTGGTGGACCGACCAGGACGGCAAAGAATTCGAAAAGCGGGCCGGCTGCGTCGCTAATGAGTACGGCAACTTCATTGCCGTCGATGATCTGAAACTCAACGGCAAGCTGACGCTGGGCGAAAACACGGCCGACAACGGCGGTGCGCGCGTTGCCTTAATGGCGCTGCTGAATACATTGGCCGCCGACAATGCCGGAAAAGACCCGGCTAAGATCGACGGCTATACGCCTGAGCAGCGCTATTTCCTGGGATTCGGGCGGGTGTGGTGCGAGAAGCGTCGCCCCGAGTTCTCCCGCATGCTGGTGAACGTCGATCCGCACTCACCCGGCAAATATCGTGTCAACGGGGTGGTGCAGAATATGCCCGAATTTCAGAAGGCGTGGGGCTGCAAAGCAGCTCAGCCCATGGTTAGCGAGAACGCCTGCCGGGTCTGGTAGTGTTGGCCGCTGGGATGCAGAGATTGACTCCTAGTTCGGGCTTGGGCATGGCATCAATTCGTGTGCGTATAGCGCTTTGGTGCCGCGCCACGTCTTCCCATCTGAAGCGACGATTTGGACCTTCAGCTTTGTTGGGTGCTTAATCACCTGTTCGCTCTCGATTTCAACTTCATAGCTGGAGGAGAATAGCAAATATAACTTCCTAGCCAGCTCTGATATGGGATTGAGAGTCTCTGGGGAACCAGTCGAGCGATCTTGTGGCGTTGTTACTGATATGGACGCCCCTCCGACATCACGCGAGAGCTCATCAAGATTTTGGAATCCGAATCTCTCTTCCTCTGTTACAAACAGCTCTTTGGGAGGTTTTTGAGGTATCAAGGAATAGAGCCGCAAACCGCGTTCGAGAAGCTGTTTCCTAAGCCCAGGCATGATGCTTGTACTGCGGCTGTCACCGCCGTCACTGATGAGGAAGATCGTATCGCCTGTTTGAGCGGGGCCAAAAATATCCAGCACCTGTTTGAGTGAATCATAAAGCGCGGTCTTTAATGGCTTTGGAGAAACAACGTCGCGCACGATTCCCACGATTTCGGCAACCAGAACCGTTCTTGGTGTCGAGAAACCGGCCCGAATTCGAACTTCAGTATCGAAGGAGATCAGAGCCAGCGACGCATTCGGAGGTGCCGCGTCCAGAATCCCTCGAGCTAACGCAGCCAGCACCCGAGACGCCTCTTTCCCGCGCATACTTCCGCTGGTATCGATCATAAGCAGCGCCCGGCCTACTCCATTCGAGCGAGATGCCCTGAGGACTCTCCAAAGCTGAGATTTCGATTCAACCCGAAAGTTGTCCGGCTTCAGATCCAATAGCGGCCCATTGCTGTCGGTCGCTGTCACCATTATTGTGCGGCGCATACAGCTGTCGCTCGTGTGCGACGGCGTCTGCGCGGTAAGGCAGAGCGGAACTATAACCGCGAAGAGTAAACCTCGGAACATCGCACGCATCCGGGTGCCTCATCCAGAACAATGGATTTTGGTTGCGAAAACCTGCATATGTCCGCGCGATTGTATATCACTGAGCTTCTGTTGCAGGATCAAGAGTCTTCTGGTCAGGGCTCGCAGTAAATCTGAACCTTCTTTCCGTCGTGGGCGTCCACATCGACGTTCAGATTCTGCACCGCTTCCAGGAGCGCGCCGTTTTTCAGGTCTTCCAGGGCGGCAAGATCAATTCCCTTCTCTGCCAGCTTCTCCGACACGCGCGGAGGAAGTACCGCGAGCAGTTTCATCCCAGTGCTCATAAACGCAAGCGGTACGCGCACGTTCACCTGGTCGCGGTCGGGACTATTGACGACGATACGCAGGAATTTCGGCTTCGGACTGGTGCTACTGCCGCCTGCTCCCTTTGTCTCCTGATTCGAGCCGGAACCGATCTTTTCCAAAAGCTGATCGGCTTCATCAGCCGTGATCTTGCCTTGAGCCAGCATCTCCAAAATCTTCTTGCGTTCTGCAATCATGAATTCCTCCTCTTCACCCTAATTTCTCCAGAGCTTCGGAAACCGTAATCTCCCCGCGTGAAAGCTGTTCGAGGACGTGCAGGTTCGGCGAAGGCGCCTCGAAGCCTTTGTCGAGAGCCGCCGAAATAGCGTTGAGGCGGTTTTTCACGGTCGGATAACTAATCCCAAACAGCGCTTCCATCTTCTTGATCGACCCGTGGTGCCGCACAAAAGCCACAACAAACGCCTGGTCTTCCGGCGAAAGCTGCGCCAAAGGGGACAACTCAAACTGCCCCTCAATCGCCAGCTTGCAGGCGGGACACGCCACCCTGGCGACCGTCATGGGACGTTTGCAGTCGGGGCAATTGGCCTTGGCAACATCCATGCTCCGGGAGAGTAGCTCAAGAAATTAATATTGTCAATATGCAACTTAACTTAATTAATTATTAGTGTAATTACAGTTGATTATTAACATCCTTGAACCATCTAGAGCTTTGACATTCAAGTACGATGAAACAGTTCACCTTGCCCAAAATGCCTTGATTGTTTGGAAGATGCGAGTCAATCATCCTCGCCTTGACCCTGCACGGAGTAGGCGCGTAGAGTTTTCCTCAGAAGCCGGGGTTGTTCCAGATGTCGAATCAAACCAGCAAGTTTTTGAAATTCGGTGGCGTTACGGTCGTGATTTTGCTCGCCTTGGGCTATCTCGCGTACACCGGCGTCGAAGAGAGCAAGAGCTATTACGTCACCATCAAGGAACTGCGCGGTATGGGCGACAGCGCATACAGCAAGCGCCTGCGCGTCGCTGGAAACGTTCAGCCGGGTTCTATCAAGCGCAGGGGAACGCAGGT
>DASSIO010000130.1:0-3215 GCA_035691825.1 Terriglobales bacterium | reverse complement strand
TCACAGCTGGGCGTCGAAGTGTTACCCGCCGCCGCGTAGCTTCGAGCGTGGGCTGGACGAATCGGTGCTCACTTCTGCTGTATGGCCTGCAGATAGTTGGTAACGTTCTGTAACCTGACCTCGCCCAAATCCTGATCCCATTCGAAGTTGTGAAAAATAGGCCCCCAGATGGGCATTTCGCGCGATCCATGGACTGCCGGCCCCTGCTCGGTGCCGGCGATCACCGCTTTCACCCGGCTACTGGGGAAAATGCCGCCATTTCTCCCTGCGATCTGGGTCAGGTCGGGCACCGTGTCTTTGAGCGCAATAGTTGCCGGGCCGCGACCACGGCCATCCTTGCCGTGGCAGACGGCGCAGTGGTTATGGAATATCTCCCCGCCCTCAACCTCCACGACCGTCGGTGATTCCGTCTTCTCTTGGAGTGATGCCGAAACGAGAGCGAAGGAACACACCGCGATAATGACTGCGCTGGCGGCAAAAACCATTCTTCGAAGCGCCATTTTGAGTCCTCCGCGAATCGCAGTGGAATTCGGCCTTATCAGTACGCCCTTGTGCAGTCGCGCAGTTCGACTTCTGCGGTTTCCGGAGCCATCGGCGCGATATTGGCAAGATATCCGGCAGAGCGAACAGCTCTGACCTGAAGCCGGAAGTAGTACGTCTTACCGGATTCCAATTCGAAGGAATTGCCCAACCACTCCTGGTTGGTTGCGATCGCATGCTTTCCTAGTCCAACCTGGACCGTGCAATATTGGCGCGACTGCAACCTGCACACCGCTTTTCCGTCGACGGTTATCTCAGCGCCGCCCAGCACTCCAGAAATCACGTAAAAGTAGGCGGTCGCCGTCTTCTGCGCCGATACCGACGCATTCGGTCCTTGCTGCGGCCAAGCGAAGAGCAGGACCATGGCTATCATCACGGTGGTCATACGCACCCCCGCGGACCTTTACCTCCTCCAATGTAGTCAGTCCTGCCTGGGATTCGCGGTGATAGGAGTCACATGGCACTGGGTCGACGTGGGCAAGGCAACCAGATCGTTGGCGCGCGGTTGTGATTCCGGTCACGGCAGTCGCGTTACCTCTGATGCATCATGGTGATGGGTTCAAGGAGGTGAATATGCCCTCCATCGAGCAGGGACTCGCCCGCGGCGAGCGCATACGCTACCGGGCCCGCCCGCACTGGGTCGTGCTCGTCGGCCCGTTTGCTGTAGCAGCCGCCTTTGGTGCCCCAGGCGCGCTCCTCATCGTGTTTTCCTTGGCTTTCTGAAGGGATAATTTTGCGCTGTGGTCTGCGTTCGTCACCGGTCTGGTGATGGTGGTCGGGGTCGGGGCAATTGCTCTCGCCTTGTTGCATCGGGTGAAGTTCTGGCTGCCGACAAGGGAGTATCAAATGGTCGAGGCGTATCGGCGGCTTGGCGGCGGGATTCCCGAAAATCTCTGCATCCGGTATTCCGCGCACCTGGTCGATGGACCTCCCCCGCTCCGCTATGGCTTGCCGGTAAGCACGGTGTCCTCTACCCCGGACAGAGCACGTGCGGGGGCTTATCGCTGCCTGGCCTCGCGGAGCGGCAACTGCGGAAGGTGCCGGGCTTGCTGGGACCCCTCGGTGCGGATCGTGGATTTCCCGCTGAGGTGGGCCTCGCCGCCTCGGCCTGCGGGAGGGGGATGACACTCTTTTACATATGAATGGCGAGGTGAGAGCCGGCGGAAGCTGGCTCCTTTTTCGTTTTTTACGGATGCGGGGTTTTGTGGGATGCTCGGTATCGGCTTTTGCGTGGTGCGGGTATCGAGTTCTTCGTGAGGTTTGGGTATCGAATTTTGCGCGTCGGGAGAGACAGGCGCGCGGAGCGCGCCTTTTCTCTTTGAAGGGTTATTGCTGACGCACGCCCGCTGGTGAGGATGATCACGGCAGGACGAGACCCATCTGTGCTACACAACATCTAGGTTCTGTCTGCCAGGTCTCAGGCATCTGCGTCGATAGGACGGAAATGGGATATGCGCAACCAATCCCACAGCGGCGCTTCTACATCTCTTGCGGAAGTAGCGGAGGGACAGGCGCTTGACGCCACACGTCATGGCGAAACTACGCGTGAGTTTGAGGCCTTCCTTCGCAGAAAAGTCGTCGGGCAGGATGCCGCCATTGAGGCGGTGACGGAACTCTATCAGATCTTTCTTGCCGGCATGGCTTCGCCGGATCGTCCGGTGGGGAACTTGCTTTTTCTCGGGCCGACCGGCTCGGGCAAGACATACCTGGTCGAAGTGGTCGCCGAGGCTCTCTTGGGCAATCCGCATGCGTTCATAAAAGTCAACTGCGCCGAATTCCAGGAACACCATGAAATTGCCAAGCTGATCGGCTCGCCTCCTGGGTACATCGGACACGGACAAACCCCGGCTCTGCTGACGCAAGCCGTCCTCAATCAGTGGCACACCGAAAAACTTAAACTCAGCTTGGTACTGTTCGACGAGATCGAGAAGGCGTCTGAGGCGCTGTGGCAACTGCTGCTGGGAATTCTCGACAAAGCCAGCTTGACGCTAGGCGACAACAGCCACGTGGATCTTTCCCAATGCCTGATCTTCATGACGTCCAACCTCGGGGCGGCACAGATGAGCGTGCTGACGGAAGGCGGCATCGGGTTTGCCGTTCAAGCCCCGATTGCGGATGCCAGTTTGGACGACAGGATCGCGCGGACGGCTCTGGATGCGGCCAAGCGGAAATTCTCCCCCGAGTTCATGAACCGCCTGGATAAGGTGGTCGTGTTCAAAACTCTCCGGCCGGAGCAATTGGAGCAGGTCCTCGAGTTGGAGCTAGCCAAGGTACAGCAACGTATCACGAATGCCGCAGGCCAGAGCCATTTCACTTTCCGTTGCGCTCCCGAAGTGAAGCGGTGGCTGCTCAAAGAGGGCACCGACCCGAAGTACGGCGCACGCCATTTGAAGCGGGTGATCGAGCGCAGCATCGTGTACGGGCTTGCCAATCTCGTCGCCACCGGCCAGGTCACAAGCGGCGATTCCGTTTACATCAGCAGGAAGCCGGACGGCGGATTGGCGTTCACCAAGACAGCATCCGCCGTCGTTACAGCATCAGCATCGTCGGCCGGGTAGGAGCGGGCCATGGAAAGAATTCTGGTTGTGGACGACAATGAACTGCTTTGTCACCTGGTCTGCGACATCCTGCGCACCGAGGGCTACCGTTCCGTTCCTGCTACCAGCGCCAGCCAG
>DASSIO010000129.1:0-10203 GCA_035691825.1 Terriglobales bacterium | reverse complement strand
ACCTAGGCGCGCAATGGCGAACGGTGCATACAATACGCTGATGAAAGCTCCCGTACCCCAGCCCGCACTGAGCCAACCGTAGCCCACCGGTCCTGCATGAAAAACGCGCTCGCTGAGGGAAGGTGTGACAACGCCTCCGGTTGACATAGCGCCCAGAAACAGAGCCCAACTGATTCCCAGCAAGATGACGGCGCGACGAGCGCGCAGAAAATGCAGGCCCTCGCGCATCTCGAGCCAGAAGCGCTTGAGTTGGCTCTCCGCGGCAACAATGTCGGCCCGCAACTCCGCGGGACGCATCACCACATGGCGTCCTTTACGAACTGCGAAGTAGCAGAGGAACGAGACCACGTAGGTGCAAACGTCAATCACCAGCACGCCGCCAAGGCCGACATGGTTGTACATGAAGCCGACGATCGAACCGGCAATGAGCCATCCGCCTTGCACTCCCGCCAACAGGAACGTATTGGAGTGTACGAACCCGCCCTCGGGCGTGAGTTCCTGAATGAGTGCGGTGATGGTAGGCCAGAACATCCAGAAGCCCGCCGCGACCAGCGTATTCATCAGGTAGAGTTCCCAAACCTGTACCCGATGCAGGAATGCGAGGATGGCCACGGTGACGATGATGACGGCGCGCAAGGCGTCCAGCCACATCACAAGGCGCCGGCGGTCTTCGCGGTCGATAATGACGCCGGTGAAGGGAAGCATCAGCATGGCAGGGATGGTCTGGATCACCACTAGCGTTCCCAAAGCCATTTCTGAATGCGTGACTTGCAAGATGTACCAGGCGACCGCAGCCGAGTTCATGCCGCTCCCGAACATGGAGACTAGGTTGGCGGCGAACACAAAGCGCAACGGAAGCTGATCGAAACTGGCACGCATCGTTCTACTTTAGCAGGAAGAATTTCGCCACAGAGTCACGGAGACACGAAGGTGACAAACTCAACAAAAAGGCATACCAATTCTGCATTCGACAGCAGCAACCTGATGCCTTGATTCCGAACAGGAAATTTCTCGGTGCCCCCGTGTCTCCGTGGTGAAAAGCCCTGTCTCGCTGAACCGTGACCCGGGCCCTTGCGCAGAGCCCCGTTTCGGCGCTACGATTCGCCTGCTGCTGGAATCCAGTCATCTCTTGCGTACGCCGGAGGCCGACTATGACTCGCCTTTACGAATCGCTTCTGTTCGCCGTTGTGTTCTCTGTCGCACTTCTGACCTCGCAAGCCCGCGCCCAGGTGGACCATATCGTGATCGCCGCGGGAACCGACGAAGATCGCGACCTCCAAGCCATCTCCAACGAGCAGGACGCTGCTAAGAAGCTAACCATGTACCAGGATTTCGTGCAGAAGTTCTCATCGAACCCGCAGGCGGTGGCCTATGGAAACTGGCAGATTGCCCAGGCCTATCAGGCGAGCGGCGATTTTCAGAAGGGGCTCGAATATGGGGATAAGGCGCTGGTTGCCTCACCACACAATCTCGACATACTCGTCTCGCAGGCTGGTTTGGCGCAACAAGCAAAGCAGAACTCCAAGCTGATGGATTATGCCGCCACCGGCGGAATGGTCTGTCACTCCATCGCCAAACAACCTAAGCCGGAAGGGATGAGCGACGATGACTTCGCCCAGAAGGTTGGCCAAGAGAAAGCTTCCCAACAAAATAATTGCGATTTTCTGGAGACCAGCGGCTTCAACGTAATCACCACCGAGGCCGATCCCAAGAGCCGCATGGCGGAAATCGAGAAATTCTCGGCGGCTTACCCCGATTCAAAGTTTGGGCCACAGGTCTCGAATTACGCGATGTATACCCTGGGCCCCGGCCAGTTAAACGATAAGGAACGTCTCCTATCCTTCGGAGAGAAAACGCTAGCCGCGGATCCGAATTCCTTGCCGGCGCTGCTGCTGCTGGCGAACTACTATGGCGACGAGGGCAAGCCGGGGAGTTCGGCCAAGGCGATCTCCTACGCGCAAAAAGCGATTGAAGTTTCAAAAGCGGATGCTCCCGACGCCGACAAGACCCGCAAGCTTTCGGCGGGAACGGCGCACAACACGATTGGCTGGGCCTATCTGAAGCAGGACAAAACCGCATCGGCGATTCCCGAGCTTAAGACTGCGTCGGGAATGCTGAAGGGAGCAGACGATCAGCAGTATGCGCGCGCCTTGTACGGTTTGGGTTTCGCGTACGGGAAGCTGAACAAGCTGACTGAAGCACGCGAAGTGCTCACCGAAGCGGTGAAGATTCCAGGCCCGCTTCAGGCCATGTCGCAGGAACTGTTAACTAAGGTCAACAGCGCGCGGGCGAAAGGGAAGTAGACCCGGGTGAGTACTTAGCTCAGTGCCTGACAAATGTCGCGGAGGCCGCCGATAAAATCAGGCTTGAATCTCTGCCTGACGCTTCCTAAGGCTTGATCAGATCCTCGGAAAGCGTTTCGGCCTTCCACGCCAATGTGCGGGCGCGATCGAGATCGCCATCTGCAATCGCGGTTCTGGATTGCTGCATGAATGCGCGGGCTTGTGAGAGCGTATCTTGCTGAGTGGAATTTAGCTGCTTGCCCGCGGCTTTCTTTAGATTGTTTTCCGTGACTCCCAACAACTGATTCACCACGTCGCGCTTATGAGATGCCTGGCTGTCGTTTGGACCTCCGGCTAATTGGATGCTCGGTTCTGACGTTCCTCCGTGGCGGACTATGGTTTTGGGCGGAGGACAATCTTTTGGATCGGGCGCGACGGAGTTTTGTCCTGGCGCCCTGGCAGAAGCGGTTCCTGCGGAGGGATCGCCTGGTGTAGCGCCGTGAGGATTCGTGCTTTTCTCAACCGGCGGCGTGGGGCGAACGCCGCAGTTGGACAATTTAGCTTTCTTCTTGTGACGCTTCCGTTTCGTAGTGGCCGGTGTGGTTGAGTTCGACGGTGTTTGTGCGGACGGCTTGGTTTCTGGCGGCGCACTCGTCTGCGGGTTTCCGTTCCCCTGCGGCTTGTCTGGAGCGGACTCAGTGGCGGGCTCTGCCGGCTCTGCTGCAGATTGAGACTGCAACGGCCACACGGCCGGCGCGGTCCAGCCAAATGCGGAAAATAGGAGAACGAAGGCCAGAGTCATACGGGGATTCCCGGTTGGTCCGATTCCAGTAATGATATTATCTTACCCTTTCGTATTGAGTTCCCGCTCTCAATTCTCCGCAATAGCAACCAGGAACTTAGTCGCCGCGCTGAGAAGTTGCGGTGTCCGCCGTGTAGTCGGACGTGAGTTCTGCTGCCGGTGTGCCCGCGGCTGGAATCTGAAACCGGAAGATCGTTCCGGTGGTCTCGGCAGATTCGAAATCCACGGTGCCATAGTGCCATTGCAGGATTTGATACGTTTGCGCCAGCCCGATGCCGCTGCCTTCCTTCTTAGTCGTGAAGTAAAGTTCAAAGACTTTATCGTGCATCTCTTTCGGAATGCCACCACCCTGGTCCTGAACCTCGGCGAGGATCACGCCATTTTCGCGGCCCGCTGAAATTGTAAGCACGCCTCCTTGTGGCATAGCCTGTACTCCATTGATTACCACGTTCAGGATGGCCTGTTTCATCAGATCGACGTCAACCTTCACGGGCAAACGAACTTCGGGCAGGTGACGCGCAATAGTGACACCATGCTGCTCGGCATCGGGGGCGGCGAGCTGCAAGACGTCCTCCAGCAAGCGCCGCAGGTCGACCTCTTCCAGATGAAGGTCGCGCGGGCGCGTGAAGTCCACCAGAGTTTGCACCACGCGATCCAGGCGGCGAATCTCGCTATCGATGATGTCCATGTGGCGCCCCGTATCCGGCTCCTGCTGGGTCAGTTTGTTGCGCAGAAGCTGCAAGTGCAGCACGATGGCGTTAATGGGATTCTTGACCTCATGGGCGACACCGCGCGTAAGTCGTCCGCTGGCCGAAAGCCGCCGCGACATCTCGATCTCGTCGCCGATGCGCCGGACCGATTCTGTGTCGCGCATGATGACGAGCGCGCCGATCTGCGAGTTCTTCTCCTGAACGAAGTCGAGCGACACCTGTACCCGTCTTCCTCCGGCAGCTTCGAACTCGCGCTGCGACAGGGGACGGCGCCGTTCAAAAGCCTCGAGCAGCGCTGCGCCCAGCAGCGAATTACGATCAAAAACTTCCTGCACCGTACGGCCGAGAAGTTCGCCTCGCGGACGTCCCAGGAAAGACTCCACCGGAGCGCTCACCAGAACCACCCGTGAATCGCGGGCGAACAGCATCAGCCCATCCTGCAACTTCGACATCAGTTGATCGACGTTATCTTTCAGGGCTGAGAAAATTTCCCTGCTATCACGAATCTGCCTGCCAAGGTTGGCAATCTTCAGAGTGACCAACCCGTACTCGTCGTGCTGCGATTCGTCGCCATACAAGTCCGCCTCTCCGGCTGTGACATTGTCGAGGTTGCGGCTGATTTCTTTTAGGGGGCCGAGCGCCAGGTTCGAAATTCCCGCGGCCAGGATGAGGGAGACGAAGATCAGCGCGACCGAAATGTACAGCGCCCGCATCAGACGGGCTTGCACTTCGCTCTTCAGGAAGGCAGTCTGCACTCCGATGCGAATCGTTCCGAATGGCGCGCCACTCAATTCCAGCGGATACGTAACGTCGTAAACCGTCGCCGGACTGAATACCAGGCGGATCTGCTCGCGGAAGCGAGCGTGTACCACCTGCTCAAAGTTAGGTCGCTGCGGAATCACTTTGCCTACCAACTTGGAATTGGTGTGCAACAGAGCCTTGCCGTTCGTGTCGACGATGCAGACATCATTGATGTATTGCCAGTCGCCCGGATCGGACTGGAGCAGGTTATTTGTATCGACGTCAGTCTGAACGTAGTCTGCTAAGGCCCGGCGTACAGCCGCCGGATCGCTGGTGTCCACGGAAGTGCTGCTGAAATCGGGAATGGCATTGTTAGCCGCGTACGCTAACTGCCGAGTCAGGCTCACGGCCGTCTCGTAGGCATTGGCGATGCGCAGCCGGAGAATTTGCGAGATGTACAAATACGAAAACGCCGTGACCATGGCCGTCACCATGAGGGTGATGACCAGCACGATGATAGTTTTGCGTCGCATGACAAAATCGCTGGACTAAAGAACAACCGGGGCAGTCTAGCTGCTGGGCACTTCTTCCTTGCCGGCAACCCCTTCCGGCGTGGCGCTTCCGTACTCCTTCAACTTATTGTGAAGCGTTTTTAAGCTGATTCCCAGGATCTCGGCAGCGCGCGTTTTGTTGTTGCTGGTCGCCTCCAGCGTCTTGAGGATAAGCATTTTTTCCGCCTCTTCCACCGTGGTGCCCACTCCCAGGCGCACCGCGTCGGGATCATTGGCCGCCGTCCGCAGCGGGGCTTGGCCAAATCCCGGGGGCAAGTGCTTGGTCTCGATCATCGCCGACTCGCAGACGATTACCGCCCGTTCAATAGTGTTGCGCAGTTCACGCACATTCCCCGGCCACGAATAGTTATTGAACTGATTGAGCACTGCTTCGCTGACTGCCGTGACCTTGCGGCCATGTTTGGAGCTCATCTCCGCCAGCAAGAGTTGCACCAGCGCAGGGATGTCATCTTTGTGTTCGCGCAATTGCGGCATGTGAATGTTGAACACGTTCAGGCGGTAATAGAGGTCGCTGCGCAGTTCGCCACGAGCGACCGCTTCGTCCGGAATCTTGTTCGTCGCAGCAAGCACGCGCACGTCCACCGCGGTCTCGACCTTGCTGCCCAAGCGGCGCAGTTTGTGATCTTCGAGCACGCGCAGCAGTTTGGCCTGGGTTCCGACCGGCATCTCGCCGATTTCATCCAGCAGCAGCGTGCCGCCTTCGGCAAGTTCGAAGCAGCCGGTGCGGCGTTCCAACGCGCCCGTGAACGCCCCCTTTTCGTGCCCGAAGATCTCGCTTTCCATCAAGGTTTCGGGAATGGCGGCACAGTTGATAGCCACGAAGGGCCGGTCCTTACGCGGGCTCAGTTCGTGGATCGTCCGCGCCACCAACTCCTTTCCCGTTCCGCTTGAGCCAGTAATCAACACCGAGGCGGTGCTGGGCGCCACCATCTCGATCAGGCGGAAGATTTCCTGCATCTTGCGCGAGGCGCCACTCAGCCGCCCTAAGGATCCGGTATCGCGCAGGCGCCGTCTGGTAGCTTCCAGTTCGGCGCGAGTGCCGAGCAGAGCGGATGCATTCGAAAGAATCGTCCGCAGCCGATTGGTGTCGATGGGCTTGGTAATGTAGTCGTAGGCGCCCATACGCATCGCCTGCACGGCGCTATCGATGGTGCCTTGGGCAGTTACCAGGATGACGGCAATGGTCTGCGCCTGCTCCGCCAGATGCCCCAGCAATTCGATTCCCCCCATGCGCGGCATCTTGAGGTCGGTGATGACAATGGAAGGGCCCCACTGCGTCGCCTTTTCGAGGCCTTCGGCGCCGTCGCGCGCTGTCTCTACCCGAAAGTTCCACGATGTGACAAGTTCGGCCAGCCCGGAGCGCTCGTTCTCTTCATCTTCGACGATCAGTACTTTTTCGTGGCTCATTTGATTGCTCTGGCTGCTGGCATTGATTCACTCCAACCCGATTCTCGCCATCGACGTGCGGTCGGGACGAATCCTCCAAGATACGCGGCCTGTTTCCGTCCGGCAAGGTCCGGATTGTGCAATTCAGAGGCCAGAAAAGCGATCCTTACGATGTCCATTGGAGACCGGTAGGGCACGGCTTGGTTGCCAAAACTGACAATACCTTGAGTCTACGCTTTCCCTTTAAGCTGCTGTGAGATAGAATCTTGCGTTCCCAGGACAACTCTATTCTTCCACCGATTTCCCATCACTTCTCTCCGTGACCGCCAGGTTGCCCAGGCAACCGGCCACGATCACGTTTGGAGGATCTTATGCTAACCAAGTGCACATCGATTCGACGTCGAAGCAGACTCCTCTGCCTTTTCGCAGTTGCAATAGTCCTTCTCTTTCTGATTCCACGCGACGCTTTCGCGCAGAGCGATACCAATCCCAAGTGGGACATTTTCGCTGGATACCAGTACTTCCATCCCGGCATCACCGTTCCCACAGCGTTTGGCGATCCTAACAATCCTATCCCCTTCAAAGTCCCAGACATGACCAAAGGATTTGGCGCAGCACTGACCTACAATTTTGATCCGCATTGGGGGGCTGAGTTCGACTTGGGAGAAAACTGGGGCAATGGCAATGACGTAACCACTGTCTCGTTTGGTCCCCGTTTCATATGGCGGACCGATGATGCGAACTTCTTTCTGCACGCCCTCGTCGGTCTGAACCGCTTGTCCGTCCCCAATTTAAACGAGCCCAATGGTCCTGGCATAATTCTCGGTGGCGGAATGGACCTGCCAATCACTAAGTCGATCGCGCTCCGGCTGTTTGAAGCAGACTACGTCTGGGCAAGACAGAATTATTCCAGCTACGCGTCTCCGTCTTTCCCAGGTTTGCGGCATCCCAGCGAAGAAGGAATCAGACTGCGTACAGGACTGGTGTTCAGTTGGGGCGGTGCGCCTACGGTAGTTCCGGCTGCATCCTGTTCCGTGCAACCCACCGAAGTCATGGTCGGAGAACCAATTACGGCCACGGTTACGCCCAGCAACTTCAATCCCAAGCACACCCTGACTTATAGCTGGAGCGGGAATGGGGGGCAAGTAACTGGCAAAGATACCAGCGCCACTATCGACACCAACAATGTCGCGCCCGGCAGTTACACGGTTACCGCTCACGTGACCGATGCCAAGCTCAAGAAAGGCAACGAGGCGAGTTGCACGGCCACCTACACCGTCAAACCGCTGCCGCCAAAGAATCCTCCGACCATGTCCCTCTCGGCCAATCCCACCAGCCTTGTTCCTGGTGGAACCGTGAACGTGTCCGCTAGTTGTACCAGCCCAGACGGCGTGCCGGTTTCAGTTGCCAACTGGACTTCAACCGTGGGCACGGTTTCCGGAACCGCAAACTCCGCAACCCTGAACACTGCCGGGCTTCCTCCCGGTCCGGTGACAGTAACTGCGACTTGCACCGACTCCCGCGGCTTGACTGGTCAGGCCTCGACGCAGGTGACCATCGAGAATCCGCCGCCTCCGCCCGTGGATAAGGCCTTGGAGGCACGACTGGCACTGCATAGCGTTTATTTCGCCACCGCGCAGCCGACGCCCAAAGACCCGAACGGCGGCCTGCTGCCGAGCCAGCAGAAGATCCTGCTGAATCTGGCAACCGACTTCAAGAAATATCTTGAAGCCAAACCTGATACGCACCTCGTGCTCGAAGGTCATGCTGACATACGCGGTGCCGCTGCCTTTAATCAGGCGCTTTCGGAGCGGCGCGTAGCCCGTGTAAAGAGCTTCCTGGTCGAGCAAGGAGTCCCCGAGGCTAACATTGAAACCAAGGCGTTCGGGGCGCAGCACAACCTGACCATCGATGAAGTGAAGCAGTCGATCGAGCAAAACACGGAATTGACCACTGAGGAGCGCAAGCGCGCGCTGGCGAGAATTGCCGTTATTAAGTTGGCGAGCAATCGGCGCGTCGATATTACCCTCAATTCTGCGGGTCAGACCGAAACTTCCGTCCGGCAGTTCCCGTTCAATGCCGCGGATGCTCTAAGCCTCATTGGCGGCCGCGAGAGTGAAGCCAAGAAGAAGCCTGCTAAACGCGCACCCAAGAAGCCGGCAAAGAAGCAATAAAGCCCGAGAGTGAGATTGTGACGCGGAAGGCATTGCCTTCCGCGTTTTTTTCGTAAGGGATGCCGATTGGCGGTGGGCGGGAAAAATCTACATGCATGCCACGAAAGTGCCATCGCCAAGTTGTTGATTTAGTGAGAGTGTGTCTGGTATTCGGCTTGCCAATTAGACATCAGACCTTATGAGGCGCATCGCTATATTTCCGAGGCTTCCCGGCCTGGCGGCGGGCCCACTGGTATTGGTTATGCTGGCAGCGGGATGCTCCCGCCCCATTGCGGTCCCCGGCGACAGTGCCGTTGCCCAGCCGGATCCGCATAAGACCCCATTTCATGAGGATGGAACCAACCTTGACGATGCTCGCGGAGAAACTCCAGGTCCGTCCGGGAAAGCCGCTGACAACACTGTGCCGTTCCATGAACGCGAGAATCTTCCGGCCGGAACTCTCATCAGCGTGCGTTTGAAAACGCCTATTTCTGTCGAGGACCCGGACGCGGGTGATGGTTTCGACGCGGTCGTGGTTGAACCGGTCGTCATAGAGGGCGATACCCTGATTCCGCCTGGAATCCTCGTCTCGGGAAGGGTCGAGTCTGCCCGCACTTCCCAAGTGAAGCGCAATCGGGGTTATGTCCGATTAAAGCTGGCGTCGGTGCATATTGGCAGTCTGGATGTGCCGGTTCAGACGGCCAGCCTTTTCGCCCGCCAATCGCCCTTGAGCCATGGCTCACCGCGCACGATCCGCGTGGAACAGGGGCGGCGGCTCACCTTCGCGCTCGCGGAACCTGTCTTCATTGCCAGCCAACACGGCCAGGCCGCTCACTAAATCTCACAAATTCTCCCTTCCCTTCGTAATTTCTGACCACTAAGCCCAAAATTCGGGTTCAAACCGAGTTTTCCACAGAAAGATTTCCTGTTTTAGTGACATCTGCCCTTTCGCACCTATGGGGTGTTTTCTCTATAGTGGGCCGGAATGGAGTTGAGCGTGGGCGCGAAGAGCCAGCCGATTCCCATTTTGGGAAAACCAAGGTATCGAGCGGTCGGATTACCGGTTCCTTCTGGGATTCCTTCCGCGCAGAGTAGAACGTATGAGCGCTGCTGAACTGACTTGGCCAAAGCCGGATTCCAAAGTGGAGATCCACTCTCTTTTTGAGAACGCTCCGCTCGCCTGGGCTCAGTGGGACCGGCAGGGCAATATCACAGCATGGAATCCCGCATGGGAACAGATGTTGGCAATCAGTTCGGGAATGACACCATCTCTTCGCCTGGTGGATCTGATCCAGACGGAAAATCGCAGTGAATTTGAGCAACTGGTTGCGGCATTACTCAAGGGTGATCGGGAAGGCTTTCAAATCGAAGCCAAGTGCGCGAGCAGCAACGGTCAACCGAAGCGCTGGAGCGTTTGGAGAGCAGGACAGATCAAGGATCCCGACTGCTTACTGGTCATAACCGAAAACCTTCCCAGCGTTCCGGCCGCCGAACAACGTCTTCGTCAGGCCGAGCGACTCGAGACGGTGGGCCGTCTGGCCGGCGGAGTGGCCCACG
>DASSIO010000128.1:0-21732 GCA_035691825.1 Terriglobales bacterium | reverse complement strand
AGCTTTAGGACACGACCTGCGGAGGAAATAGTAATGAGCGCCTCGGGCGCCTTGGTGCAATCCACCTTCACGATCCTTCCTTTGAGATATTTGACCGGACGCTTATCGGGCGCGCGCTCTTTCAGCTGAGGTTTGGCGTCGGCGTCATCGTCGGGAAGGGGATTGCTGATGCCGGAGTTGGCTTCGATCACGCGAGTTTTCTGCGCGTCGGCAGCGCGGTCCGGAGTGATGCCGTACTTCTTAATGAAAGGCAAATCGTCGAGTTTCTTGCGGGCCGCGGCGGCAATCTGGGGATTACCGCCCGCCTTCAGTTGCTCCAAAAGAGCTTGTGCCTGGTCCCAATTTTTCTGCGCCAGATAAATATCGGCGAGATCGAGCACGTAGCGACGATTACGAGGGCTGAGTTCGATGGCTTTGCGCATGGAGTCGGCGGCGGCATGTGTGCCTCCGCCCTGTACTTCGGCAAGTCCAAGCAGGTGGTAGGCTTCGGCGAATTCCGGATCCCAATCGACAACCGCTCGTAAATCCTGCTGAACATTGGCCAGCCCGCCTTCTATTGCCTGGCCGCTGTTTTGCGCCATGCGGAAACGCAGCAGAGCCTCGCAATAGTGAATCCAGGGATCGCTGGAACTGGGATCGTCATCCTTGGCGGCTTGCAGCTGGGCGGTAGCTTGCTTGAAGTCACCGCCTTGAAGAAACGCGAAGGCCAGGGCGCGATGAGCGAGTGCGTTATCGGTCGGATCCTGAGCCAAGGCCTCGAGCTGCTTGAAACCCTCTTCACGGTGTTCGGGCTGCCGGACCATGACCTCAGCGACGAGCGCGTGCGCGTCATCGTCGGTGACTTTCTTGACCACCGCGCTGACTTCATCGGGCGTGAGCGGACTGGCAAAATGATTCACCTGCTGGCCGGAGTTGCGGGCCTCATCGACATCGCGGGAGTTCTGAACGGCGGCATCGGCATTCTGCTGCGCGGTAAACAGCGCCGTGAGGGACTGGAAGTAATCTTTGATGGCCTTCTCGAACTGCTCGGGAGTCATGCCAAATGCCTGCCGCAGGGCCTGCGGCACCGGCGATTTCTCATTTTCTACAAGATTGAAGTAAGTGCCGGCCTGGGGAAGCAGGTTTTTGGCGAGCAGATAGTGAACAACAATCCAGGACTGCGCATAGAACAATGTGTGGTGGGTGCCTTCGTGATAGGGCTGCGAGTTCAGGCGCATTTGCAGAAAGTCGGGCATGTCGAGCCAGAGCGGGCCCATTAACAATTCGGTGAGCGACTTGGCCGGATGCCGCACGTCGTTGATGTTGCCGAGTAAGTCTTCCGCATACTTATTGGTCAGCTCAGGATCACTGCCGATGTCGACATACTTATTGTCCACGCGAACGCTGGCGAAGTATTCCGCCAAACCCTCGTCGAACCAGGCCTTGGTCGGAGGGTAGTTGCCGTCGAGCAACATGTGAGCAAAGGGATGGGCAATGGCGCGCCAAGGCTCATCGGCAAAGAGATCGAGCGCGATGATGTTCTTGTCGTCACCCGCAAGGAAGAAGCCTGGGTCGGTGATGGCCGTGCGCTTGCGAAGAGGAGAGAGGCGCTCGTAATCCTTATCGTCCTTCAATGCGACGACTTCCAGGGGAACGGGCATTCTGAGCTTGTCACGCATGATCAAGCCCGCGAAAACGGCACGCATCTGCTCCAACCGAACCGCCACTTCGCGGCCGCGTTTTTCGCCGGCATCAGTCAGAATCGTGAAGTGGGCCGATTGAATCTGCAGCCAGCCCTCTTTCGTGGAAGGCTTCTGGTCGCGCGCGAACAGCAGACCGGAAAGTAAAACGAGGGCGGCAAGCGTTCGGAGAGAAGAGCGCACCATAAGCGGCGGCGGATAAGCCCGGAAAAATGCTATCACGATCCGAGGGGAGCGGCGGATCGATGGGACGATACGCCGGGACTAGGGATTGGCTTCGCGCCGACGCAACCAGTCCAGAAACATCTGCTCGAGCGGCTTGTCGTAAGTCATCAGGACATGGCGAACGGTATGACCACTGACGAAATGACAGACTTCCTCGGCGAGGTTTTTGGCGTGATCGCCGGCGCGTTCGAGGGACTGCGTCATGAAGATAACCTGGAGGCTTTCCTGGCGCGGCATGTTTTCGGGGTTTTCAATATGGCGCAGGAAGATGAGATTGCGCAGGCGGTCCATTTCGGCGTCCGAGCGAAGGACGGCCACTGCTTTTTGCACATCCCGCTTAGAAAAGGCAAGGCCCACATCATCGAGCATTTTCTCCAACACCGTGGCCATCTGGGTGAGATCGCGCGTGTCCTGCGGCTCGATACGGGCGCCAACCGCAATCGCGCTGTTGCTGAAACTGAGCAGCAGGTCGCCAACGCGTTCCAGGCCTATCATGATCTTCATGCAAGCGAGCAGCTGGCGGGCGTCGGATTCTTTGACCTGGGTTATAGCTTGCGTAACGCCGTCGTCGATCTCGCGATCGATTTCGTCCAATTCACGTTCGCGCTCGCGAATGGATTCCAGCAGCGGCTTGGAGCCGGTGGCGATGCCTTCGGCGGCCGCGGCAGCAGCTTCCTTGGCCGCGCAACACGCGTGCACGGTTCGCGCAACCAGTTGGGAGTGCGAAGACTCGGGCTGAAGACTCTTGGCGGCTGTACTCATACGCCGTTTCCCTTCACGCAGGCCCGAGCGGCGGCGAAATTCCGAAATTTCCCGTACTGCCGTCCCCTTCTGGGCCTCTGCACACATAGATTGTCTGAGGGGAAGAATAGCCAGAATTTTTCTCCGGCGGGTTAAAAGTACGTGAATTCTGCGCAGTCGCACGCGGGACTGGATCCCAAGGTCCGTGCATGAGCCAACGCCAGTGCTTGCGGCCTGCGGAGTTAGTGGCAGAAGTCCTTGACCGCCCTGCTGGCGGGGCGTACAGTGGCCCCGGTCCGGCGTGGAGGTTGTTATGTTGAAGGGATTTAAGCAATTCATTCTGCGGGGCAACGTGGTGGACATGGCGGTGGGCGTGGTGATTGGCGCCGCGTTCGCCTCGGTCGTGGCGGCATTCACCAAGGATCTGCTGACGCCGTTAATTGCCGCAATTGTTGGCAAGCCCGACTTCTCCGCAATCAAGTTCACCGTGAACGGCAGCATGTTCGCGATCGGCGACTTCATCAACGCAGCGGTCGCGTTCCTGCTGGTCGCGGCGGCGGTGTATTTCTTCGTTGTGACGCCGATCAATGCACTGGTTTCGCGCATGCGCAAGGCGCCCGCATCGGCCGATCCCACCACGAAGAAGTGTCCGGAGTGCCTGAGCGAGATTCCCATAGACGCGCGCCGGTGTGCATACTGCGCTCAGCCGATGAGCCGCCAGGCGGCCGCGGACTAGCAAAATTGGCGCGGGCACTTTTGTCCGCGCCAGCAATCATAGGGCTCGTTGCACGGGGGCGGGCGGGTCGCCCGTCCCATGCTCCCCCACATTCTCCGTCCCGGCATAATAGGCCGATGCTCCCACTCACCAGCAAAATCGCTCTGGTCACAGGCGCGAGCCGCGGCATTGGCGCAGCAGTCGCGGTCGCTCTCGCTGAGGCCGGCGCGGATGTCGCGGTGAATTATCATCAGCGCGCCGAAGACGCCGCCCAGGTTTGTTCCCGAATCCGCGAGTTGGGGCGGCGGGCTCTTCCCGTGCAGGCGGACGTCAGCCGGCTTGCCGCAATCCGCGACATGATTGAGAAGATCGAAGACGCGCTCGGAGCAGTCAGCATTCTGGTCAACAATGCCGGCATCGCCCAGCCGAAAAAGATCGAAGACGTCACCGAGCAGGACTGGGATCACATACTCGACACGAACCTGAAGTCGACGTTCTTCGTGACCCAGACTGTCCTGCCCGGCATGCGCAAGCAGGGCTGGGGGCGGATCATCAATATGTCGTCGGTAGCGGCACAAACCGGAGGTGTGGTCGGACCACATTACGCAGCTTCAAAAGCAGGAATGCTGGGGCTGACGCATTCTCTCGCCAACCTGCTGGCCAAAGAAGGGATCACGGTCAATGCGATCGCCCCGGCGTTGATTGAGACAGAGATGGTGACTTCCAATCCGAAAGCCAGCCCTGCGTATATGCCGGTTGGCCGCTTCGGACGCGTCGAGGAAGTGGCCAGCGTCGCGGTGATGCTGGCAGAAAATGGATACATCACCGGGCAGACGATCAATGTGAATGGGGGATGGTATTTGAGCTGACGGGGAATTAGAAGTGCCGAGCGGCGCTCGGCCGCCCAGCTCCTGAGCGGAGTCGAAGGACGTCTGGGCCAAGTTGTTGCTGTACTAACTTGCGGGGGTTGGCGTGAGCTTTTGCGGGGAGGCAAAGAAGGTTCGCCAGACCCATCGTAGAAGGCGCCAGACCAGAGATCCCACAAAAATCACGGTAGCCATCCAGAGCGCAACTGCGGGCAATTGAAACAGAACTCCAAGTACGGAGTCGACGTAAGTGGCGAGACTGTCCAGGCCGTCGCGCGCCGCAACTTTCAACTCGTACAAAGGGTGCCAGCGCAGGCCGAAGACTTGAGTGTTCATCTCGGTTTGCAGGGACACCTTCAGCGACGCAGTCTCCACCTGCTTCGACAGAGTGTCGAACTCGGCTTGCTGTTGCTCGATTTCTCCCCGCACGTCGGAAAGCTTGTCGATCACGGCGAGCATATCTTTCACCTTGCTCGCGCTCTTCATAATCGAGAGGTATTGCGCCTCTTCAGCGCGCAGATTTCGCAGCCGAGCCTCGCGATCTACATAGTCGCGCGTGCTGTCGGTCACGGTGGTGGTCTCGTTTTCAATCCGTAAGGCCAACTTAGAGATCTGGCTTTCAGCTTCCTGCAGGCGGTTGGCAGGGACACGAATCACCATGGACGCCCAGGGTTGCTCTTTGCTGCCCCCAATCTCGGAACTCTCAACATAGCCGCCGAGTTGTTCGGCTGCATTTGCCACACGCTGGGCTGTCTCGGCTGGATTGTTAACTACAGCCTGTAGCGAGCTGGAGCGCACCATCTTGCGGCCGAAGTCGGCCGTCGGGGAAGTAAGCCCTGTCCCGAATTGCCGCACACCTCCTGGTACTCCTCCAACTATGCCCGCGACTACGCCGCCGACATACTGACTACTCCTCGGAGCGCTCGTGGGGGGCGGTGTGAAGTTAGTCGTGGAGTTCTCCGACCTTTGCAAGTCGATCGGGGACACGCGGGTTCGCAGCAAATCAGGCTTCGCAACGAACCATGCCAGTGTTCCAAATAGCCCTAGCACAATTAGCCACCCCGCCTTTGTCAGATCGACTTGAGCTTTCTCCATAGCGCAACCTCGTCATCCATTTAGAGCGCTGTCGCTCCTCTTTTGTTCCCGGTGTGATTTCGCGACAAAGGAAGAACGCCTGCGCAGCGCATCATTGCGAAGAAAATGCCGAGCTGCGCTCGGCCCACACGAGGACGTCTGGGCACACGCGCGGCGTGCCTGCACCATGTTGCGGAATTTGGCGTGAGCTTTCGAGGGCTAGAACTGCGCGGACAAGAGTGTCCGCGCCACACCTCAGATATCCAGGTTCTTCACATCCAGCGCGTTGTCTTCGATGAATTTGCGGCGGGCTTCGACGTCTTCGCCCATGAGCGTGGTGAAGATGGTTTCCGTCTCGGCGATGTCTTCGAGCTTGACCGATAGCAGAGTGCGGCGCTCCGGGTCCATGGTGGTTTCCCAGAGCTGCTCGGCAGTCATCTCGCCCAGGCCCTTGTAACGCTGCACCGTGTAATCTTTGCGGCCTTCGCCAAGAACGTAGTCAAACAAGTCGCGCGGGTTGGTCTTCTCGACGGTCTCAGGCTCTTTGGCCTTGAGTTTGGGCTGAGCCTTGGTGGTTTTCTTGGCAGTCTTTTCCAGGTCCTCGCGCTCGGCGTCGCTTAACTCTTCCTCGCCATTGGCTCCGTCCTTGCCGGGAGCAGCGCTCTTCGCCACGGCTTCGACCACGAACGGCGGCTCCATATAGGGCTCAATCTGCTTGAATTTAGCGCTCATCTGGCGGTACTCGGGGCTCGATGCCAGCTCCCAGTTGATGCGGTGCTCGGCGCCCTGCGAGTTGACGAACGCCAATTCCCAGAGATTGTGCTCTTCGTCAAAACGCATTTCGACGCTCTTGAATCCCTGATCCTTCTGGATTTTTTTCAGCTCTTTTTCCAGCTTTTCGATCTTCTTTGGCGGAGTTTTCTTGTCGCCTTCGAAGTCGGCGCGCTTAGCAAGATCCAATTTCGGCAACAGATCGGTGACGCGCTCATTGCGCACCCGTTTGTCCACCTTGTCGAAAAAGCCGAGATACTCGTTGAGCACGGTGATGAACTTCGAAAGGGCTGCGCCCTCCAGCTTGGCCGCTCCCTCGCCGTACCGCACAACCAGGCCTTCGGACGCGCGCTTGACCATGACTTTCACGAACTCGCGATCGTCTTTAATGTACTGATGCGACTTGCCCTTCTTGATGCCGTAGAGCGGTGGCTGGGCGATGAAGACGTTGCCGCGTTTGATCAGTTCCTGCATGTGGCGGAAGAAAAACGTGAGCAGCAGCGTGCGAATGTGGCTGCCGTCTACGTCGGCGTCGGTCATCAGGATGATTTTTCCGTAGCGCAGCTTGGCGGGATCAAAGTCGTCCTTGGCAATGCCGGTGCCCAGCGCGGTGATCATGGCACGAATTTCTTCGTGGCCGAGCATCTTGTCGTAACGCGCTTTTTCGACGTTTAGAATTTTTCCCTTCAGCGGGAGGATGGCCTGGAAGCGCCGATCGCGTCCCTGCTTGGCGGTGCCACCTGCCGACTCGCCCTCGACCAGGAACAACTCGCAACGATCCGGCTGGCGCTCGGAGCAGTCAGCCAGCTTACCAGGGAGGCCTCCGCCGTCCAGCGCGCCCTTGCGGCGAGTCAGATCGCGGGCCTTACGGGCCGCTTCACGAGCACGGGCTGCATCGATGGCCTTGTTGATGACTTTTCGCGCGACCGTGGGGTTCTGTTCGAAGAATGCGCCCAGCTTCTCGTTCACTACCGCCTGCACGACACCGGCTATATCCGAATTGAGCTTGCCCTTGGTCTGGCCTTCGAACTGGGGTTGCGGCAGCTTCACGCTGATGACTGCCACCAGTCCTTCGCGAACGTCATCACCAGTCAGGTTTTCTTTGACATCTTTGAACAATCCCAATTGCTGTCCGGCGTAGTTGATGGTGCGGGTCAGCGCGGTGCGGAAGCCCGAGAGGTGAGAGCCGCCGTCGACGGTGTTGATGTTATTGGCGAAGCTGAAGACGGTTTCCGAATAGCCGTCGTTGTACTGCAGGCCAATCTCGATGTGGACCGTGTCCTTATCGGCTTCCATGTAAATCGGCTTGTCATGGAGAACGGATTTGCCGCGATTGAGATGCTTGATAAATTCGGCGATACCGCCGTTGTACTTGAATTCGACCGTCTTGGGCTCGCCGGTTTTCGGGTCGGTGGTGCGCTCGTCCGTAAGCGTGATCAACAGGCCTTTATTGAGAAACGCGAGTTCGCGCAGACGCTGCGCCAGGGTGTCGAAGTTGTACTCGGTCGCGGTGAAAATGCTCTTGTCCGGCAGAAAGTGAACTTTGGTACCACGCTTTTTGGTGGCGCCGGCCTTCTTGAGCCTCGACGTGGGTTCGCCCTTCGAGTAGCTCTGCTCCCAGGTGAAGTTATCGCGCCAGATTTCCAATTCCAGGTCTTCGCTGAGAGCATTCACGCAGGAAACGCCGACGCCATGCAAGCCGCCGGAAACTTTGTAGGAAGAAGAATCGAATTTTCCGCCGGCGTGCAGCTTGGTCATGACGACCTGGGCGGCAGCAATTTTTTCGCCATCGATGTCCATGGCATCGACGGGAATGCCGCGGCCGTTGTCGACGACCGTAATGGAGTTGTCGATGTGTATGGTGACTTCAATCTTGTCCGCGTAGCCGGCCAGCGCTTCGTCGACGGAGTTGTCGACGACTTCATACACGAGGTGGTGCAGCCCCATCTCGCCAGTCGAGCCAATGTACATGGCGGGACGCTTTCGGACTGCTTCCATTCCACCAAGAACTTTGATTGATTCGGCAGTGTAATCGGCGTTGCCGTTCGTCGGCGCCTGCTTGCCGTTCTTGGTTTTACTTTCGGCGATAGCAGACGCGTTCAGTGTTTCTTTACTGGCCATTCGGCTCCATGGAGATGCCCCGATACAAGTGCGACGGCAGGTGCTTTCCGGGTACGCTTGGGATACCTCAAATGATTGAAATTATTAGAACTTAGAGGTTTCCAGAGCTAGGTAAATTGTATCACGAAAAGGACCAGTTTGGGGGCTGGAACCGGGGCAGTAAAGGGAGTGGATTGAGGAGGTTAGGGCAGCGGTTTAGGCTCATTTCTTCGGCTGACCAGGCCACGCCAAGCGCTGCATGAGTTGCTCAACTTCGCCTTCATTTTCTTCCAGAAACGTAAACGAGATGGCATAGCCTTTATCCAACGTCACAAGCGATGACTGATACATTGCGTGTCCGCCGACTTCATTGGTGAAATCGCCGCGCACCAGGCGCTTCGTGCCCAGTTGATACCAGTACGGCTCGCCTGCCGGCTTGAAATCTCTCTTGGTGGCCGCGTCGGTAACTGATGCGAAGTAATCGGCTGCTGTCTTCACTTGAGGGTACAGCGACAAGCTCTCCGCCGTGATGATCACCGCGGAATTGACTGTCTCGCCTGAGGCTTCAGGAGGGCGCCCAAAAGCGGCCAGCAGAACCAGAGATTTGTCCGATCCGCCGGAGGTCTCGCGCATCTGCTCAGTGCGGTCGACCCAGCCGTACGGGACTTTGTAGCGAAAGCCGAACAATGAGTTGCGATAGTCGCCGGCGGCGAGAGAACCAAGGACTGATTCACTTGAAGTACGTTTTCTGGGCGCGGATTGAGAAGAAGTTTTTTGGGCGGAGCCAGACGTCCACGCGAGGAACAACAGGATAATGCCGATGACGATCGCGACGCGCACGGCACTATGCTACACGGAGCCGCGGACAAGAGTGTCCGCGCCACACGTCCTCAGATCCTCATGGGCATGACAATGTAGCGGTACTTGTAGTCGTCGCCTTCGGCGGGACGGAGTTGGCCGGCAGACTGGGCATCTTTGAATTCCATGCGAATCTCGCCCGAGCCGGCGGCTTTCAGGAAATCGAGCAGGTACACGGCATTGAAGCCGATGGTTACGCTATCGCCCTGATAGCTGGTCTCAATCGAGTCTTCCGACTCGCCGGTTTCAGTCGAGGAAGCGGAAATCTTTAGTTCACCTTTATCGATCCGCATGCGCACGGCGCGTGACCGCTCATCGGCAAACTGCGAGACGCGCTGGATGGCGCCGCTGAGGTCTTCGCAATTTACGACAACGCTCTTGTTGTTGTCCTTGGGCAGAACCGCTTCGTAGTTGGGGAACTGGCCAGTCAGTTGACGCGAAGTGAGCAGGCGGGGGCCGATGCGGAAATATAGGGTCGACTCGTCCTTGGCAAACTCGATTACTTCGACATCGGTCGAGTCCAGCAGGGTCTTGATCTCGTCCATTGCCTTCTTGGGGACAAGGGTCTTCAACTCGCCAGAAACGCCCTCGAACTTCTCTCCTGCGCGTTCGACATGGGCCAAGCGATGGCCGTCGGTCGCGACCATGGTGATGGACTCCGGCTTGAGCACCATCAGCGCCCCATTCAGCGTGTATCGAGATTCTTCATTCGCAATCGCGAAAGTTGTTTTGGCGATCATGGCGCGCAGCACGCCGGCAGGAATCTTTACTACACCTGAAGTCGGAAACTGCGGCAGGCTGGGAAAGTTCGAGCGCGCCATGCCCACCATTTTCGTGTTCGACCGGCCACAGCGGATGCTCACCCAATGGTTTTCGAGCAACTTGATGGTGATGTCAGAATCCGGGAGCAGTTTCACGTAATCGTGCAGCTTGCGCGCGGGGATGGTGCACGAACCTTCCTTCTTCACCTTGGCATTGCATGATGTGCGCAGGCTGAGATCGAGATCGGTGGCGGTCAGCGAAAGCTTGTCTGCGGAAGCTTCGAACAGATAGTTCGAAAGGATCGGAATCGTGGTCTTGCGCTCAACTACACCCTGCGTAGCGGTGAGTTCGCGAAGCAGTTCAAACTTGCTGACCGTGATCTCCATGGTCGTGGTTCCCGTCGGAGTGGCAACAGCTTCGACCGGCATAAGAAGGATACCCCCGGCGCTACTTTGAATACTTCCTTATATCAAAAGAAAAACCTATAAAACCAGCAGTAACAGCAGGTGTGAGGGAAAAGTGGAAAACTCTCCCAAACCGTTTTGATGCCAAGCCTTCCCTCCGGGCAAGTTTTCTAAAACCGGGTCCTTCGACGCCGGATGGCCCGGTAAAACAAGGCCGGCGTTTCGCGGCGATCCGGCTTCTACACAGGTTCCACAGGCGGTCCACAGTGAGGGTAAAGGAAGAGTGGGCCGGAGGGTGGAAAACTGCGCGGCAGCCGCTGTTTATCCGCCCAATTGCTCCGTCAGTTTATTGATGAGCCTGTTTAAATCCTTGTCCGTCTTGCGGCTTTGGTCAATCTTCTCGACCGAATGCAGCACGGTAGTGTGGTGCTTCCCGCCGAATTGACGCCCGATTTCGGGGAGGGAGGCTTCTGTCAGGTGCTTGGCCAGATACATGGCGATCTGCCGCGGGTAAACGATAGCCCGGGAATTATTCTTGGCCTTGATCTCAAGCAGACGTAAGCCGAACTGCTCGGCGACAGCTTTCTGAATGGCTTCGATGGTGACTTTCCGGGCTTGCGAGTCGATGAAGTTCTTCAGCACCTGCTGGGCATAAGGAAGCGTGATCGCGCTGCCGACGAGGGAAGAGTGGGCTACCAGGCGGATGAGAGCTCCTTCCAGCTCGCGGACATTGGAACGGATGTTGGAAGCAATGTACAAGGCAACGTCGGTAGGCAGGGTGACTTTCTCCTGCTCAGCCTTTTTCTGCAGGATAGCGACTTTGGTCTCCAGGTCAGGAGGCTGAATGTCGGCAATCAGTCCCCATTCGAAGCGGCTGCGGAGGCGGTCTTCCACTTCCGCCAATTCCTTCGGGGGGCGGTCACTGGCGATGACAATCTGCTTCATCGACTCGTGCAGGGCATTGAAGGTGTGGAAGAACTCCTCCTGGGTGCGCTCCTTCTGGGCAAGGAACTGGATGTCGTCAATCAGCAGCACGTCGACATTACGGAACTTGTCGCGGAAGCTGGTCATCTTGTCGTAGCGCAGCGAGTTGATCATCTCGTTAGTGAATTTCTCGCTGGAGACATAGCAGATGGCAGCTTGCGGCAGGCGGCGCTTGATCTCGTGCCCAATTGCCTGCATGAGGTGCGTTTTCCCCATGCCGACGCCGCCATACAGGAACAGAGGGTTGTAGGCTTTTGAGGGACGTTCGGCGACTGCCTGACAGGCGGCATGGGCAAACTGGTTGCCGTTGCCAATGACGAAGGCATCGAAGGTATACCGTGGGTTCAATTGCGCGGCGCCATCCCAGTCAAAACGTTGCTGGGTTAGAGGCAGATTCGCGGAGGGAAGGCTACTCGCGGCAGCAGGCACTGCGGAGAGGCCTCCGTCGTGCCGGATCGGCGTGGCAGCGGGATCATCTTCCGGAGTTACAAACTTGACGTCCTGGTATTCGAAGCCCAGGTTATCGATGGCTTCCTGGATCAGGTCGGCGTACTTATCTCCGACGTGACGAAACTCGACGGTCGGCACACGAATGAAAAGGGTGTTGCCCGCAGCGTGGCTGTAGCGTGTAGGTTTCAGCCAAGTGTCATAGGAGTGCCGATTAATTTTCTTTTCCAGCGCGTCAAGAATCCGGACCCAGGGATTGGGGGTAAAACTGGCAGTTGGAACAGACATAAGAACCATTCACGGCGTGGTCGCTGGGCCACGCTCCTTTTTTCTTTTTAATTACGTTGTCAGACGACGGTTCAGCGAACAGTAGTAGTGGATAAAATCAGTTAGGACCGAGCGGCATACTAGCACAGATTTTCGTTGCCTGAGGAAATCTTCTGAGAGAAATTTTTGTGCCACTCGAACAATTCATAACCTGAAGCGAGTCTCTGTCAAGTGCTCAAGATGTAACTGCAGCGCGGGTTGTGCAAACGGCAGGTGGCCGTCATCAGTCCTCGTGCGTCAGGAAAACGTTCGTCTTCAGTCATCAGTTGCCAGAAGCTTCTGCCGAGATTGCACTTCCTACCGACGACGGAGGACTGAGCACTGATAGATGATGGAGCGTTTGCCGCTCGTCGCGGTGGTCATTTATACTTTTGCTTCGCACATTTAGTATTTTTGACGAGGAGCAAGTCTTTTCATGCCCAAGCGTACGTTCCAACCCAACCGTCGTCGGCGCTCGAAGACGCACGGCTTTCGGACGCGGATGAAAACCAAAGGCGGTCGGGCTGTGATCTCGCGCCGGCGCGCTAAAGGCCGCAAACGGGTTTCGGTGAAACCCGGCTTCCGTGAGTAGTCATTGGTAAGTGGCCTTCCATTCCCCAGGTGAAAAGGAAATTTGGAAGCTGAATTGTTACCGTGAATTGCGTGAGCGCCGTCGAGCGGAACGGGGATAGCTGTGCGAAGGGTGCGCGGTTCAAGTTTCCGCGAGCGATGCGGTTGCTCAAGCACGCCGATTTTCAACGCGTTTATGAGGGGGGCAGGCGCCATTTTTCGGCTAACCTGACGGTCTTTTATCTGAGGCGGGAGCCGGGGCAATTGCCGCGCGTTGGTTTTACCGTGGGCCGCGCGCTGGGTGGCGCGGTCGAGCGCAACCGCATGAAACGCCGCCTGCGGGAGGCGGTGCGGCTTACGCGTCCGGCGCAGCTGCCGGTGGATGTAGTGATCAATCCTAAGAAGTCGCTGCTGAAGGTCGAGTTCGAGGAAGTTCTGCGGGAAGTTCGCCGCGCCTTCCAGGTCGTGCAAGAAAAGGCGTGATGCGCATGCAGGTTGGTTCATGAAACAGTTCGCCAAAGCTGCGGTTCTTCGCGGGCTGCGCGGATATAAGTGGTTGCTGTCACCGATGTTGCCGCCAGCCTGCCGCTACGTCCCGACCTGCTCGGAGTACGCGATGGAAGCAGTAGAGATCCACGGAGTTTTGCGCGGCGGAACGATGGCTGTCTGGCGTCTATTGCGCTGTCATCCATTAGCGCGGGGCGGATTTGATCCGGTATCGCGAGCGGGAGACAGCGTTCGCGGACAGGAATGTCCGCGCCACCCGCATAAATTTTTGCGGGCGTAAGTGCCCGCGCCACACGAGACGGAACAGAGACTTTGCCCGAATATCACAGTCCACAGCAAGAACCCGGAATGGAGCGCAAGCTGCTGCTGGTTTTCGCGCTCACGTTTCTGGCCATCCTGCTTTTTCAGCCACTGCTGAAAAAATATGGGGCACAGCCTCCCCAGGAGGAAAAGAAACCACAGACAGCGGTAGCCACTCCGCCAGTCGTACCGAGTCAGCCCGCGGCACCCGCAGAAACCAGCCAGACACCGGTATCGGCTGAGCAAGCTAAGTCGGAGTCGGAGACCATCATCGAAAACGATCTGTATAAGATCACCTTCAGCAATCGCGGAGGCCAGGTGAAGTCCTGGATACTGAAGAAGTATCAGGACGAAAATGACAAGCCTCTGGAGTTGGTCAATTCGATTGCCGCGCCCAAGTATGGATATCCGCTGTCACTGTTCACCTACGACGAGGCGCTTCGTTCCAAGCTGAATTCGGTTTTATATGTCGTCTCGAGCACAGGGGTGCAGAAGGCGCCGGCGGACATCACATTCGAGTACGCCGACCAGGATGTTTCGGTAAGCAAGAAATTCCACTTCGACCACAGCTACGTGGTGAAGCTGGAAACGTCCGTCCGCTACAAGGGGAGCGATGTTACAGCGCTGCCAATGTGGCCGGCAGGACTGGGCGATGAGGTCACCCCCGCGAACTATGCCGCGAGCCTGGTGGAATACCAGAACAACGACAAGATTCAGCGCGACGCAGTGAAGAAGATCAGCAGCGGAGCGACGATCCGAGGTCCGTTCAATTGGGCGGGTGTAGCTGACCAGTATTTCGCAGCGGCATTCGTGCCCGACGATGCGCAAACCGCGGCGCTGGTGACGTTAAGGAACTCGATCGATCTCCCCAAGGACAAGAAAGAGCCCAACCCGCAGGATACCTACAAGGCAGAGGTGCTAGGCGCGGCTGCAGGGACTCTAGGCGGGCCTACCAGCGAACGTCTCTATGTGGGGCCGAAGGCACTGCCGGTGCTGGAATCGGTGAATGTGCCGACGATCCAGAACGATCATCCAGACCTAAGGGCTCTGGTGGACTTCGGATGGTTTGGACTGCTGGCGCGTCCTCTGTTCATCTGGCTGAAGTGGATGGATGTTTACATCCACAACTGGGGCTGGGCGATCATTCTGCAAACCATCATCATCACGATGGCGCTGCTGCCGCTGCGCGTGTCCTCGATGAAATCGATGCTGAAGATGCAGAAAGTGGCGCCCCAGATCAAGTCCATCCAGGAGAAGTACAAGAAGTACAGCATGCGCGACCCGCGCAAGCAGGAGATGCAGCAGGAAATCTCCGCGCTATATAAGGAGCACGGTGTTAACCCGGTGGGCGGCTGTCTGCCTATGCTGATCCAGATGCCGTTTTTGTTCGCGTACTACCGCATGCTGGGTGTGGCAATCGATCTGCGGCACGCGCACTGGCTGTGGATTCACGATTTGTCGGCGGCCGATCCCTGGAAGCTTTTGCCCATTGGCATTATCATCACCATGTTTTTGACCCAGCGCATGACGCCGCAGACCGGCATGGATCCGGCGCAGCAGAAGATGATGAACCTCATGATGCCCGTCATGATGGGCGTCATCAGCTGGAACCTGGCGGCGGGGTTAAACCTATACTGGTCGGTGAGCCAATTATTGGGAATTGGGCAGCAGATGATGATGAATCGCAGCTCGCTGGGACGGGAGATGCGCGAAATGATGGAGAAGCGAGCGAGAAAGGCGAAGAAGTAAGGGAGCTCCTAGCTACTAGCAAGCAAGAGCCGATAGACTATGCAAAGTGTTCGTCAAACCCAAAAATCTTCGCTGCGCGGTTTGCTAGAAGCTAGGAGCTAGGAGCCAGTGGCTATCCCAGACAAAATTGCGGCCGCCAAACAGATTAACGAGCTGCTGCGCGGCATTGTAGCGAACGCCGGCTTGCGGCTTAAGTACCGGATTTCCGTCGATCCGCCGCTTGCAGAAAACCGTGACTGGGAACGGCCGGAGATTCTCGTGGAATTTTCCGGCCCGGACAGCGGATTTTTGTTAGAGCGCGGGGCTGAGTTGCTGCGGGCTTTGGAAACTCTCGCGATTGAGATGCTCCGCTTGCCGGGCAATGAGCATGAAAAGCTGTGTTTCGACTGCATGAATCACCGCGCCATGCGCCTGGAGGAGCTGAGAACCGCCGCCAATGTTGCGGCAGAACGGGTGCGGAAAACGGGCACGCCTTATCGGTTCGCGCCGATGTCGTCGCGCGAGCGCCGCATTGTGCATCTTGCGTTGCGCAACTTCGACGATCTGCATACGGAAAGCGAAGGCGAAGGTGGCCGGCGGTTCGTGGTTGTGTCGCCGAAGAACAATCGCGCCAGCAGCAGGCCTGCAGGCAGAACTCAGTGATGCGGGCCGGCCAACCGAAGGTTTGGTCTCGCACATCTGATCACTGAATCCTAATGTGGGCTGCGTGGAGTTGGCAGAAGCGCCGAGGCCGGCCGTCTCCAGTCGGACCCGTTCTCCCAAATTGAACAGTGCAATGACGGTTGTGGCTCGAGTTTCGGACGTGATACTGCGGCGCGTTTCGAAACGCGAAACTCGCTCAGCTGAAACGGCCCGCCGAATCCTGCTGGTCACGCCAGAGTTGTTGGCGGCAGTTTTCTCGCGGCAGGGATTGTTGAGCAGCAGGGGACGCACGTTGATCCGAGGTAAGGTGCGTCGGTTGCTGATTTGTTCGATTCCTCCCCTGGCCCGCGGTTTACGCAGACATTACCAGCTGGAAGGCGGTTGCCAGAACTGCGGCGCCAGTTGCAATCTCCTGTTTCGCTGCCCGCATTGGAACGCGCAATCCCGCTTATGCACAATTTATGATTCGCGGCCCGGCGTCTGCCGTATGTTTCCGATTACACCGGCAGACCTACGGGACCGCGATTTGGTGCTGGAACACAGGTCCTGCGGGTTTCGGTTCGGAGAAATAAACAGCAGCCCTTTACCGATCACTTCACAGCGGACAGCCGACGAGCAGTTTCCTGGCTGAGACCAGCAGGTCTCTTTTCAGTTATTTGCGCCTGCAGCGAGTAGAAATACGATGACGAGAGAAGCGAGTCGCTCGTTTGCGATCGCAACCTCGACTCAATGCAGAGAGCTCCGTCAGGCCGGCAAGCATCTTCCAATCTCGACCTGCTGCGCAGCTTCGCTGTGCTGATGGTGCTTTTCGATCACCTGTGCCGCCATTTTTATTTTGACCGAGTCGGCAGATTCGAACTGACCAACATTGGCGCATTCGGAGTTCTGCTGTTCTTCGTGCACACCTCGCTGGTGCTGATGTACTCGATGGAGCGCAGCGGCTTAAGAGGCGCGGCCCTGCTGAAGAATTTCTACGTACGGCGCTTCTTTCGGCTTTACCCGCTCAGTGTTGTGACTGTGCTCGCCGCAGTCGCCCTGCACCTGCACGCCAATGGCCGCGGCTTGTCGTATGGCGCGATCCCGGGACCTCTAGAGCTGACTTCGAACCTGATGCTCGTGCAGAATCTCACCGGATCCGATTCAATCGTGGGTCCGCTCTGGTCTCTGCCGATTGAAGTGCAGATGTATGCGTTTTTGCCGTTTCTGTTCTTATGGCGAAAACGGTCGCTGGCCTGGCTGCTTGTATTGTGGGCTGCATGCGGATGGCTTGGACACTTTCCTCAGGTTATTCCGAATCTGGCGTGGTTTTCGCTGCTCTTGTTTGTGCCGAATTTCCTGCCGGGCGTGATCGCTTTCAGCTTGCCCGAAAAAAGGACGGTGCCAAGCTACCTCTGGCCTATGTTCATTGTGGGTCTGACCGCCATCTTCGTATGGCTGCCTGGGCGCCGAATCGGAGCGGAACTTTGTCTACTTTTGGGATGTGCATTGCCGCGATTCAAGGAGATTACATTTCGTCCTTTGAAACTGATCTGCCATCACATCGCGAATTATTCCTATGGCATCTATTTGGGGCACTCGTTCTGCATCTGGTTCGGACTCACTCGTCACAATAGCTGGATATTGTTTTGGCTAAGCTGGATCATCGTGCCGGTAATCGCCTACCACGCTATTGAGCGTCCCGGAATACGGCTCGGAACACAACTTGCCGAGAAGCTATCGCAACCGCGACTCCGGGCGGTGCCGGCCGTTGCGCGGGGTTGAATTCCTTCCTTCTGAAGACTTCCATATGCAACCAGACGGGTCTCTGCCGCATATAATTATTGAGAGCACTTCCGAAACTTGAGATTTGAGCGCACGGCCCCGGCCCGCCTGCTTCGTCAGCCGAGACCATCGGGGCTGTCCAAAATATATGTCATGCATTCTCGATCGCATCAATTCGCCGGCGGACGTGAAGGTTTTGTCCATTGCCGAACTGGAGCAGCTTGCGGCTGAAATTCGCGAAGAGCTGATTACAGTTTTGTCGCGAACCGGTGGACATCTGGGGCCGAACCTGGGCGTGGTCGAGTTGACGATTGCCATGCATTACGTCTTCAACACGCCTGAAGACCACTTCCTTTTCGACGTCAGCCACCAGGCGTACGTACACAAGCTGCTGACCGGACGCCGCGACCAATTTCATACAATCCGCACGCCCGGCGGGCTGAACGGATTCATGCTGCGCACCGAGAGCCCGCATGATTGTTATGGAGCGGGACACGCGGGGACTGCGCTGTCGGCGGCGCTCGGCATGGCTGTAGCGCGCGACCGGGTCGGAGGCAAGGAGCACGTCGTCGCGCTGGCCGGAGATGCCGCGTTTACCTGCGGTATCACCTACGAGGCGTTGAACAACATTTCGCATCATGCCCGCCGCCTGCTGGTCATCCTGAATGACAATGAGTGGTCGATCGACAAGAACGTGGGTGCGATCGCCAGCTATTTGAACAAGATTGTGACTCATCCCAAATACGACTTTCTGCATGATCGCGCAGGGCGTTTTGTGGAGAGGATCGGCGGCAAAGTTGCGCTGCGCATGGCGCGCAAAGCTGAGGAAGCCGCGAAGAGCATGCTTTGGCCCAGCGTCATTTTTGAGGAGTTGGGACTACGCTATTACGGTCCCATCGACGGGCATGACATCGCCACTTTGATCAAGACGTTTGAGTTCTTGAAGACGCAGGAGCGCCCGGTGCTGCTACACGTATTGACACAGAAGGGCCGCGGCTTCACTCCAGCCATCGAGAAGCAGAAGAAATTTCATGGTCTCGGCCCCTATGATCCGGAAACCGGAGAGACCAAGCCGTTGGGGCAGCGCACCTACTCGGAAGTATTCGCCGACACTCTGGTGAAGCTCGCCAATATGAACGACAAGGTGGTAGCGATTACCGCAGCGATGCCCAACGGCACAGGCCTGGATCGTTTCCAGCCGCATCATCCTGACAAGTATTTCGATGTCGGCATTGCCGAGGAACACGCGGTTTTGTTTGCGGCCGGTTTGGCAACCAAGGGGTTCAAGCCGTTCTGCGCGATCTACTCCACTTTCTTGCAGCGAGCGTTTGATCCGATGGTGCACGATGTCTGCCTGCAGAGTTTGCCGGTGGTGTTCTGCATGGATCGCGGCAGCCTGTCGGGCGATGACGGGCCCACGCACCACGGTCTGTTCGACATCAGCTATCTGCGGGGCATTCCCAATATCGTGCACATGGTGCCGAAGGACGAAGATGAACTCGCGGACATGCTTTTCACCGCAATGCAGTACGACGGCCCGATTGCGATTCGTTATCCGCGCGGGGTCGGTCCAGGAATGCCCGTGAAGGATGTACCCAAAACCATTCCGATCGGCAAGGCGGAACTGTTGTCGCACAGCGAGAACGATCAGGTCGCGATCTTCGCGCTGGGCGCTCTGGTTCCGATGGGACAGGAGATTGCCCGCAAGCTCGAAGGCCAGGGGGTTTCGGCCGCCGTCATCAACGCGCGCTTTACGAAGCCGATTGACGTCGAGATGCTGGAGTTTTACGCGCGTCACGTGGAAGTGATCCTCACGCTCGAAGATCATGTGCTGCGAGGCGGGTTTGGCAGCGCAGTTCTGGAGGAGCTCAGCAATCTGGGCTTAAGCACACCCGTGGTGCGGATTGGGTGGCCGGATCAGTTCATCGAGCATGGGAAGCCAGAGGCGCTGCGGGTTAAGTACGGGATCAGCGTGGACGCGGCGGTCGCGAAACTGCAACCGTTCTTAAGGGTGAGGCCGAAGCAGGCGGCGTCCGCCCGCGTGGGTTAGGGGGTATAGCAGTACGCGGCACATTGATCAGCGAAAGTTTTCAACCAGCATGACGTCGTCTTGCACCGCATCGACACGAGTATAGATGATCCATTTTCCGTCGGGCGAAATGTCCATACCGTGAGACGTATCTACACGAGCGCCAACGTCGAGCGGCTTTGTCCACTTCTTCTTCGTTTCCGGGTCATAGCGTATGAACTGACCAGATGGCGCGTGAGAGCTATCTAGGAGACAGATATTCGTTCCACAAACTTTCCAGTTCTGAAAGCTAAGCAGATTGAGGCCCATTAAACTAGTCTGGTTTCCACCATTAAGGTCGCTTTTCCAGATCAGGTCATTGCGGTGGAACACCAGGAACTTTCCGTCCTCGCTCTCGTGCGGTGCCATGCCGTCAGCGATGTTTATTTCAAGGGGATCGCCGCCTTGCGGCGGTATCTTCCAGATTCGAACTGTGCCGGCAGCATCTTCTGACGTGTAATAAATCCAGTGCCCGTCTCGCGACCAACTCGGCACCGCACTATCGCGAGTACCGCTGGTGAGGCGGCGCGGAGAGCCGCCTTCGGCAGCGATGACGTAAATGTCTCCGTGACCCTGAGCGCGCGAGTCAAATGCGATTAGCTTTCCGTCAGGAGACCAGGCGGGAGAGCCTGTGTCTCCATTTTTGAGAGAGGTCAACTGCACCGGATTGGAGCCGTCCGCGCCGCAAATGTAAATTTCCCCATTACCGGAACGGGTTGAGCGGAAGGCGATGCGCTGGCCATCGGGGGAAAAAACAACATCAGAATCCTCACGAGTAGAAGAGATGATTCTTGCAGGAGGAGTGTGGTCCGACGGGGAAAGCGGCGCCTTCCAGATGTTTGTATCGACGGCGTAGCGTCGAAACGCGAGTCGGTTACCGTGAGCCGCGACTGTGGGCTGAGTTGCATCCTGGCCAGCCACGCTGACAGGTTCCAATTCGCCCCCGGTAAGTGGAACCTGCCACAACATGGATAACCCTTGGTGGGTGGAATCGAAGATCAACTTTTGACCATCGGCTGTCCAGGTAAGTCCGCCCAAAGTCGCGTGCACGGAGGTAAGCGCTCTTGGTCTGCCACCGCTGACTGGGGCGACGTACACGTCGTTGGACAAGAAGCCCGGACCGCAGATGAAAGCCAGATACTTGCCATCAGGGGAGAAGGCGGGAGATTGGACGAAGGGACCGGGCAGCTCAATGTTCGACTTGTGCCGCTCACCGCTCTCAACCGAAATGTAAGAGAGGGTCACCGCCTCACGGGCTTGCGCGCCAGGCGCACGGTCCGCCACCGCGAGATAGTGTCCATCGGGAGACCAACTGAGACCTCCACCCGAAAAGTCTGGTATGTCTGCGTCGGCCAGCTTGCGTTCGGGGCCTCCCAACGCGGGAACGATGTAATATCCAGCGGGGTTCGTATCGCGGGTGAACGCGATAAACTTTCCGTCGGGCGACCAGGTTGGCGACTCGTCCCGGACAGACGCATTGGTCAGGCGTAAAGGCGTGCCCGCACCGACTAACTGCACATAAATGTGGTAGACATTCAGGTCCTTGGAATCTTCTCCCTGCCACGCAAAGGCCAGCTCATTGCCATCCGGAGAGAACACTGGGTTTGCTTTCCCTCCCGGGTAGCTGGTGAAGGGTACGAGTTGCGGTGGGGGACCGGAGTATTTCTTTGAAGGAGAGAGAAGGAGCCACGCGGCCACCGTGGCCAGCGCAAGGGCCACGGCCGCTGTGATCCATACCCAGGGAGAAAGTTTCGCTTTCCTTTTCGCCGGAGTAACGGTGGCGATCGCTGTGCGACCGGAAGTGGTGTCGCGATGCAGACGTTTTAGGTCCGCCTGCAAGTCGGCTGCGGTCTGGTAACGCAGGTCGGGATCTTTTTCGATGAGTTTGGTGATGATCTGGTTTAGTCCCGCGGGGAGTATTGGATTGAGCCGCTCCAGTGGCGCAGGCTGAGCATGCAGAATGGCATCGAAGATGGCGGCCGAAGTCGTTCCCGAGAATGCCTGCTGGCCAGAAGCCATTTCGTATAGGGTGAGACCCAGAGAAAACAGATCACTCCTGCCGTCGAGCGGCTTACCTAACGCCTGTTCGGGAGACATATAAGCGACTGTGCCCAAGGCTGTGCCGGGGCTGGTGAGGTTGGGATCCTCTACCGTGTGCTCCAGGGTCGCTCCCGCAGCTACCGATCTCCCGGCGACCACTTTC
>DASSIO010000127.1:0-3081 GCA_035691825.1 Terriglobales bacterium | reverse complement strand
ACCTCTGCTCAGTACTTGGCACGTTCTCGCTTTCTCAACTCGCGCATGTACGCCGAACTGCCACTTGGCCGACTATTCGAGATCAGAATTCTATTGAAGCTGGACAGCTTTCCACCAAACCCGAAACTTCGCTCAATGATTGCCGATGAGAGGGCCCCTGGCTAAGTATAGCGAATCCACTCGGATGGGCAAATCCCGAGCCCCTCCCGAAAACAAGGGAGAAGTCCATCATGAATCGATTGATGTCATAGGGAATTGGCTGGCTTTCTCGCCTGGCGCTCATAGGGCGCGCCCTCTAGGAAAATCACGCCAACGAGCACGCTGATTAGCGCTCCGGATCCCACAAAAGCCGCGGCAACCGGAGCCAGGTAGCTTACGAGAACAGCGGTTCCTCCGCTAAGCAGCCCTAGAACATACATGCTGACGACAGCACCACGATGGCCCAGGCCCAGATTTGCGAGGCGGTGCGCGGCATGGTCCTTACCGGGGGTGGCAAATGGTAACAACCCGCGCCGTGAGCGCGATATCGTGACCAGCGTCGTATCGAAAATGGTCACCCCGAGGATGAGCAAAGGTGCGAGCCAGGCGGAAAGATGATTGGCCTGCTCCAGCCGCAGCTTCAATCCCAGAGTGGCCATCAGGAACCCGAGAAACATCGCCCCGCCATCGCCCATAAATATTTTCGCGGGCTTAAAGTTCCAGCGAAGGAATCCCGTCGAAGCTCCAAGCACCGCAGCCGCAAGCGTGGTGACTAGCGTCTGGCCGTTCAGGTAGGCAAGCAGCGCGAAAAAGATGGATGCCGTGGCCGCAACCCCGGCGCAAAGTCCATCCATGTGGTCCAGGATGCTGAAGGAGGCAGTAATGCCCACAACAAAGAAAACAGTCAGAATCGCATCCAGAATGTAACCGGCTCTTCCCCCCAACAGAATTTCAAAGACCTGCGCATGGATGCCGGTGGCGAGCAATATGCAAGCTGCCAACGGCATCGCGATGAACAACTTGACCTGATGATGCAGCCAACCCCGATCATCGAGAATCCCAACGGCAGCGACGAGAGTCGCTCCAATAAGAATTCCGACAATCTGCTCGCGCGCAGGGCCGCTGAACGTGAATAGAATCGCCAGGACTACCGCCCCGTACATGGCTAGCCCGCCCAGGAGCGGTATCGGGCTCAAATGGACCTTGCGCGGCCCAGGCAGATCAACCATCCCCACGCGCAGCGCAAGTTCGCGAACCGGTAGCGTGAGCAACAGAGACGCGAATAAAGCTATAAGAAAGGCCAGCAGACCTGCGGGCATGCTTCCTCTGTTTTTTCGACGATGCCGGCCCGGGTGCTTCGGCCGGAGTTTCTATCGTTCTTACCGGGTTGGGGACCCGGCTCCCAAGAGCAAAATGGCTTCCTCACGCAACCCAAACACATTAACTCGGAATTAGTCGCACGACAATGCATAATCTCAGGCTGTCAAATTGAGCGCAAAGAGACTAGGCAGGAGTCCCGGGAAACGCGCCCGGTGATACATTTTCCACCGGCCAATGCTTTGCGCCGCCCCTATCTTTCCGTAAGCATGCGCCCAAAGGTGCGTTTCACTTCCTCGCGGTTCCGCGTTGCGTAATACCAATCGATTGTGCGCTTGAGCCCGTCTCGGAACGGCACCTTGGGTTCCCATCCAAGCAGCTTTTTCGCCAGCGAATTGTCCGCAACCCGGTTGAGCGGCCCAGTTGGCATATCGGGGCGCAACTTGATCTCCGCCTTGTGGCCTGTAAATTCACACACCATGTTTGCGGCGTCAATCACTTTGATCCGCTCCATCGTTCCGAGATTGATGGCCGTGCCGTCGTTGATTTTCTCCCCCGCGAGAATCGTTCCCTCAACGATGTCCTCAATGTATGTCCAGTTGCGGATCTGCGTTCCGTCTCCCCACACTTCGAACGGATTCTGTTTCAGGAAGGCTCGCGCAATCATGGCAATCACCGCATGGTTCTCGACGCCCCGCGGTCCGTAGACGGTGAAGTAGCGGCAAGATGCCGCGCCCATGCCGTGTTCCCTCGCATAAGCCCGCAAGGTAAACTCGCCCATCAATTTTGCCCAGCCATAGGTGTTGTCGGCATCGTTCGGGCCATTCGTCAGGTCTTCCGTGAGGTACAGCTCCTTCTTGACGTCGGACTGAAGAAAATTTGGATAGACGCAGCCCGAGGACGCGAAAACAACTTTTTTTACCTTTGCTCTCAGTGCCTCTGCGAATACAAGGCCGTCCAGAAAAAAATTCGAGGCCGGTCCGGCTTGATGAAGATCGACATAGCCGCGGCCGCCGTGATCCGCGGCGAGATGAAAGACCGTGTCCACCCCCTGCATGGCTGAACGGGTGACGCCCGGCTCGCGCAGGTCCGCGTGGATAAAATCGACTTTGCCGCTCGCGGTGTGCTCCCGGATATTGTCAAGATGCCCGCTCGTTAGATCATCGACGATGCGGACCTTCGCGCCACGCGCGAGTAGGTGATCTGTTAGCGTCGACCCGATGAAGGAAGCCCCTCCGGTCACCAGCACATGCTTTCCGCTCCAGAATGTTTCCGAAGATGTCACGCGTTCACGGCCTCCTCGATGATCTTCACGAATTTTTCCAATTCTTTGACTCTATCATACCCAGGCGCGGCGGCCCGGGCCGCTTCGCCCATCCGATGCAATTTCACGTGGTCCACAACGAGGGAACGAATCGCCGCAGCCACCTTGTCTGGACTGTCCGGATCGGCGGGAACCGCGAATCCGAGTCTCGCTCCCAGCGAAGCCGCGTCTGTCTCCTCCGGCGCGACGGCAATAATGGGTTTTCCCGCTGCAAGGATTCCGTACATCTTGCTGGGAACTACGACCCCTTCGAGTCCCCGCTTCACTGTGATGATGTGCGCGTCGGCGGCAGCCAGGACAGAGGGAATCCTGCTCGCGGGGAAGAATGGAAGTATTCGTACATTTCGCGTATCTCGAGCCAGTCCTTCGATTTGCGCGCGCTGGGCGCCGTCTCCTACAAAAACCAACCCTACGCCATCTGCCTCCAGTTCGCGTGCCGCCGCGACCAGACTTTCCCACGC
>DASSIO010000126.1:0-2003 GCA_035691825.1 Terriglobales bacterium | reverse complement strand
GTTAATGTGCTGCTTCATGACGCTGAGCTTATCGGCATGGGTCTGCCAATTGAGTTGCGGGTTGCGCCTCTTCGACTCCAGCATCGCAGCATCACGCCGAGTTTCGATCGCCTTGCTTTCGAAGTCGGCCAGCATGTCGTCGATTTTTGACACATGCGACACTTCGCCCATCGGAGGAACGATGACGCGATCGACCACGTGAATCAGGCCGTTGCTGGCGGCAAGGTCGGCCTTCGTAACTTTGGCGTCGTTCACCCTTACCACGCCCTTAAGAACGCTGATGCGGACCTCCTGTCCGCTCACGGTCTTGGCTGACGTCAGCTTGACTACATCGCTCGCGGTCACCCGTCCTGGTACCACGTGGTAGGTCAGGATCGAACGTAGCTGTTCCTTGTTCTCTGGCTTCAGCAGCACTTCCACAGTGCCTGGCGGCAGTTTGCGGAATGCCTCATCCGTCGGCGCGAACACGGTGAACGGTCCCTGCCCTTTCAGGGTGTCAACCAGGTCCGCCGCTTTCAGCGCCTGTGCCAGAGTGTTAAAAGATCCCGCCTGGACAGCGGTGTCAACGATGTCCTGGCGGGTGTGACTGGCGAATGCGCCGATGCTCATCAGCACGGTCGCCACAACTGCCATGTAGAGTCTCTTCATGGAATTTCTCCTCATCTTGAATTTGGGCGCCTCGCCCATCAACGATTGCGAGTATCGCCGGAAGCGCTGTGGCTGGAAATTCCGCGCGGGTAGCAGGTCCCTACGACTTTGGTCGTAGGGCATTTCCGCTGGCCGCACCATCTAAAGAAGCGTGTATAAGGAGGAAATGACAGTCATGAACCTGATGACACTAGCGGTGGTTGGCGTGATATTCATGGTTTCTCTGGGTTCGGGCTCGGCCGAATCTACAACTCGTCCGCCGTTGCGGACGGTCAACAGCGTGGATCTCAGCCGGTATACGGGTACCTGGTACGAGATCGCGCGCTATCCCAACCGTTTCCAGCGGGACTGCCAATCCGATACCACCGCCGAGTACACTCTCCGCAAAGACGGCAAAGTTCAGGTCGTGAACTCGTGCCGTCAGAAGGACGGAAAGGCCAAGACGGCGCGCGGCACGGCCAAGATCGCGGACAAGACGACCAATGCCAAACTGAGGGTGACCTTCTTTTGGCCTTTTTACGGTGACTACTGGGTGATTGGCCTTGATTCGGATTACCGCTATGCCATTGTCGGGGAACCGAAGCGGAAATATCTCTGGATCCTGAGCCGCACACCAGAGATGGATGGAACGACCTACGAGCAGATCGTGGAGCAAATTCGGGCGGCAAGCTACGATCCTGAAAAACTGATCAAGACTCGTCAGTCGCCCCGTAGCGGGCAACCCGCAGCGAGGTCACTTTCGAACTAGCCCGTGCTCAATGGCAAACAGGGCTAGTTCGAGGCGGTTCGACATCCCTACTTTGTTGAAGATGTTGGTGAGATGGCGCTTGACCGTCTCCTCCGTGATGGAGAGCGAGTTGGCAATGTCGCGGTTCATGCAGCCCTGCGTGATGAACGAGATGATCTCGGTCTCGCGGGCGGTTAGGCCAAAGCGGTTCTGCGGCTGGGGAGGTTGGGTGTTCGCCGCGGCCAGCTGTTGCACGATCTGCACCACGTTGGATACGCTTTGACTCTCGATCCAGTATTGGCCTCTCATCACCGCTTCGAGCGCCGGTACCAGTTCCGCTACCCTCTTTTTCAAAATCACTCCTCGCGCGCCCAGTTGTAATGCCTCCAAAACCTGCTTGGCACTGATGGCAGAGCAGAGCAGGATAGTTCGGACTTCCGAGCCAGCGGTGGTGATGGCTCGAAGCGCCTCCAACCCGGGGAGGTTCGGCATCAGCAGATCAAGAAGCAGAATGTCGGGGTCGGTTTCTTTGACGAGTTCGGCCGCCATCTTCCCATCTTCAGCTTCACCCGCAACCCTGAACCCGCCTGAGACATCAAGGACGGATCGCACTGCTTGGCGCACGATG
>DASSIO010000125.1:0-2019 GCA_035691825.1 Terriglobales bacterium | reverse complement strand
CACCGCCCACAGCGCTGCCGTAAACGACCCGGTCCGCGTCCTCAGATACCCGAACAAATAAGGCGAGAGAAAGGATGAGATATTTCCCATCGTGCTGATGATTCCTACTGCCGCTGCAGCTGCCGCCTGACTCAGAATTTCCGTCGGCATCGAGAAGAACACGGAGATACTAGCGGTTCCGAGAGCCACTAGTGTGAAGAATACAATCGCAATCCCAATTGACTGGGTTCCACGGGCCAGCCCGATCCACCCGCACACCGCGATCAGCAACGGCACGGTTGCGTGCCACTTCCTCTCGCGCTGGCGGTCCGAGTGCCAGCCGTTGACCTGCATCGCGACGAAGCACGCAGCGAACGGCACCGCCCCCAGCAGTCCGATCCGCAAGTCGGAAACGTTCGCCATCCGCTTCAACATCGTCGGATACCAGAACATGAAAACGTAGGAAGTCGGATTGTTCATGAAGTAGGCGGCCGCCAGCACCAGCACCGGAAGCGAGCGCAGGGCCTCGCGCGCAGGCACTGACCTGCTTCCTCGTTCCAAGCGCAGACGTTCTTCCATCCAGGCACGCTCTTCCGGCTTCAGCCAATTCGCCTGAGCCGGCTGATCCGTCAAATAAAAGAAGGCGACGGCGCCCAACAGGATTGCCGGAATCCCCTCGGCTACGAACAGCCAGCGCCATCCGCTGACGCCGAGCCAGTTGTGGCTGATGATCCATCCTGCTATCGGTGAGCCGATCACGAAGGAAATCGGAATTGCCGCCATGAAATTGCTGGTTGCCTTTGCCCGGTCCTTGGTTTGAAACCAGTGGCTCAGGTAGACGATCACGCCCGGGAAGAACGACGCCTCCGCCGCCCCCAGTACGAGCCGCGCCGCATACAGTTGCCAGGGTGTCTGCACCAGTCCTGTCAGCAACGTCAGCATTCCCCAGGCAATCATGCACGCAGAAATCACGCGCCGCGCGCTCCATCGCTCTACCAGCAGCGCCCCGGGGATCTGCAACGCCATATAGCTGGCAAAGAAGATTCCCGCGCCCAGGCCGAATACGCGATCGCTAAAGCCTAAGTCGCGCTCCATCCCAATCGCGGCAAAGCCCAGGTTCGTACGGTCAACATAATTGACGATGTACAGAATGAAGAGAAATGGAAGCAGGCGGAGAGCGATCTTGTGCCGCGTCCGGTGCTCCAACCCGGACGGAACAGCTGCGGCCAGCGGAGATGCCGCCATGCAGATCTCCTATGACGGTCGCACCAAGGCTCGGGCGAGTATACCGGAGTTTGTCGTTATTGCAAGAAGTGGGTCCTATAGCATGAAGATATTGCTCCAACTACCACCGGCAATAACTCTCAAAAAGGATTGCCCTTGAAAATTTTTCAATTCTTTACACGCTGTTTGTTTCGGAAATAGCGATGAGTAGCCCAAATGATCACTGCTAAGATTGGGCCAAAAACCACAACCATCCCAACAATAATGGAACCAATTTCCTGCTTCCAGTGGTTATCTTCCCTGATGAGAACCGTCAGCAATTCAACAAAAGTCCCCCAGCAGAATACAAAGAGCAGAATGTAAGAGATTTTCGCAGGGGTGTTAAAAGCAGGATTTTCATCCATATTGATCGTATCCGAACGTTTTCTTTTCGAGCTTGGGGTGACCTCTCGCCTAGACTGGAGTGGCGTAAGTTTACGCCGCGCAAGCTCACTGGTCAGAACTGCTCTTGCTTCTGCTGTGAGGGAGCACTCGTCGGCAGCCAGGGCTAGCAGTTCCTCGTCACGCTTTAAGGAGTAAAGCGCTGCGAAATCCTGCTGTTCCATGTCGGTAAAGCTAGGCTCCTTGCGTTTGGGTGTCAATCCTGATCCGGATTAGTCAGCGAAAACAGGCGCTGGCATAAGACGCACGATGTGCGCCCGCTATCCCAACATTTATCATGGTTCACGATGGCGAGCGACACTGCCGGCAATGGTTATCCTCAGCACCTGCTCATCGATGCTGACGATACCCTTTGGGAAAACAACATCTATTTCG
>DASSIO010000124.1:0-7313 GCA_035691825.1 Terriglobales bacterium | reverse complement strand
AAAAGAGATCAAGATTAAGCAAGCGCCCACTCGCTGGGGACCGGTCGATCTACGAATGCAAGCATCCCAGCTGAAAAAGAATGTCATCGCGCATGTGGGATTGTCGAAAATGGGAGCTCCAGCTGAAATACACGTCAAATTCCGTCTGCCGACCGAATACGCGCTGGACTCGGTATCGGTCAATGGTCAGCCGGCCAGTTTCTCTGGACTCCACGGAGATGTAGTCGCGATTCAAACGCGTAGCGCAAGGAACTTCGAAATCGTGGCTCAATTCAAGCAGCCAGCTTGAAAATCGGCGGTTAGCGTTCAGTCCCCAGGCCCGTAACTCGATCAAGGGAACACGCCTGTCATCCGGTTTGTCACGACTACTGTTTTCGCGTCCCGATGTAGCTTCCCTTGTGATCCGGTGGATCGAGCTTGTATTTGGCGGCCTGCTCGCGATTGAGGCTTGCCAACACCGTCAGCATCTTTTCGGCGCCTTCGAGATCTCCACGCCGCCTGTAGGCTGCTGCCAACTGGGAATAGACGGAAGGGTTGTCCGGTGCAAGCCGACGGGCGATTTCCAGGTGTGTGATCGCTTCATTGATTCGGTTGTCCTGGAGATATAGTTGTCCAAGAGCGAGCTGGGAAACCGCGTAATCAGGACGCGCCGCGGTTGACCTTTCGAGAGCCGTCCGCGCTTCGTGAAACTCTGGCTGCCCTGGACTCACGCCCTCACGAATAAGTGCCTGCCCAAGAATCGTAAGCAAAACGTAATTTTCGGGTTCTTTTCGCAAGCCGGACTGCGCGGCAAGAATCGCCGCCGGCATGTTTGCGTCAAGAAGTCCCGTTTGTGCCTCCGCCAGAAAGGAAATGGTTGTTTCCGGGGCGAGTTCGCTCGCTAATTTCAAATCCCGCCGCGCGTCATCGGGCTGATCTATAAAAGAAAGCAGGACGCCTCGTTCGTAATGCAAGCGCGCGGATTTGGGGAGGTGCTGCAGACCAACCACCGCGACCTTCAGGCCAAAATCATAGGAGCGCCGGTCCATACTCGAGTCGACCAACAAGAGGTAGAGTTTTTCGTTCTTGGGATCCAGGCTCACGGATCGTTGAAAAGCTTCGAACGCTTCCTCCGGCCGCGACACCCCGACCAGCGCTTGAGCCAGAAGGTTGAAGACTCCCGCCGTGGCGTGCCTAGCGTTTACCAAGGAACGCAATATAGGAATGGCCGATTGATTCTCGTCGGTGGCTACGTAGCAGAGAGCCAGATTGAAATTTGCAGCAAACTCGTTTGAGACCCGGCCACGGGCCGCCAGAAGATGAGGAATTGCTTCCTGGAACTTGCCCTGACGGGTGAGCTCTACGCCGCGTTGAAACTCTGCTTCGGCCTGAGTGTCATTGGATGAAGCATCTTGCCTGCCAAGAGTTGCGGAATCCATGCCGGCATCTTGTCCTTTGGCAGGTAGGACACATAGGCATGTGGACACCGCAAGACTCAGTAAGACAATCCCTACTATCCGCACTCTGCTTGGACACAGCATCTTCTTCTCACGTCCACGACGATGGTCTTTGGCGGGCTCCCTACGGGTCAGAATCCGGCGCCCGCTTAAGGCATGGACTAAGGAGAAGTATAGCGGACAGGGAAACACTCGGCGCCAATAAACGCGAAGTTCGGCTGGCCTTCGAGACTCTGCCTTCAACTGCTCACAAAGACCGGCAACCGCCTCAAAAGCGCAATCGCCGGCTTGCAACGAGCCGGCGACTGCGCGACTGATCCGGGGTGTGTGGGCCAGTCAAACTCTAGAATTCAATATTGGCTCGGAACTCGATCTGCCGTTCGGTCACGCCAAACCCTGAATTCCGGATAACGTTCGCGTGTCCGAAACTTGAGCTGTTAATATTCAGGTTCGGAGTACCCCAAACAGGATGATTCCACACGTTCAGGAACTCCGTCTGCCAGGTGAATCGCAGTCGCTCGCGTATTGGGATGCTCTTGGTGATTGCGAGGTCTTGATAGAACTGGTGCGGGCTGTAGATCCAGGGATTGCCCGCCATGATTCCGGGAGTGGTGTTTGGCTTTATACCCGCCTTCAGACTCGGGTCTAGCACGTTGGCAAACGTAACCGGCGAACTGCTTACAGGGTGATAAACGCCGACGGAATTCTGCAGTTGTGAAAGCGTTGTGCCTGTGAACACCACGCCCCCGTCTCCCAACGCATCTCCGAAGGGCGTCCCAACGGATGTGTTAAAAGTTCCAAACCCGCTGGTCAACTGCCCGGGTATGCCGGTCTGATACGTCACGATTGTCCCGAGGTTCCAATGCCCGACGATTTTATCGAGCACGCCTCCCCGGTTCGCCAGTGCCTGGCCCTTGCCGAACGGCAGGTCATAGGTTCCATTGGCGTGGAAAGTATGCCGAATGTCAAACAGTGTCGGCCCATAGCTCAGCCGCAAGTCCCGCATGGAAAAGAGGCGAAACGCTCCGGTCCAGGTATTGCCGGGTTGCACCCCGAGCGTGTGGCTCCAGGTGTAGTTGACGTCGAGCTGCAGTCCGTGCGTTGGCCGCTGGCGCCAATCCACTTGCAGCGCGTGATAGTCGCCGTACCCGGCGTCCGTCAGGTAACCCGTCGCTTTTCCGGCGTTATACGGATTCGCCTGGAAGAAGTTGATCGGATAACCATGTCCGGGGTTCGTGCCGCAGGGCGAGAAGCTGGCGCCACCAATCATGTTGCACAGATAAGTCGATGATCCCGCCAGGGTGTTTGCGAAATCTCCTGCGCGGCCATTGTCCAGGTCGTTGACGAATGAGCCATTGGTGAAACGCGAGGAGACCAGGCCGCCCGGGTCCGTGAATGCCGCCGTCAGAATCGGCAGCGGCGACTGGCCCGGCAAACCGTTATTCGCGAACGTGTTGCCCTTGCCGTTCGCTCGGTTGATGTCCAGGTTTTGTTTGGCCAGCTTGAATTCGTTCAGGAATCCGTTTTCGAAGATGTTCACTTCATTCGGATTCAGCTTGACCCATTGGTGCACGCTACGGTTACCCATGTAGCGCACTTCGACTACATTGTTCGGGCCGACCTGCCTCTGAATGCCCAAGTTCCAGGATTCAACATACGGCTGCCGGATGTTCGGGTTGATGCCGTTCACCCCGCTCCAATAGCCGAAGAATGTCTCATTGGATTCTGGTATCACCTTTTGATAGGTCGGCGGACTCAGCAAGTAGGGAGCTGGCTGCGTATCTCCTAGCGCATAGCTCCCTGCGTAATACCCGCCGGCCGGCGGCAGCGTGCCACCGGGCGTGATCGGGTTCAGATTAAACGCCTGATAGAACGCGTACCCCGCGTTGGATGCGGAGTTCCAGAAGAACTGGTAGGGCTCCGTGAAGCGGCGCAGCGCGAAGCCGGCGCGAATCACAGTCTTGCCACCCCCTAACAGCCTCCCCTTGAGCCCCTCGGTATAGCTGGGGTTCCATGCGATACCAATCGAAGGCTGCGGGCTGACGTTCCACGGATTGTAGACGTGCACTCTGGCGTTATAAGTTGGGTTCAAACCATTAGGATCGCTCGTCAATACGCCAGGCTTGAAAATATTGTTCACTCCGGATGGTCCCCAGATTCCCACTGGATCGGCGCTGTGATACGCCCCTGTGAGATCGTGGTCGTCTCCCGTGAAGTCCCAGCGCATCCCAAAGTTAACGGTCAGAGTAGGTTTCCACCGCCACGCATCCTGGAAGAACAGGCCCCAGGCAGACTGCAGTTCATTGAGATTGTATCCGCTCATCTTAGTGGCGTACTGCCCCGTCTTCACATCGAGCGGGAAGCCTGCGCCACCGGCATCCACGTTGGCGATCCTGCCCGTCAATGTTGCGTAGAGGTCTTCCGCGTTCGAACGATCTGTCGAGGTTGCGGTCGTCGGGAAATTTGTCGCAAAGTAGTTTTCAATCGCTGTCGTGGCCGGGTCGTCGGCGACAAGTCCGATATGGTCGAAGGGGAAACCGGCCGGCGCGTTGTTGTAGTGGTCTTGTTCGCGATAGTACGAAAATCCGAAGTTAACCGTGTGTTTGCCCTTCTGCCACGAAACGTTGTCAGCAAAATTGTACAGCGGATAGAACGTCGAGATAGGCACCTGGGGGAACGTTTGTCCGGAATTCCCCACCGAATCCGGCCAGTCGATCTCCGGCGAAGTCTCCCAAAGTGGCTTCGCGCCCCACGGATTCAGGGAACGATTATAAAGATATCCCCCGCGGAACTGATTGATTAGTGATGGAGCAATCGTCCAGTCGAATCCAAGAGATGCCGTGAAGTACCGGTTCTGCGCCGAACCGGAAAAGTCCTGAAACGTACTGCCTGGATACGGCGGAGCTAGCGAATTCGGCTGATTGTATGTCGTCATATTCCAGGAGAAAAACATCCGCAGATTGTCTCGAATGTTATAGTCCAGCCGCACCGTGGGGAAGTATCGGGTAATCGGCGATTGGTTCAGCCAACTGATCGAAGCGACGTACGGAAATGTGACGTTTGGCGTAACCGTCCCGTCAGCGAGCGATGCGTCAATTCTGTCGAATAGACCTGTGTTCTGGACGTTATGATTTACCTGATTCACCGTGGTGGGCAATCCGTTCGGCTGGGCAATGTCCGTAAACAGGTTAATCGTATGCGAAGCGCCTGTCCCGTCGATCCATGTAAAATTCCCGTTTTGCGCCTGAAGGGTCGGAAACTGTGTGCCCGACGTTGTGAACGCCCCCGGCTGCTTGGACATGGCAAAACTTGCAAAGAACATCAATTTGTCCTTGATGATCGGCCCGCCTACGCTGCCGCCAAAATCATTGAGATGGAATGGGGTCTTCTCCTGTCCGCGCGCGTCGTTCACCCAGGAATTTGCGTTCAGCGCGGAGTTGCGGTGATCTTCAAAAAATCGCCCGTGAAAGCTGTTAGTTCCGCGCCGCGTGACGAAATTCACTTGAAAATCCGATTGTCCGTAGCCTGTATTCGAATTCAGTTGGTCCGTCTGGACCGTCATTTCTTCCATGTCCTCAACGCGAGCCTGCACCAAGGGTTGAGAAGCGCCGCCGAATTTCATGCGGCTCGTTGTCGCCACAACACCGTCAATATTGTTCCCGGTCGCCGCCAGCGGCATGCCGTCCCACGTCGTCGCGCCTGCCCCTACGTTCGTAACCGCCCCCGGCACGATTCGCGACATCTGTGAAATGTCTCGCCCGCCCAATGGCAATTGCTCGATCTGCACGAGGTCGATGTTGCCGGTGATCGCATTGGAGGTCCTCTCTACTACCGGCGCCTGCTCGCTCACAGTTACTTGCATGGTCTGCGCCCCAACCGTCAGGCTGACCGTGAGATCCGTCGTCCGAGTTGCCTGCACGACAACCGACTCCAGGACTTGGTTCTGGAATCCCGATTTGGACACTGTCAGTTTATAGAGTCCGATGGGCAGAGCCACAAAGGTATAGGTGCCGGATGACTCTGTGACGCCGGTCCGCGTCCGGTTCGAAGCAAGATCCAGCAGCGTCAGATTCGCGTCTGGGACCGACGCGCCGCTGGGATCGAGAACTCTGACAGCGATAGTTCCCTGACCGGTTATCTGCCCTCTGCTCTGTTGAACGCACAAGCCAAACACGGCTAATGCCAGAACTAGACCGCTTCGGAGTAGAGGTTGAGCAAAACTCCTCGTCATAAATCCTCCTTATTCGTTCTAAATCCCATAATTTCTAGCGTGCCAGCCTAAGACAATGATTCGAACCCCTACCGCAAAGCGCACCCTGACAATATCCTTCTGCAAGCGCTTGCAAGACGCTCCGTAAAAATGCGCTCTAGCCGTCAAAAACCTTCCAAACGGAACGCACTCCGGACCTCTTGCCCTCGACGTTAAGCTGTACTTCTTACATGCACCCCAGGACTGCCGACAGCGTACCCAGGAACCCTAAGAAGACCGTTTTTGCCGCAATCGACTCAGGAGTTTCTTTTGGTATACGATATCGTACCCTTGATTTCGCGCAAGCTACCATAGCCCTCCAACCCTGTCAACAACTTTGTCAGCGATTTTTTGGAAGCCTCCCGGGCGGCCTTGAAGTTTCTCTTCCCCGCCAGCTGTAGACCCAAAGCAACAGGACCACCGGAAGCCCTGCTCCGCGGTCACTTAAAACGTACGCGCGGGAACGGGCGATCGACTAGCCCCTCCCCTTCCTTGATCGCGATGATCTGGTCGCACTGAATGTCGGAGAGCTTTGTCGACGTCCCGCTGGGCCAATGTACCTCCACCTTGTCCACCTTCGAGCGATCCCCAAGACCAAAATGCAAGCGTGGGTCTTGTGCCGACTGATAACTCATGCCTCCTTTCCTTTCATCCTCAAGCGCCAGGTTTCCTGCAAAGACTTTTACTCGCGCGCCTATGGCATCCCTGTTCGAATTTGTTCCAATCAGCAGCATCTCCAGCCAATGATTGGCATTGCCACCATCATTACGGAGAAGTTGCGGCGGCTGGCCATTGTTGTTCACCAGGATGTCCAGGTCGCCGTCATTGTCGAAATCACCGACGGCGACTCCACGGCTTACTCGCGGCAATTGAAACTCCGGCCCGAGCTGGTTACTCACATTCTCGAAGATGCCGCGCCCCATGTTGCGAAACATCAGCTTCGGCTCCGGATAGTAGACGTCGCTCTTGTACAGGTGAACGTTGTCCAGCACATGGCCGCAGGCCATGAAAAGATCAAGAGCCCCGTCGTTGTCGTAGTCCATGAATCGCGTTCCGAACTCGCTCAGGTGATATGTGGCGTAGCCGATCTTGGATCGGAGCGTGACATCGTCAAAGAGCTGGCTCCCCAAATTTTGATACAGCCTCGCGAGCTGGGAATCCAGGTGAGTTACCACAAGATCCAGTCGTCCGCTTCCCCTGATGTCCCCGGCGTCCGCGCCCATGCCCGCTTCGGGTAGTCCATCCATGCTGACCGCCACACCACTCTCATACCCGACTTCGCTAAACGACCCATCGCGATTATTGTGAAACAAAAAATTGGGCATCGAATCGTTTGCAATAAAAACATCCTGCCATCCATCGTTGTCATAGTCGAAAGTCACCACACCGAGGCCGTTGCCCGGCTTGAGTCCTATTCTCGACGGCTTACTCACGTCGGTGAACGTTCCATCACCGTTGTTGTGAAATAGCACGGGCGGAGTTCCCTCGAAATCATCGGGATGGCAGTAACTCCGCATACCAGGTGCATGATCACCGCACCAAAAATTGCGCTCGGGTGACCATGCGACATAATTTGCGATGACCAAATCCAGCCTGCCGTCTTTGTCGTAATCGAACCATGCGGCACT
>DASSIO010000123.1:0-6776 GCA_035691825.1 Terriglobales bacterium | reverse complement strand
TGGCCTGGAAGTATATGCCGACCCGGTCAAGGAGTATTGCTTTCGGAGAAGTTTATGGGCGCTGCTACTCGAAGCGAAGCTCGAGTACTCTGCCCAGTGTCACGCTGCCTTGCCCGGATGAGGACTTGCTATGAGGGGATCGAGTTCGCTTGCAATCAAGTCCTGGCAGGCCTACTTGCCAGGTTCCGATACCGATATTCCAGTTCTCCCGTTTCCGCGTTTACCAGGGCAGTGCCCGACCCTCCAGGTTGGATTTTGCTGGCAGAATGGAGGGCCTGCTGGCTGAGTTCCGATGAACTATCGCGTCGATCATTCTTCTCGCAGGGTTCTTGCGGGATCGATTCGTGCGATGCGCAACGCTGGCACGAAAACGGCAACGAGCGTTACCAATAGAAGCAGAAGTACGACGGAGGAGATCGTGGCGGTGTCGTAGACGGCGACGCCGTAAACAACGCTTCGCATTGCTCCCAGGACCCCGCCGCAGAGGATGAGCCCGAGCAACAGACCAATCGCGGAAGCACCTGCACCGGAACGGCCGACATGTACCATGGCGCGACCGATGGTTGAGCCAAGTGCCATGCGAATGCCGATTTCCCGCGTGCGCTGGGCAACGAGGTTGGCCACCAAAGAGAAAATGCCGACAGCGCTGAGCAGTAAAGCGAGAGCGGCCATGGAGCCAAGTAACGCCACCTCGACGCGCTGCGTCGCCAGAGTCTTAACCAGGAGGTCACGCATGCTGTAGAAGCCTGAGAAAGGCAGTCTGGGATCGACACTGGCGAGCGAGCGCTGCATAAGCGCGGTAATTTCATCCACTGTGCCTGCCCCCTGCGTGGATGTCCGGACGATCCAGCTTGGCTGGAACCACATGTGGCTAAGCGCCAGCGACTGCGCATCAACTTGCGTGGCTGGAACGTACAGGGTCGGCTCACCCGCAAGAGGCGCCGCATCATCCAGACCTCGCGCAACGGGCACATCGTCGACGACGCCGACGATCATCGCGTTTTTGTCCACGTGACGGCCGACGGGATTCTCTCCATGAAATGTCCTGCGCATGAAGGCACGGTTGACGATAGCCACGCGCTCCGTGTTCGAGCGGTCCGCCTCCGTAAAAGAGCGGCCTAGAACTAGCGGAATCTGGAGCGTTTCGAAATAGCCAGGCGTAATGTAGACCTGATAGGTCTTGACGTGTTCTCCAGCTTCTTTTCCGTCGCTGATCTCAAGCGAGCCATCAATCACGGACCGTTCATAGGGGAGACTTTGGCCGACGGCCGCGTTTTGCACACCGGGAATTCGCAGCATGGCAGCGGTGCTCTGCTCGAGGAGTTTTTGGAAAGCGGCGGGATCGTGAAAACGCACGTCGTCGAGCGAAGCTTTGGCGGTCATCAAACCATCGGGATTGAAGCCCTTGGGTAGCGTTTCCAAGTGAACGAGTGTGCGAATCAGGAGGCCGGATGCTGCGAGAATCACGACGGTGAGGGCCACTTCACCGGCGATAAGCAATTGCCGAAGGAGAATGCTGCCGCCCCTGGCGATCCCGCGGGTGGCCATCGAGGAGCGCAGATCAACCCTGCGAGCCGTGAGCACGGGGAGCATGCCGAACAGGACACTTGTAAAAATCGAGACGCAGACGGCAAAAGACAGAACGCGGGAGTCGAGCGAGACTTGCGCTACAGGGAGAAAATGCTCAGGCAAGAGCAACAAAAGACCGCGAAGCGCGACGAAGCCGACCCCCACTCCCGCGACTCCTCCAAGGAGTCCCAGCAGCAGGTTCTCCACCCAAAACTGTTTCTGGATTTGCCAAGACGAAGCGCCGAGAGAAAGCCGTGTAGCAATCTCGGAAGTGCGGCGCAGCATGCGGACCAACGTCAGGCCGGCGATGTTGGCGCAAGCAATCAACAAAATGAAGCCTGCGGAGAGCATAAGGCCCATAACCTGAGGGCGCAGCGAAGCAGTCAGACCTTTTTGAAGCGGGACAGAATGATAGATTATTTGTGCGCCTGGATGGTCCTTTAGTTCATAGCGCCCGGAACGAAGAGCCCACGCACGGTTGATCTGTGCATCGGCTTCCTGCCAGGTCGCGCCATCTCGCAGCCTGGTGATGGTCGCAAAATTTGTGCCGCGGCCTTCGCCGTCGCGGCCGGCCTGGAGGGCGATGTACAAGTCGGCGTTCGAAGGAGTCGTTGAATCTTGTGGCAGAACGCCGATGATCGTGTACGGCTCACCCTTCAAAAGAATGGTCTGGCCGAGAATCTGGGCATTCGAGTGGAAGGCGTTGCGCCACAAGGTGTAACTCAAAATAGCTGCTTTGGGCCCGCGGGGACGATCCTCGTCGTCCGTGAAGTTGCGGCCCAGGAAGGGCTGAGTGGCGAGGACATCGAAGTAGTGCGCGGAGACGCGCCCCGCGTGTAGATAGAGCCCCTGAGAGCCCCATCCGAGATTGAGACCGGAAGATCTCGGGCTGGATATCGCGGAGATCAAGGCTGGGACGTTGTCGCGCAGGAGCTCCCACTGCTCGCCATCCAGATTGTGGCGTTCGTCGAAGGCGCCGGACCCAAGAATCTGCGTGTAAATCGTGCCCATGCGTTCGGGGTGAGAGTAGGGCAAACTCTTGAGAAGAAGCGCATTGAGGATGGAAAAGATCGCGGTATTTGCGCCGATAGAGAGCGCCAGGGTAATGATGACCGTCGCTGTAAAACCGGGATTGCGCCTTAGCTGCCGTGCGGCGAATTTAAGGTTCTGTGCCAGAGCGTTCATCTGACGATCCTCCCAGTACGCGATGTGGATTTTCTCGTCAAATCCGGGCGAGATGCCTCGACGTGATGAGAGGCGGTTCACCCCAAAAAACGTCAGAAAACAGAATCAGCTGAAATTCTTCGCCGGGTTCCTCCAATTTCGCTAAAAAGATTGACGTTGCAATGGCCGACAAGTTTCATTTACCCGGGTCGCGATTATGAACTCCAGGGTCGGCTTCGAACGCCACAAACGCTTGTTTGGGCCAAGATCCCGCTACGAGTTCTCGGACTGCATGTTGAGATATCGGAAGAAAACACCCCGGGCTTTATCTCCCCTGCAATCCGGTTCGTCAGCTACGCAAGGGAGCACTCGCTTTGAAACCAGAACCGATGATTTTGGTTATCGGATATTGAACAAAGACCCCATCGCCGGACTACCAGGTCTGCCTGGGCGACTACCGATCATTTCATGTAACGCTTCAGCATTTTCAGAACTCCAATATGGGCTTTGATCCGTCTATTCCTACAGAAGTACCGCAGATATCCGATGCCGTATTCGGACGAGAGGAATGCCTTGGTAGCCATTTATGATTGTGAGACCCTAGAGGCAACTCGGGGCGATTCGCCGGCAGGAGGACGCCGCGTGGGGTCGACAATTTCCGCCCTTATCGGGGCGGCTGAAAAGGGCGATAGCGAAGCCGCCGACACGCTTTTCAGCACTTTGTACTCGGAGCTGCATCGGCTGGCGAAGCGCGAACTGGCTCGATTCGGAGCCCCGGCTAGCCTGAGCGTCACAACGCTGCTGCACGAGGCCTATCTCGATATTGCCGCTCGTGAAGGAAACCAGTTTCCCGACCGGCCGCGGTTTATGGGGTATGCGGCGCGCGTAATGCGCGGACTGATCATTGACCACGCCCGGAGCCGCAATGCGATCAAGCGCGGCGGTGAATTCCAGATTACCTCTCTCAAGACCGACATAGGCGAACATCCAGTTGACGCCAAAGAACTTACGGCGATCAGCGACGCCCTGGATCAGCTGGCGAAAGTTGAGCCTAAGCTCGCTGAATTGGTCGACCTGAAATTTTTCTGCGGTTTATCGTTCGCCGAAATCGCTGCCCTGGAGAACATGTCGGAACGTACGGTGCAGCGAAGGTGGGAAAAAGCGCGCATCTATCTCCATCGGAATATTCGGGCTGATTTGCCAGTCTAAAGCATGATGTCCAAGCTAAGCCCCGATCAATGGCAGGCTCTTAGCCCGCACCTCGACGAAGCGCTGGAAATGACAGACTTCGAGCGGGTGACCTGGCTATCCTCCCTGCAAAGTAAGAACCCGACTCTAGCGTATCAGCTGGAGATACTGCTCCGTGAGCACCACGTGCTTTCCGAGGAAGGTTTTCTCGAAGCGAGTGCTTTGGAATTACCGGAGGGGCCTGGGCTGGCTGGCCAAATCCTGGGTGTCTACACTCTCGTCTCGCAAATTGGTCATGGGGGAATGGGGACGGTCTGGCTTGCGGAACGCAGCGATGGAAGATTTGAGCGGCGCGTGGCCGTGAAGGTACTCAATTTCGCGCTGATGGGGAAGGGTGGCGAAGAGCGATTCAAGCGCGAGGGCCGCATTCTGGGCCGTCTGACACATCCCCACATCGCGGAATTGATTGACGCCGGTGTTTCCTTGACGGGCCAGCCCTTTCTTGTCCTCGAGTATGTCGAGGGCGTCCACATCGATCTCTACTGTGACCAGAACAAGCTGGACGTCAGAGCGCGCGTCCGGCTATTCCTCGATGTTTTGGGAGCCGTAGCGCAGGCGCACGCGAACCTGATCGTGCACCGTGACCTGAAACCCTCGAACATTCTAGTGGGAGCTGATGGTCAGGCGAAGCTTCTCGACTTTGGAATTGCCAAGCTGCTGACAGGCGAGGGGCAGAGCGGGGAGGCGCCACTTACACTCGAAGGTGGGAGGGCGCTGACACCCGAATATGCCGCTCCCGAGCAGCTGAAGGGCGAGCCCGTGACGTCCGCCACGGATGTCTATGCCTCAGGCGTGCTCCTGTATGTTCTCCTAACGGGGCAACATCCAGCAGGCACGGGCCCCCGCACGCCGGCGAGTCTAATCAAAGCCATCCTTGAGACCGAACCCCCGCGACCTTCGGACATCGTATCTGCACCACAGACAAGGGAAGAGACTGCGGCCGCGAACGCCGAGAGACGAGCCACCTCGGCCGACAAATTGGCGCGATTGCTGCGCGGGGACCTCGACACGATTGTCGCAAAGGCCCTGAAAAAGCATCCGCGAGAGCGCTATGCTTCGATTCAGGCATTTGCTGACGACCTGCAGCGGTACTTGAGGCATGAGCCCATCAGCGCGCTACCGGATGCGTTCGCGTATCGCGCTGGTAAATTCGTGCGCCGGCATAAGAACAGCATCACTGCCGCGCTGCTTGTTGTGCTGGCACTCGTCGGCACTGCGATTGCTACGTGGCTGTTTCCGCGGCATTCCGAGCTGCTGCCCCAATTTAATCAGCAAAGACTCACGGCCAACGCTCAGGATTCCCCGGTTTTTAACGCTGCGATTTCTCCCGATGGAAAATACTTGGGGTATGCCGACCCTCAAGGCATCCATGTGCAGGTCATCGCGACGGGCGGAGTGAAAACTGTTGCACTGCCCGCCGGCATTGAACAGGGAAACGCTTCCTGGACCTTCGGGAGCTGGTATCCGGATTCCGAACGATTCGTGGCTTCTGTCCAAACTTCAGGCACACTTTCGACCGTCTGGTCGATTGCGCGAGTGGAAAGCGAGGCGCCGCAGAAGCTTGCTGAAGTAGAGGATATGTTCGGCGGCGCGACCCTCTCACCCGATGGTCGCAAGGTCGCGTATGAAAGGCTCCGAGCAGCCGTCGGGGCGCGGGAAATTTGGATAATGGGCGCGAATGGAGAGTCTCCACACAAAATTTTTACAGCTGAGAACCGGGCCACGATTGAAGAGATCGCATGGTCGCCGGCCGGCAATCGGATTGCGTACCTCTATAGACGTGTTAAAGGGGATCATGGCCAGGTTATGGTTGAAAGCTGCGACCTCGGCGGGGCAGCCACTACGACTATCCTCCAGGACAATCATTTGAGCTCATTCACATGGACGTCCGCGGGACGCTTCATTTATTCAAGGAATACGGAACGCGGCTCGTCTGAATCCGATAATTTGTGGGAACTACCCGTCAACGCCCAGAACGGAACTCCCCAGGGCAAAGCGCGCCAGCTGACGGATTGGTCGGGATTTTCCGTTCACAGCTTTAGTTCTACGGCAGGCGGCAAGCAACTGGCTTTTTTAAGAACCAATAGTCACGCTTCTGTTTTTCTTGGGGATTTTGCCAATACTGGGAACCATCTCGTAAACACCCGACGATTAACGCTAGACGATAACTACAATCTTCCGTCGGCATGGACGCCGGACTCCCGCGAAGTCCTCTTTTCGTCGGAGCGCCCCTCGAACCGCGTGATGTACCGCCAGGCGATAGATCCGGGTAGTACTGCTCAAGTTGTTACGCCCTCCGTGAACACAAATTTCTATTTGGCCGCGCTTGACCCTGACAGAACCGGAATTCTTCTGGAAGGTGAACCCCTCGATTCGCGCAAGATGGGTTTGTATCGCGTTGACTCGAAGAGCGGCGCCGCTCGGCTGTTATTTAATACAGGAGGGTTTGTACTGTTCTCATGTTCGGACAAAACCGCAAACGTTTGTGTTTTCGGGCAGCCGAATGCCGAAAAGGACGAATTGGTGGTCGTTGCATTTGACCCACTCGGCGGTGCAGGAAAGGAACTGTTACGGATTCCGCTTGAGACTGGCAGCAACGCTGACATCGGCTTCGATTATTGGTGGCAACTCTCGCCCGACGGCTCGAAGATCGGTATCGTGAAAAAACACGGAAATCAAATCAGGCTGCTGCCGCTGTCGGGTGGGCCGAGGAGAACTATTACCGTAAATGGTTACTCCGACCTCCTTGAATTTTTTTGGGCGACTGACTCTCAAAGCATGTTTGTTTCAACGTT
>DASSIO010000122.1:0-3036 GCA_035691825.1 Terriglobales bacterium | reverse complement strand
CCTAGGCGCAGCGCCGCGGGCTTTAGTATCTGATACTCGCGGTTGGGTGGGAGCGGCGGCATGGGCAGAGGTCGCCGACGTGACGCGCGAAAAACATTCGTAGAATCATCGCCTGAGACTCCTATTTCCCACTCCGCCTTTTCGTAATAAGGCTCGAGGTCCGAATAACTGATCGGCCAGTCTTCCAGCGTGCTGCCTTCGACGGCGCCGTACGTCGAGCGCATGCGAAAGTCCTGCTCCATGAAGCGCCACGCCATGGCTCCGTAGCTGAACGTGCCGCCGCCAACGCAGGCAGCATTGTTGTTGTAGCTGTTGTTACTAGGCTTGACGATTTGCTCCCGTCCTTCTAAATCGACGAACACTCGTGGATTACGTCCGTCGTCCGGGCCGAAGCCATTTCCGAGCACAGTCGTGCGCTGATTGCGCAGATCGTCTTTGCGGCAATCGAAAGCCGTCTGCCATCGGCCGCGTTCGAGCAATACGACGCTAAGCCCGGCAGTCGCAAGCTCCTTCGCAACAATTCCTCCGCCAGCGCCCGCGCCAACAATCACCGCATTGACATGTTTGAGTGCCATCAGGCCGTCTTTTCGACGTGCACCTTAGCTGTTGCCTTCGAATTCTTTTCCTCGTAAGGCAGGCGGCCGCGAATGGGCGGATACGAAAGATTCACCATCTTCCAAGAAACACCTTCGCGGTTCCCGCCATGACGCGGGTCGCCGTAAAACCCCTGCATCGTGTGGTCCACCAGCATGGAAAAGAATTCTTTTGGGGAAATCTTCTGCCATGCTTGTGGCGGAACATTTCCCGACTCCATTTTTGCGAGGAGGTCGATTTGCTTCGTCTCAGGAAGGAAAGCGAAGTCGCTGGCGTAAAGGGCGCGGCTGCTCTTATTCATTGCAGCGACCCCCAGCCGATATGAATCCTGAAGATCTTGAAAATGTCCGCAAAGCTGGCGGTCGATGTAATTCACGACGCCTGCCCATGAAGCGCCAGCATCACCATCCGGCGGGATGATTTGGTCGCAGGCTGCAGCCAGTGTTCTTGCCTCGTCGATGGTCAGAAAGCCCCAGGGAGATTTTGGCCCGCTGCACGCAATACCCGCGCCGCTAGCCGCAGCGGCGACCAAGGCCGCCCGAAGGAACTTTCGGCGACTGAGTTTATAGGCGGGCTCCACGGTAAGTTCCCGACTCGCAACTATAGGGAAGTTGAGGCAGTGGGTCTGTGATGGGAGTCACGACAGGACGTGATACTCGCTTTTGCTGTTGCAGAACAAGCTTTTTGACTAGACGTTCCGCGTGAACTGGCGGCAATTCAAGCGAAGTCCTAACAGATTTCATGGTGCTTACAAGTTAATGTTTGCTGGATAAGTAGCCGGCGGCAACTTGCGCATAATCGGCGAATGCGACTTCCGGCTCTTCCAGGTCGGGATGCCACAGCTTCTCCCACTCGAAGCAGAGGTATCCGCTGTATCCGGCTTTCCACAATATCTCGATTTGCCGTTTTACGGGTACGTCGCCTTTGCCGGTAAGGACGTAATGGCGTTCTCCGTTCACCATGCGGGAATCTTTGAGGTGGGTGTACCGGATCCATGGTCCGAGCTCCCGCCACGTGAACTCGGGATCCTCGTGCCCATCCGCAAAGGTGTGATGGGCGTCCCACAGCAAAGCGGCATGAGCTGAATTCGCTTTAGTCAGAATTTCCTTGAGGACAGCGGAATTGGTAAAGTCTCCGTGCGATTCCAATATCACGGTCACGTTCTTGGGCTCGGCGTATTGAGCCAGCTCTCGCATTCCAGCGGCTATCCTGGCTATGGTTTCTGCTCGTGGATCCTCAAGCTTGTTTCCGAAAACGCGTACATTCGGAGCGCCGAGTGCGTGCGCCAGATCGATGAATCGTCGGGCATCCTCGAGCTGTTTTGCCCGTGACGCGTCTGCGTGATGCATCTCCGCCGAGCTGCTCACGCATGCGATCTTCAAATTGTGCTGAGCCAACTCAGCGCGCCGCTGGCTAATCTTGTCGGGGGCGAATTCCGGAAGTGATGGAAGATCCAGCTGTCCCATGAGGCCACGCAGTTCGATGCCAGAGAACCCGTGGGCCGACGCAAAATCAAGAACTTGCGGCCAGCTCCATTTGGGGCAGCCGAGGGTTGAGAAGGCCAGAAATCCGGGACGAGATGTTGCCTGCAATTGCGCTGCGATTCCGGCGATGGCGAGGGAGCCTAGAAATTCTCGGCGGTTGACATTCATTTGGTGCCGGCGTTTTTTGTATAACACAGACACAAGTTGACGCAAGCGCAAATATTTCGCCTTGATTTGTCACCGGTTTCCGTCGAACCTTGTCTGTTCGGCTATTACTTTTTGCGATCCTCAGCATTTCCAAAGGAATTCAGCCGGAATACAACTTTTAGGGAATTTACATTTCTTCGCGGATGCCTGATTTTGCATCCGGGAGAACTTTCGGAGAATTCTTCTGCGTTGAGGGACACTTTCCTTGAGTTCTTAACCTCCCTAACCAATTAAATAAATATTCCAGGAGCACCGATGAAAGATCCATATGAAGTCCTGTATCGGAAAGAGGCGGACTTGGTGCGTGTCCGCGAGGAGATCGAAAGTTTAACGCTCGTCGCCACTCTGCTTGCCGAGAGCGCGCAGGACTCCCCAGAGCCCGACTCTATCGATGGAGAAGCGAGCAAAAAGCCGTCCGGCTTTGAAGGACAGGCGTTTTTGCCTTTAGGCGAACCGCAGGCGACCGGAACTGATGGACAGTCTCCTGTAATCCTACGTCAGCAGAAGAAGAGCTTTTGGGGAGCTCTCACGGGCAGAGGCTGAAGCGCCGCCTCGAGTAGCCCCAGTTTGCTGCGGAAAAATTACCTCGGGCCATAGTGTTGCTGTTGAGCGACCACTTTCTCCAACCCCTACCATTCGCTCCACGAGCCTCACGAATCTAGGACTGTCCTAATGGCCACTGCCGGCACAGCACCTTTGGGTCGCTCGCTCCAGAGCGACTTGGAGTTATCGTGAGAACTGCGTGGTTCTC
>DASSIO010000121.1:0-6000 GCA_035691825.1 Terriglobales bacterium | reverse complement strand
TCACGCCAAGTCAAATCCCGCATGGAGGCTTCATTCAATCGGCCTTCTGGGAAGTTCGCAGCGAACCCTTCGGTTCTTGACTATCTCAGCATGCCAGTAGCAAGAGAAAGGCCCCGGCCCTGCAGAGTGTGAGTCGGGGCTATTCCTTTTTTGAGTCCAACATGGCGTCCAACTAGGCCCGTTTTAGGCAGCTTGTTCGGGGTTAAATGGTGCCGAAGCAACGGTTCGTCTTAAAGTTAACCGCCGAATGCTCCATCATTGAGCGGCCGGGGAACTGCAGAACCGCTGTCTCTTCATTCAATTATAGCCGCTGGGTCGGAGCTATGAGTTTTCGGCGCCACAAAAAATCCTGATTATCAAGCTACTCGCCAACCTACAGGTTTTGAGATGGTTGCCCGGCATTTCAAGCGAAGCCCGGGGCCATTAGGTCAACATCCCGCCCGCGCTTCAGTTTGGTCCCGCCTTGCGGAGTAGTTCTTGGAATCTTCTCTCCGTCCGCAGTGAATCAAATCTCGGATCAACTCGAAGATTTGGCAGATTCTCCATTTGACTGCATCGTTGCAACAATTCCAGTGCCGAGTCTTTTTCGTCGAGCCCAGCGTAAATAACCGCAATCGCGCAGGGCGATATGTATTGTGAGCGAGATTCCGCGAGCATCTCGGAAAGGATCTTTCGCGCCTCAGGCTTGTTTCCAGACACTGCGTATGCGTGCGCGAGGTTGACCTTCAGTCCGTTGGCGAGGCTGCCATGCGCGCTTTCGAGACCCTTTTGGTATTCAGCGATTGCTTCGGGAAACATGCCTTTTTGCTCGTAAGCCCAGCCGAGTCGGTCGCGAGCGATAACAAACGCGGGCTCCAGCTCCAGGACGCTCTTGGCCTTCTGGATTGCTTGATCGTTGTCACGTGCGAGAACAAGGGTCTCCGCGACGACCGCTCCGACGATTGGCGACAGAGGTTCGATCTCCTGCGCTTTCTTCACCTCCTCCACTGCTTGCTCGAGTTTGCCTGCGAATGTCAGGTAGTCCTCGGCATACCAGAGGTGAGCCGTAGCGTAGTTTGGATTCAGCTGGATAGCCCGGACAAAGTCGCGCTCGCCACTTTGCCAGTCTCGATCGTATTTGATCTCCACATCGGCCAGCGCCGTGTAGGCCTCCGCCAGCGTGCTATCGAACTGAATCGCCTTTTGCGCGTAAGCCTTTGCTTTCGGGTATGCCTCGCCCTGTCGGGCGAATCCGTACTGCCCTAGAAGGTTGTAGGAATTGGCGAGCCCGGCATAAGCCGGGGCATAGTCCGGCTGAATCTGCAACACTTCTTCAAAGTACTTGACCGCGCTGTGGAAGCCCTCTTCGGTTCTTTTGTTCCATTCATAAAGCCCTTTGAGGTAGGCGTCGTGGGCCTCAGCAGTTCGAGGCGAACCCAAGGCCAGGTTCTGTTCTTTTTCCGGTGTAAGTTTAAGTTTGATCTGCCGGGCAACAGCCGTAGCAATTTCGCGCTGCAGGTCCAGAGAGTCACCCAGGTCCCGGTCATATTCCTCCGCCCAGACGTGTGTCTGGTGGGCCACTTCAATAAGTTGGACCGTGACGCGAAGCCGCGCCTGGTCCCGCCGTACGCTTCCTTCCAGGACGTACTGAACTGGTATTTCCGTTGCGATTTGCGCGATGTCTTTGCCACTGCGCTTGTACCTCATCGCGGTCACGCGCCCGATGACTCCCAATCGATCAGGGTCTAGCAGAGCGAGTTGAGTGCTGATTTCTTCAGTGAAGCCGTCGCTGAAATACTCCTGTTGCGGGTCGCCGCTCAAATTATCAAGGGGTATGACGATCAGAGTGGCTCTTTCGCGCGCAATCGGACGCCCCGGGAACATCTGGGCCTTGATCAGGAAGCTGAACAGCGCAGCGGCGCACAGCGCCAGAGTTACAACCGCGATGACCTGCCACCTTCGGGCCCAATGTCGTGCTTCAGGGGATGCGCTCGACGCAATTCCGGAACTCGTTCCAGCCAATGCGATGTCTTTGGTCGCCGCAGGCGTCTCAACGTCGGATGGTGCATTCCGTTTCGCATCGGCAGTCTCGGTCTGGCGAACAGAGACTTGAATTGTGACAGGGGCAAGAAAGCGGTAGCCCCGGCGTGGGATGGTTTCGATGAAGCGCGGGTTGTCGGCGGAATCATTGAGTGATGCGCGCAGCTTCTTGATCGCCGTGTTGAGGCCGTCGTCAAATTCAACGAATGTGTCTGCCGCCCACAGCCGTTGTCGGATTTCCTCCCGCGTTACCAATTCCCCCGAGCGCTCCAGTAGCATGGCCAATACTTGGAATGGCTGCTCCTGAATTTTGATCCGCAGGCCACCCTTGGTGAGGACGCGCTGCTCGAAATCGGCCTCGAACAAACCAAAACGGGCCGCCCTGGGCTTGGGTAGGGAGGGGTCCATTTATGCTACCTGGATAGGTTTCCCACGGATTGTAGCACAGGAGTTCAGAAGTCTCCCTAACACACGCCTTTGCAGGAAATTACCTGTTCAGATGCAGTCTCGAACTAGATCCGTTGACGTCTTTCAAATGCCCTACTAAGTAGTCTTACACGTGGCCGGTCTGCTTCCCGGCAGTAAGCCACAGGGTTCGTTGCACAAAACGATTTGAAATACCGCCTGACGGAGGAAGCATGATTCCCAGCTATCTGCTCGCCGTAGTTCGGAAGTGCGCCGTCTACCTGTATCTTCCCTTATCGATTCCTTTGATTCTGGCTGGCTGCAGCGGAGGCTACAGTGGCAATGGTGGCCAATCGGGTTCTCCCGCGCTGGCGGCCGTGGTCGCAACCCAAGGTAATTTCAGTAGCGGTCAACAAAACGCAGCTTACGCGATCCAGGTAACCAACAGTGGAACCGCCGCGACAACCGGCACCGTAACCGTAGTGGATCCTCCTTCGGGCTTCACTGTCACGGCAATCTCTGGAACAAACTGGACGTGCACGATAGCGACCACGACTTGCACTTACGCTAACTCCGTTGCTGCCGGGCAGGCCTTTCCGCCAATCAGCGTCACCGGAAATGTGACATCGGCAAACGGCACGCCGGTGAGTATCGCCCTGAACTTATCGGGCGGAGGAACGTCCGCATCTGTGAACTCCACTCCTACGGTCACCGTGGCGGCACCAATACTGAGCATAGCCAAGACGCACACCGGCAACTTCAACGCTGGTCTGCAAGGGGCTACTTACTCGGTCACTGTCAGTAACGGGGTTTCTGCGGGGGCCACCAACGCGAAGGCAACGGTCACGGAAGCAGTGCCGTCAGGCGAGACCCTGGTCTCCATGTCGGGGGCTGGCTGGACCTGCCCAGGCACTGGAGGAGCGAACACCTGCGATCGCAGCGATACCCTGACTAGTGGTAAGAGCTATCCTGCGCTCACGGTAACCGTGAACGTGTCGCCAACGGCGACCTCGCCCCAAGTGAACCAGGTAAGTGTATCCGGCGGCGGTACTGCATCGGCCGCATCCACAAGCGACTCCACAACGATCAACATTCCGACAATTGCTACAATCTCGATTTCGCCTTCATCGCCTTCCACTGGGATGGGAGGGACACAGCAGTTCACGGCGACGGCCAAAGACGGCAGCGGAAACGTCATGAGTGGAGTTACGTTCACCTGGGCCAGCAGCGCCACAAATGTCGCCACCATAAATAGCAGCGGGCTCGCCAGTGGCATCAGTCAAGGCACAACGCAGATTACCGCCTCCGCGAACGGAATCACTAGTCCCCAAGACACTTTCACGGTCACTTCGTCGATCGCCTGCGGCTCGAGCGGCAGCGAATCGCTCCTGAACGGCCAATATGCTTTCTTGCTCAAAGGCTTTGACAGCGCCGGAAACCCCGCGCTGATCGGCGGCGTGCTTACTTTCAACGGCGCTGATGGCGCTGGATTGATCACCGCGGGCTCCATCGACATGAACCTGAATTCGGGGGTGCAGTTGGATCTCGCCGTAACTTCCGGTTCCTACGGAGTCGGTCCCGATCAGCGGGGCTGCATGGTGATTACCACTTCGGCGGGAACGCAGAACTATCGCTTCTCGCTCGGCAGTATTTCCGGCGGCGTGGCTTCGACGGGACACGTAATCGGTTTCGATCTAGGCGGTCCCTACACCGCCGGTATCCTTCGCAAGCAGACGCCATCGGCGTTCTCTACTTCCCAGGTCACCGGCAATTATGCTTTTGGCGTTTCTTCCGTCCTGAATGCAGCGCAAGGTGGCGGGAAATTCGCTGCCGTGGGCGTGTTCAACTTCTCTTCTGGCAGCATTACAGGCGGCGAAGTCGACTTCAACCTCAACGGCGCGCTAGACGGTAGCTCGACGAACACGGCATGGCCGGCGAGTCCGCTTACGTTCAACAGTGGCGGCTCCTATGCCATTTCAAGCAACAACGGCCGTGGCACGGCGTCCTTTAGTTTAAATGTTCCGGGCGCCTCGCCAATCAACATGGTCATCTATGTGGTTTCCGCCACCGACGTGCTCGCTCTCAGCAGCGACCTGCAAGTCAATGCCAACGGCAACGACATCTTCGCGGGAGAGGCTTTGCAGCAATCCGGAGCGCCGTTCTCGGCAAATCCCCTATCTGGCACTTACATCGGATATGACTCGGGACTCGGCAGCACAAGCATCGGCAGGGCCGAAATCGGTCTTCTGGGTCCAATGACCTCCGGGAATAATACGCTAAGCCTGAACTTTCTGGCGAACGACGGTGGCACTTTCTCCGCCACACCTGTTTCCGGAACTTATAGCGTCTCCTCTACAGGACGGATGACCACCAGCTTTGGCGGAACCATTGGCAAAGGGTTACTCTATCTTGTTAACGACAGCCAGGCATTTTTGCTGCGGGGTAACCAAGCCGTGGACTTCGGCTTCTTCCAGGCCCAGAGCGGCAGCCCGTTCTCCATTTCTTCCGCGAACGGTACTTACGCTTACGGCGTCATCGATCCCCAGAACCTCGACGGCAATTATGGGTTGGGCGTGGTTACATTCACCCCGGCCACTGGCAGCATCATCAACACTGAGGATGGGATCCCGGGAGGCGGTACTCCGGGACTTGATCAAACGCAAACTCTAACTTACTCGATTGATTCCACAGGTTTAGGCTTGATCCCGGCGGGTTGCTCCATTTCCGTAACACCCGCAACGTGTCAAACGATCTTCTATATTATTTCGCCGACGAAGGCGGCCTTCATCAATAACGACTCCAATTCCACGACCCCGAGGGTCTACCTTGTGGATCAATGAAGCGTAGCCCGCTGGCGCGCCTTGCGGAACAATTAATTTGGGGTTGGCGGTTAAGGCTGGCCAGAAATCTTGGCCAGCCTTTCTTTTTTTCCGCGTGGCGGCTCGCAGCACGTCGATTGCACTCTTGCCGCATGCCTCGCTTTTCATCGGTCGCGACTTGACACATCTTTCTTCACGGTGTTAACTCCCCGCTGCGAGGAGGTCCCCACCCATGAGATTCAGACTCCCGGTGTCCCTGATTGCGCTTGTCGCAACCTTTGTCCCGGCCCTTCCAGGCGTTCTGTGCGCGCAAGAGCCGTCGCATAAATTGACCGTCATGGACGAATTTCAGCTCCAGCTTCCCACCGATCCGCAAATTTCTCCCGACGGAAAGAATATTGTCTACGTCCGCCGCTTCGCGGATCCCATGACCGACCGCCGCTACTCCAATCTCTGGCTGGTCAATTCCGATGGCACCAATCATCGGCCTCTCACAAGCGGAAATCACAACGACGCTTCCCCTCGGTGGTCCCCCGATGGTACGCGCCTCGCCTATCTCTCCGACACCGATGGCAAGCAGCAGCTTTACATTCGCTGGATGGACACCGGACAAACTGCCCGCATCACGAATCTCGATCAATCACCCGAATCGATTGCCTGGTCGCCCGATGGAAAAATGCTTTCCTTCTCTTCGCTTGTCTTGGGCAAGGGCCCTCATCTCGCCGATTTGCCAACGCCGCCTGCGGGAGCCAAGTGG
>DASSIO010000120.1:0-3700 GCA_035691825.1 Terriglobales bacterium | reverse complement strand
AACTGCCGCCGCGAGGGCGTTTCTAAGTTGCTCAATTACAATAAATTGTAGCGCATTCTTTGGGGCGGTGGGCAACCCTGGCCCGCAGGCAGAGTAATTTTGATAGAAAAGGTATAAAAACTGCCGATTGCGGCTTGACCGGAAAATCAGCTTTTCACGCCGGAAAAACTGGCCAGCAACCCCGTCCGAGGGGACGATTTCAGGCGTTTCTGGGATAAGGGCCGAGAAATCCGGGCATTCCTCGGGCGGGCCTAGCTGCGGCGCTCAGCCTGCCGCCGCCGGCGCGGCAGCCACAGGCGCACCACAATAGTGATCAGCAGGCACACGCCCAGGCCGAAGGTCACGAAACCGCCGGTAAGATGCAGCCAGATGGAGATCAGCCAGAATACCGCCAGCACGATAACTGCTACCCAGAGTAACAATGTGCGCCCCGTAGCTGTTGGAATGTGAGTTGAGTAATGTTACCGCGCTGCCGCTGTTCCGGTAATAGCCCAGAGGTGCCAGCCGCGTCGAAGTGGCTGGACACTCTGAAGATAAGTGTGTGGCTAGAACGTATCTCGTAAATTCGTTCGTGCACCGGTCCCTTTGCCAATAACTTCCGGGTCGCCGACAGTACGTCCAGTAGGAGAAGAGTCAGTGCTTTTGTGGGATCCTGTTCCGACTTGTTCCTCATTTGGTGCCCCAAGAATCTATTAGTTACTATCCTCGGTTCGTGCGTGTCTCCACGCTCTGCGACACAGGAGGAAGAGAGATGAACCGTCGCTCCTTTTTTGCGGGTGCAAGTCAGATGTTGGCTGCCTCGCTAATCACCCGCACAGGGAACTCGGACAAGTGGTCCGAGCAACAACCATCGCAAGCATCACCGGGTGAGCTGGAGCAGCGCGTTGCTACCGTACTTCAGGCCTTTGATGCTCAGGGCAACCATCGCACCGGAACGGCTGCCGATAAGGCATCCGCGGAATGGCTAGCTGACCAAGTACGGCAGTTAGGCATAGAGCCTTCACTGGAGCCCTTTGCCCTCAGCCGGGTTGATCCGCAGCTTGCATATGCACGAATTGGCAATCGTCGGATTGACGGAGTCCCAATGTTCGATGCATCATTCACAACCGCTGATGGAGTGAGGGGACGGCTTGGTCTGCTCAACAGCGATGCCGACGTCGGATTCGCGGGGACAACAGCAGTTAACGTCGCACAAACCGCGGAAGCTGACATCATTCCAGCCGCACGCCGGAGCAGTCACCGAGCGGTGATCTTGGTCACCGGCGGAACGAGGCCAGGGCTGTTTCTGAGTAATGCGCCCGCTTTTCTCAATCCTACCGGACCACCGATGTTGCAGGTCTCTAGCGTAGAGGGTGCGTGGCTACACGAGCAGGCGAGAGAACACGCGGAAGTGACGGTTGTGGCAGCGATTGAACGATTTCAGACTCAGGCGCTGAATGTAACTGCCACGATCTCGGGAAGCGACCGGAGTCTCAGTCCTTTGGTTTTTATGGCACCACGGAGCGGCTGGTGGCAAAGTGTGAGCGAGCAGGGCAGCCGGCTGGTCTGCTGGCTGGAAATCATGCGAGTTTTGGCTGCGGCCAAACCAGCGCGCGACTGTCATTTCGTCGCCCTGAGTGGGCACGAGCTTGGCTTCATGGGAATGACACCTTACCTCGAACGCCGGAAAGAGTTAATCAACCACGCGAAAGCCTGGATCTTTCTCGGTTCCGATATCGGAGCGCCACGGCAACGTAATCTCATCCATGCCTCGGACGACATGTTGGAACAGTGGCTCGTGGCAGCACTGGCGAAACACGGAGTGGCAGTCGACGCAAAAGAGCAGCACAGCGCTAAGGCGCGAGGCGAGACTGCTGTCATCCAGCGCGGCGGCGCACGATTCATAACGTTGGCATGCGCTAGTTCAGTCTTTCACAATGTGGGCGACCGCTGGCCGGAGTCCGTCGACGTCTCCTTGATAGCTCGCTATGCCAAAGCACTTGCGGAAGGCGCAAACGAACTCGCACAGCGCCGACCAGCAGGCGAGCCAATTGCCGCCTCTCGCCGAGAGTAGAGCGGCACTAAGAGACGCGCAGCCACCGGAGATCAGTTTCTTGTTGGCCGACCAACCACCCACTGTCGTTTTGGGCTAGAATTTCGAGGTCAAAACTCACGTCAAGCCCATCGAGGACAGTCAATGAGGAAGACCTTAATCTTTCTTCTGGTCGCGTTCTGTTTCACTGCTGTGGCGCAGAACAGCTCGACATCGGTACCACAATCGCAAATCTACATCACTCACGTAAGTGTGATTGATACCGAGACTGGCAAAGAGGCGACGGATCAGACCGTGGTGATTTCAGACGGCAAGATCGCCGATATCGAAAAGAGCAGGAATCTCGCGGCACCGACGCGCGAGAGTTCCTTATTGCAAACCTTGGAGATCGGCGAACCCGGAGGACAATTGAAAACCGTATCGAAGGTTGCAGCCACGAAAGCTCCGGACGGACGATCTGAAGGCTTCATTGCAAACCCACACATCGGCTACGCCTCGGCCGCACAGACGAAGTCTCCGAATCCTGAAATGCAAAGGTTGTTTGATGCGCAGTTGGGAAGGTGGTCCCAGCACGAGGAACGAGCGGACGGGAGCACGGGTGAGGGGGAAGCGCTTTGGTCGCCCGGTCCGGGAGGCATGTCGCTGGTGGAAAATGAATACATCAGGAATTCAACTGGGGAAATGAGCGGCCTCAGTGTGACTTGGTACGATCAGGATGCACAGGGATATCGGGCGCTTTGGTGCTCCAACAAGCTCAGAAATGGTTGTCTGGTTATGTCCAAACTCGCGCAATGGGAGGGAGACCAGTTTGTGCTCCGTGATCAATTTGAGAGCAACGGCAAGAAGCTTGATTACAAGGAGGTCGAGTCGGGAATCACGCCGACCACTTACACGCTGACCTCTTACCTTGGCGAACCCGGCGGCGAACTTAGAGCAACCTCAACAATTCATGCCACGAAGATTTCGGATGAGAACGTTAAATCATCGGACCTGCCCGCAGAAGCCGAGCTACGCGCCTTCATGGACGAACTGCGAAGGGCAAATATTCAGGGCGACACGGACACTGTCGCGAACTCGATCACCGATGATTACATTCAAACCGATATCAACGGCTACCGCCAGGACAAAACCACATGGCTAAACGAGTATTTCAAACCGCTCGCCGATCTGATTAAGGCGGGCAAGTTTCACTGGGATGAATTTGAGAGAACAAACCTCCAATTTCGATTCTATGGGCACTGTGCGATCGTGACTGGGGAATTACACGTGAAGGGTACCGGGGCGAGACCGGGAGCGCATACGTGGGTACCCGATCCAAACACGAGTTTTAGCGGGACACTCCACTTCACGCACATCTACATCAAGCAAAATGGCAAGTGGATGCTGGCGGCTTTGCACAATCAAATCCCGCCGCCACCTGCTAACTCCGCCAAGTGAGAACCAGTCCCCGCAAAGAGTTTTTTCCGACTCTCTGCGGGAGGATTAACGGGCAACCCGGAAAATGCATTCCTGACGCGCAAGTCTTTATGAGTAGCTTCTACAGCGAGCGCAGGAACTGCAGCAGGGCTTCCTGGTCCTTGGGCTTCAGCTTGCCGAAGCGGCGCGTGACCTCTTCGGCTTCGCCGGCGTGGCGCAGGATGGCGTCGCGCAGGGTTGTGGCTTCGCCAT
>DASSIO010000119.1:0-20571 GCA_035691825.1 Terriglobales bacterium | reverse complement strand
TTCGCGGCACGCTGCCGCGCTTCCGCTATGACCAGTTGATGGATTTCGGATGGAAGTTTCTGTTTCCGCTGGCAGTTGCAAATTTGGTCGTTACCGGATTGATCGTGGCGTTGAGGGCATAAAACAGTTCTCAGTTGTCGGTTCTCAGTTGAAAGCACGATTTTCATTAACTGAGAACTGAGAACGGAGAACTGAGAACTGGTTTCGATGCTTCACTGGCTCATCTTCGTGATTTTCGGAGTGGTCGCAGTCGCGGGAGCGGTTAACCTGCTGGTGCAGCGACATCCGATTAACAGCGCACTGTCGTTGATCGCAGTGCTCGCGTCCCTGGCTGTGGAATATCTTCTGCTGGGCGCTGAATTCGTGGCCGCCGTGCAGGTCATCGTTTATGCCGGGGCGATTATGGTCCTGTTCGTCTTTACCATTATGCTGCTGAATGCAGGCGAGGAAGAGCGTAGTGGCGGCAGCCGAGTGGCACTGCTGTTGGGCATTCCAGGCATGTTGGTGGGCAGCGTTCTGATTGCGTGGATTCTGCTGCGCTACTCAGGAACGGAAGCGGTTTCGGCAGGTGCGCTACCCGGGTCTCCGCTCGCGATTGCGCCATTGCTTTTCCACGACTTTCTTCTGCCTTTTGAGGTCACATCGGTGCTCATCCTGATCGCCATTATGGGAGCGGTCGTGCTAGCCAGCCGGCCCACGACACCTCCGCCCGGCCAGCGGGGAGGCGTCTGATGGTCCCGCTTCCCTATTACTTGGTGCTCAGCGGCATACTGTTCGCCTGCGGTGTGACTGGATTCTTGATCAAGCGCAACATTATTGCGATTTTCATGTCGATTGAGCTGATGCTGAATGGCGTCAATCTTTCCTTCGTCGCGTTTGCGGCCCACTGGCATGCACTGAGCGGGCAGGTGTTTGTGTTTTTTGTGATGGTGGTCGCTGCCGCAGAAGCAGCGGTCGGGTTGGCGATTATTATCGCCGTCTATCGTACGCGTGAGACCCTCAATGTGGACCAGGTGAATCTGCTGAAATTATGACAGCGACTTCACTTCATCTTTGGCTGATCCCGATCCTGCCGCTGATCGGCGCCACTATCAATGGACTCTTCGGGCGCCGTTTTTCACGGCAGACAGTGGCCGCCATTGGAGTTGGCTTTTGTGGGGCCGCGTTCGCCATGGCGCTCTTCGTACTTGCTCACGTGTTCTCACTGGAACTGCCGCACGTCGAGGGTTACACAGCGTGGATCCGCGCCGGATCGTTTCAGGTGGACTACGCGTTTTACCTCGACCAGCTCTCCATGATCATGCTGCTGGTCGTGACTGGCGTGGGCTTCCTCATCCATATTTACTCGATTGGCTACATGTGGGACGAGGGCGGGTTCTATCGCTTCTTCTGCTACCTCAACCTCTTCATGTTTTTCATGCTCACACTGGTCCTGGCGAATAACTATCTAGTGATGTTTATTGGCTGGGAGGGCGTGGGCTTAGCGTCATATTTGCTGATTGGCTTCTGGTTTACAAGGGACTCGGCTGCATCTGCTGGCAAGAAAGCATTTATCGTCAACCGTATCGGCGATTTCGGATTTCTCATTGCGCTATTTCTGCTCATAAAACACTTCGGATCGCTCACGTTCGCGCAGGTCTTCTCTTCCGTGTCAGCTTTACCCAGCGAGACCGCTGGGGCAGGCGTCCTGACAGCTATCGGAATTTTGCTGATGTTTGGGGCAGCCGGGAAATCGGCGCAGATACCGCTTTATGTGTGGCTACCCGATGCAATGGAAGGCCCGACGCCCGTTTCGGCGCTGATTCATGCGGCAACGATGGTGACTGCGGGTGTCTACATGGTGGCGCGCTCGCACGCGATTTTTGATCGAGCGCCTACCGCGTTGCTGGTTGTGGCGGTCATCGGCACTCTCACGGCTTTTTTCGCGGCGACTATTGGCATCGCTCAAACCGACATCAAGAAGGTGCTTGCCTACTCTACGGTATCCCAGCTTGGTTATATGTTCATGGGCTGCGGGGTGGGCGCGTACACCGCCGGCATTTTTCACTTGATGACCCACGCGTTTTTCAAAGGCTTGCTGTTCCTGGCCGCAGGATCGGTAATTCATGCCATCGGTGGCGAGCAGGATATGCGGCGTATGGGCGGATTGCGCACGCAAATACCGTGGACGTTTTGGACGATGACCGCAGCGACGTTTGCCATTGCCGGATTCCCTCCCCTGGCGGGCTTTTTCAGCAAAGACGAGATTCTGTGGCAGGCTTCGCGCGTCAGCATGACCATCTGGGTGGTCGGCGTAGTGACCGCCTTCATCACTTCGTTTTACATGTTCCGGCTGTGGTTCCTGACTTTCTTCGGCGAATACCGTGGTGGGGCAGGCGAGGCCCACGCTCACGCTGAACATGCGGGACATGGAACGCATTTGAGCCGGGCGGACGATTCGCGGGCAGGAGTGCCCGCGCCACACGGTCACGGTGGAGTCCATGAGAGTCCCCAGGTCATGCTTATTCCGCTAGTAATCCTGGCGGTTTTGTCGGTGGTTGGTGGCTGGGTGAATATCGGCAAACACTTTGAAAAGTTCCTGGAGCCGGTGTTTCACGCAGGTGCTACGGAGAACACGTTAGCTGAAGCCACCACTCAGGCTGGACGCGCCGTTGGCGGCCAAGGCAGCACCGAACTGATGTTCGCGCTGATCTCGATTGCTGCCGCCGCACTTGGCCTGTTTCTTGCCTGGCTACTTTATAAACGGCGTCCGGAATTGCCAGGGAGAATTTCCGATGCCCTGGGCAGCTTCTACGCAGCAGTGCTGAACAAGTACTACGTTGACGAGCTTTACGCGACTCTGTTCGTCAAGCCGCTGGTCGATGGATCGACCAGAATTCTGTGGCGCGGCATCGATCAAGGCGTGATCGATGCGGCTGTCAACGATAGCGCGGATGGCGCGCGGCATGTTTCCGACACGTTCCGCCATATGCAATCGGGAAACGTTCGCTCTTACGCTGGTTGGATCGCTGCCGGAGCGGCGGTGGTGATTGCTTACATGATCTGGATTGCTTTGACATGAGCACGACGGACATCAATAGCTGGATCCTGACGCTGGTGACATTCGTCCCGCTTGGGGGAGCCTTGCTGCTCGCCTTGGCGCCCCGGCGCGATCGTGACATCCGCATCTTCGCATTCGCGACGTCGTTGCTGACGTTCATCCTTTCGTTGCACCTGCCTGCGCATTTTCAACGGAATGAAGTTGGATTCCAATTCGACGTCAACAGCCAATGGATTACCAGCCCGAATATCCACTATCACATGGGAGTGGATGGCTTCTCGATGTGGCTGGTGGTGCTGACCACGTTTCTGACGCCGCTTTGTGTGTTGATCTCGTGGAACTCAATCCATGATCGGGTGAAAGAATTCTTCATCCTTCTGCTAATCATGGAAACGGCTCTGATTGGCGTTTTCACCTCGCTCGACTTATTTCTCTTCTATTTCTTCTGGGAAGCCACTTTGATTCCCATGGCGCTGCTGATCGGAGTGTTTGGGCACGAGCGGCGCGTATACGCGGCGGTCAAATTTTTCCTGTACACCATGGTGGCATCGGTGTTTATGCTGGCTGCGATTCTATGGCTCTATGCCAAAGTGGGCAGCTTCGACTTTGTCACGGTGGAGAATGCGATCCGCAACGGCCAAGTGCCCGGATTTGCGGCTGCCGCTCCATGGTTGTTCTTGGGCTTCTTTGTGGCATTCGCCGTAAAGGTGCCTTTATTCCCTGTTCATACCTGGTTGCCGGACGCCCACGTGGAAGCGCCGACTGCGGGTTCTGTGCTTCTGGCGGGCGTGTTGCTGAAGATGGGAACCTACGGCATGTTGCGGTTTAACCTGGGGCTGTTCCCTGAAGAATCCCGGCGCAACGCCCCTTGGATTGTCGCGCTTGCGCTGATTGGAATCATTTATGGCGCGCTGGTCGCGATGGTACAGCCCAACATGAAAAAGCTGATTGCCTACTCATCGATCAGCCATCTGGGATTCGTGGTACTTGGGATTTTCAGTTTCACAGCCGCAGGCCTGAACGGCGCTATGTTCGTGATGCTGGCACACGGGGTATCAACCGGAGCGCTGTTCATGCTGGCCGGCGTTATACACGAACGGCGTCACACCTACGAAATCCGCGAGTTCGGCGGTCTGGCAACGCCGATGCCAACCTATGCAACTTTTTACCTTTTCATTGTGCTTTCCTCGGTCGGGCTGCCGCTGCTGAACGGTTTCGTGGGTGAATTCCTGGTTCTGAGCGGCGCGTTCCAGGCGCGGCCACTCTATGGGATTCTCGGCGCCACCGGCGTGATTTGGAGCGCATGCTACCTGCTCTGGATGTATCAACGCGTCTTTTTTGGGAAGGTCAAACAAGACGTAAATACCGCGATCCCTGATCTCGGTGGCTTCGAAAAGGCGGCACTCTGGCCCACCGCTGTCATTGCATTAGTTATGGGTGTTGCCCCGCTGATCTGGCTTAACGCAATTGATCCGGCTGTGCAGGGGACTCTTGCTTCGCTAAGTCAATTAGCAGCGAAAGTGGTTGGCCAATGAACGGAGCTACGCAAAGTCTGCCCCAGGCTGCGGATTACATCAGGATTCTGCCCGAGTTAGTCTTGTCTATTTTCGGCATCGTGGTGATGATGGCCGAACCTCTGATCGACGAGAGCCGCAATCAGAAGTTGCTTGGCATCGTCGCCCTGATCGGATCGCTCGCGGCAATTGCCGCGTCGGTGTACGAAGCTGCTTATCCCGGTTTCGCTTTCTGGAACATGGTGCGAGTCAGCAGCTTCAGCGTGTTCTTTCACTTTCTGGTGACGACCATAGCTGCCATCGTGATTCTTACTTCTTACGAGTACATGGCGGTGCAGCGCATCCGGGCGGGTGAATATTATGGTTTGATTCTGTTTGGCACTGTAGGCATGTGCCTGATGTCCTCGGCAGTCGAACTGGTCCTGATTTTTATCTCGCTGGAGATCTCCTCGATTTCCACCTACATTCTTGCCGGCTTTCGCCGTCACGAAGCGTCCAGCAGCGAATCATCTCTGAAATACTTCTTGCTCGGGTCATTTGCCACGGCGTTTTTCCTTTACGGCATTGCGATGATGTTTGGCGCCACCGGATCGACCAATATCGACAAGATAAGCCAGGCTCTGGCCGGCAACCAAGTTGCTGTGCTGGCTTATGTTGGGATCGCGCTTATGTTCATCGGCCTCGGATTCAAAGTCGCAGCCGCTCCGTTTCATGTTTGGACGCCGGATGTTTACGAAGGCGCACCAGCGCCTATTGTGGGGTTCATGTCAACGGCCCCGAAGGCCGCCGTATTCGCAGTTCTTCTGCGTATTTTTTTTGAAGCGAATGCGCCTGGACGTCTCTGGTTGATATGGGTATCGGCAGCACTTTCCATGTGCCTGGGTAATATAGGAGCGCTGGTGCAATCGAACGTGAAACGGCTCCTGGCATATTCCTCGATCGCGCACGCCGGATACTTGCTGATTGCCTTTGCGGCGGCGCCAGAGCCGGGAATTTCCGCCGCGATGTTTTATACGGCCGCCTACGCCGCCATGAATGTCGGGGCCTTTGCGGTAGTCAGCCATTTTGCCAATGCCGGCGAGCGTTACGTCACCATTGATGACTATGCGGGTCTGGGCAGGCGATCGCCCATTCTGGCGGCGGCCCTGACGCTTTTTCTGCTGTCCTTGATCGGTATTCCAGTCACCGGCGGATTCTTCGCCAAATTCTACGTTTTTAGCGCGGCACTGCGCGCCGATTTAGTTGGGCTTACCATCATTGGCGTAATCAACAGCGCGGTGGCAGCCTACTACTATCTACGGGTTATCGTGGTGATGTACATGCGCGAGCCGCGCGAATCTATACCTGTCACGCCGATTCCCTTCGGACTGGGAACGGCGCTGGCGATCAGCTTGGCGGCGACGATTTATCTCGGTGTCTTACCGGGGCGCGTCCTGAGCTACACGCAAAATGCAGCTTCCGAATTAGCGCAAAAACCGGCCGCCAGCGCAGCCGCCCGCCCTTGAAGTAGTTGGTTCCTACCCGACCTGTGTCTCGGTGGTGCTAGTCGACCGCAACCGCCACGTCTCTTCGACTGAAGATCCAGGAAGCAATCAGCCAGAAGAGAATCGCCTCAGTGAAGCCGAGCAAAAGCAAGCTCCAGGGCGGGGGCGAAGTCTGGTGGAAAGATGCTTTCATCAGTAGGTTTATCAACGAATACGCCGGAATAGCGTCTCCGAGCGGGGAGCCGAACTGCAAGGCCATGACGGCTGGGGTCGCCAGCATGAGCACGGCACACAATGTCGCAAACAGAGGGTTCAGGAAAGTAGAGAACAAAACTGCAACGCTGGCCGCCAAAAGACAAGCCAGCATCAAGCAGAGCATTAGAAACCAGAGATATTGCCGGGAGAACCCGCCAGCCTGCAATATCCAACTCCCCGTCACCCCCATGGCAAAGCAATAGATTCCGGTTGCGATTACAATGCCGACGAGCAACCCCGAAATATATTGCGCGCGGCCCACGCTCTTGGAGAGTACGGCCAGAATACGACGCGTCTTGCGTTCGTTGTGAATGGCCGATGCTCCAAAGAATACGGCGAACGCAATTCCGTAAATAGCTAATTGTTTGAAGACAAACAGGACATCTTCGCGGGCGGCACGCAAATCGACAATCAATCCGAGAACCGCGAACAGCACGATCCATAGCATAAGTACAAGAACGGGCCAGCGCTGTTCGCGAACGAAATTAGCGGCAATCAGCTGCACTTGTCGCATGCACTCCCTCTCGCGGCATCTTTCCCGCAGTTAACTCGAGAAACAGATCTTCCAGCGTACGGCGCATGGGCATAACACTGATGACCTCGCCGCCTGCGGCCCAGATACGCTCCACGGTAGCTCTCTGAGCGGCAACCGGAACCGCAATTCGCAGGAGGCCGTTCTGGATCACTGCTCCAGCGAACTCTCGTAGGGGCACGTTACGGGCCTGAATCTCGCAATTGCCATTCTGGTGCAGCAGATCGGCAGTTTTTCCCAGCGCCACGAGGCGCCCCTTATTCAGCACGCCAATGCGGTCACAAATGAGTTCGACCTCGGAGAGGAGGTGCGAGCTCAAGAAGACCGTCTTGCCGGCATTACGCGCCTGGAGCAGCAACTCGCGAACGGTAACCCGTGCAATGGGATCGAGGGCAGATGTCGGTTCATCGAGGATAAGTAACTCAGGGTCATTGACCAGGGCTTGCGCGAGTCCCACTCTTTGCAGCATGCCCCGAGAGAACTTGCCGGCGTTCCTCCGGGCGTGTTCGCCTAAACCCACAGCATCCAGCACTTCCCCGGCACGTTGCTTCAAGACGGATCGGGGGAGATCGTTCAGGCCGCCATAAAAGCGGACCAACTGCTCTGCGGGTCGGTAGTAGAACGCAACGTTTTCAGCGAGAAAACCCACACGCATGCGCGTGGGAGCGTGGCCAAACGGCTGTCCCAGCATGTGCCCTCGGCCTGAAGTAGGGCGCATGAAACCCATCGCGAGGTGAATGGCGGTGGTTTTGCCCGCCCCATTGGGCCCGAGAAACCCGAAAATCTCGCCGGGATCAACCGTCAGCGAGAGCTGGTCTAGAGCTGCGACGCGCCTGGCACCGAAAAATCGGTTATACACCTTAGTCGCGCCCTCGAATTCCAGCACTGGCTGCATGGCATCATTCTAGCTGGCTGGCGCGCATCACTGAATCAGAAAGAAGCAGCAACTTTCCACAAGCAACCACGACTTAACAATTGACAATGCCGACAAAAACCCGGCATGATGGGCTCACTGGGGCGTTCTCCAAACAATAACTCCATCCCCCGGAGGGAAGCGTGTCGAACCTTATTCGCAACTTGTGGTCAGAGGAAACAGGTCAGGACATTGCGGAATATGCCGTAATGGTGGCGGTAATCCTCATCATCGTGGTGGGAACCATACGGCTGATTGGCACCAACTCCAACACCGTATTTTCGAATGTTGCGAGCGCAGTGCAGTAGATTGTCTTTGCGATAAGGGCGGTGTTGAGGATTGGCGCGGCAGGTTGCGGGTCGCGGCAGGCCTACAGCTTGCGCTGGATCACGCCCGGTGAGCTTCCCGGCTCAGGCCGCGTACTTCCCCAATTCATAGCGGTCGCACACCTCATTGGCCACACGCCAGGCATCCTCAAAATCTTGCATCGCAGGAAGGAGAAGACGGAACGCCAACTCCGACACGAACTCCTCAAACGCGCTGTCGTTTTCTGGCGAAGCGCAGGTCTTGAGTTTACCTAAATCTGAGTTCATCAGCCGTAAGATGCAGAGTCTCAGTACGAGTTTGCATTCAGAGCTGTCCATCGTGGCCGAATGTTGTCAACAAACGTGCCCAGAAGCTGGATACCCAATTCCACGTCAACCTACTGGTGCAGCCCGTTAATGATTTCAGCAGCCGCGCGCTGGGCGGACGCTATGGCTCCATGCACGGTGCCCGTGAAGCCGGACGTATCGGTGGCCTCGCCTGCAAAGAACAACGTATTCTCCACCGGCGCTGCCAGATCCTGCTGAGCTCCATCTCCTCCGACCTTCACATAGCTGTACGCACCGCGTGAAAACGGATCGACCTGCCAATCGTGCCAGGAAGCCCCTTCTAGCCAGTCTTCCATCTGGTCGTCGCTCACCTGCAGTAAACTACACAGAGCTTCGCGAGCGGAGGCGAAGACCATGCTGGGGTCCTGGGCGGAAAGATCCTCGGCGCAGTGGAAAGGAGCCCACCCGGTGATTACGGGAATTCTCTCGGGCATCGTCGTCCACCAGGTTGGAAACCAATTCTGGTTCGAGAAGAGGAACCGCAAATGGGCCAGTGTTCTCGACTGCCCATTGGGTTGCAGACGTTCCCAAAAGCGCTCTTTAAAGCGTAACGTGACGCGAATCACTTTGCCCATCGCAAGTTTTTGCAAGGCGGATTGCTTGTTGCCTGGCAGGGCCGGTACGAAACGCACTGCTCCCGTGAGTTCCGGGCCGCTCTGCAGGACTGCCAAGGGCAGCGTAACCAGCACGCGAGGAGCACGGAATTCGGTGTGGGTCTCTGCGCTATGGACCGTTACTCGAACCTGCGCGCGCTCCCAGTCAATACCTTGCACTACGGTATCGAGATAGATTGCAACTTTCTGCTGTTGCAAGCGCTTGCGATAGATGTCAATCAGAACCTGGTATCCCTCCGGTAGCCGGAAGGCGCGATCGCCGTCGATCTTCGCGTCCGCACGTTGTGAGCGAACCAGCGAATGAACGCTGATCAGCGCAGGATCAGCGGCGTGGAAACCAGTAATGTAGGCACGCGCTCGCTGTTTGGCCTCGTCACTGGCGTCAGGCCAGCATCGCTGAAGGAAATCGAGAAAGGATTCATCGGGCGATTGATCGTCCATCCTGCCGAGCAAGTCTTGTATCGTGGAAAAAAGATCACAGGGCTGCAAGATTCCTTCGCGCTCGCACCAGTCTTCTCCGGACATCTCAACGGGCGTGATTCCGTGTTCGCCAACGAGGTCCCAGATTTCGTGAGGCCGACCGTGGATGAACTCAGCGCCAAGCTCGAGGGGAGCGTTGGTGACAGGGTCTCGGCGCGTGAAAATGCGGCCACCGAGACGGTCCCTGGCCTCAAGCAGACATACTGTGAGCCCGGCGTCGGCGAGTTTTGCCGCCGCAGAGACGCCCGCTATGCCGCCGCCGATGACGATGACATCCCAATTAGCTTGGGCAGGCATATCATCTATTTTAGACGCGGAAGGAGGATCCGCTGCAGGCTCACTCGCCAGATTTGTATACCGATCGAACGAGTTCGACGAAGCCCGCCGCTATTCCCAGCAGCAGACCCGGTAGGTAGAGCCAGGTCGTGTGCAGCCATTTGTCCAGCCCAGCCCCGATAAGCCAGCCAGCTACCGTGGCCGCCGGCAAAACAAAGGCAAGCTGACTGTAGCGGCCCACCTGAACCCAGAAATTGTCTTTGTCGGAGGTGTTGTCGCTATGGGTCAAGCAGGATTATCTGATGAGATTTGCGACTGCCGGATTTTGCGCAACATTGAGGGACCAGTTCACCAACCGGATGAAAGGCTCGGGGTAGACACCAATGATCAGAGTGGCTGCCACCGTGACCCACAGGGCCCCCCACATCGCACCGCCCACAGCAACGCGCTCTTTGTCGAGCGCCTGGCGCATAAACATCGCATTGGCAATACGCATGTAATAGTACAGGCCAAAAACGGCGTAGAGGACTGCAAGCGAGGCTAAGGCGTAATGGCCAGTCTCGATCAGGCTCAAGAAGATGTAGTACTTGCCCCAAAATCCTGCCAGGGGCGGAATACCGGCAAGCGACAGCAGAAAGACAAGCATCAGCACGGCTTCGGTAGGAGCACGGGAAACCAGGCCTGCAATGTCGTCGATCTCGTCGCCAATGACGTTGCGCTGACGCAACGACGTGATCACGGCGAAGGCGCCCAGATTCATGAAGGTGTAGACCAGAAGATAGAGGAGGATGCCCTTAATACCGTCGAGACTGGCGGCTTCATTGCTCGATCCGTAAGCAATTACACCCAACAACATGTAGCCAACATGCGCGATGGATGAATATGCCAATAGGCGCTTCAGATTGTTTTGCGTGAGCGCCGCAAGATTCGCTCCGGTCATGGTGATGACTGAAACGAAGATCAGCAGGGGCACCCAGATTTTGCGCAGCGGATCAAGACCGACCAGGAGGACGCGCAGCAGCATGGCCCACGCTGCCGCCTTCACCGCCACCGACATGAAACCAGTAATACTCGTGGGCGCTCCTTCATAAGCATCGGGCGCCCACTGATGGAATGGGACGGCGGCAATCTTGAAAAACAACCCCGTGGCTATGGTGATCAGCGCCAGAATTGCGACGGAATCGGCATGGTTTTGCGACAGCGCCATGTCATGCACGAGGCGCTCGCGAATAATCGCCAAATTCGTGCTTCCGGTGAGTCCGTAAAGCAGCGACAGCCCGTAGGCAAAAATTCCAGAAGAAAATGCGCCCAGCAGCAGATACTTCAATGATGCTTCGTTGGAACGGCGGTCACGGCGGAGAAATCCCACCAAAACGTAGGTCGAGATCGCCATCAATTCCAGTCCGATAAAGATCAATACAATATCAAGCCCGGCCGACATACACATCATGCCGACCACTGAAAAAAGCATTAGGGCGTAGAACTCGCCGTGGTGTTCGCGCTCCACGTCCATGTAGTGGACAGACATCAAGATTGCGATCGCCGTTCCCGCCAGAAAGAGATACCAAAAGTACAGGGTGAAATGATCTACCACCATCGAATTTACGAAGGCGAGCATCGCTCCGCGTTGCAGGGCAGCCATAGGGCGCTGAATGCGAATCACAATGGCGGCGGTCGCCAACACGATCCCAGCCAGCGCAACCACCGCGTTGAACCATTTCTGGTGCTCGGGAAGATAGAGGTCAAATATCAGGATTGCCAGGGCAAAAACGGTCAGCATGATCATGGGCAGCGCCATGGTGTAGTCGCTGGCCTGGAAAAGTTGGGCGACGCTGACCACTATTCCTTCCCCTTTGCGGGCACGACCGCAGCCGAGCTGGGTGGACTTGTGACGGCCGGCTGAGCCTGCTGGTTCAGAGCATTCACGGATTCGGTCCCCGGATAGCCTGGCCGCACGGTGGCGACCAAGTGATTGACCGGCTGCTCCAGGATCTGGAAGAACGGCTTGGGATAGAGGCCAATCCAGAAGGCAATGATCACCAGCGGAGCAAACGTGAGAATCTCGCGTGGATTGAGGTCAAGCAGCTTCTCGTTCTTCGGATTCGTAACTGTTCCAAAGAACACGCGCTGGTAGAGCCACAGGAGATAGGCGGCAGCAAGAATGACACCGATGACGGCCAATCCTGCCCACAGCCGATTCTCCATGAACGTGCCCTGGAGGATAGTGAATTCGCCCACGAAGCCATTCAGCAATGGCAAGCCCATGGAGGAGAGGAACATGATCATGGTGATCGTGGCGTAAACAGGCATCACGTTGGAGATGCCGCCATACTCGGCGATTTCGCGCGTATGCCGACGCTCGTAGAGGATACCGACGATCAAGAACAGCGCACCCGTAGAGATGCCATGGTTGATTTGCTGCAGTACCGATCCGCTGAGTCCTGCCGGGTTCAAAGCAAAAATACCCAGGGTGCAAAAGCCCAGGTGACTAACCGACGAGTAGGCCACGAGTTTCTTCATGTCCTTTTGCATGAGCGAAACCAGGGCACCGTAAATGATTCCCACGATGGATAGCGCGATCATCCAGCCGCGCACTTTGGGGTGCATGGCTACATCGGGGAAGAATGGCAAGGCGAAGCGGATGAACCCGTACGTTCCCATCTTCAGGAGAACGCCTGCCAGAATGACCGAGCCGGCTGTAGGCGCCTCCACGTGCGCATCCGGCAGCCAGGTATGGAAGGGGAACATCGGCACTTTGATTGCAAACGCGAGAAAGAAAGCCAGAAAGAGCAGAATCGCGAAGCCAGAGCCATAGGCAGGATCGTGGAAAATCTTAGGCGCGGTCTGGTATAGAGCCTCGATGCTGAACGTGTACTTCCCTGTCTGGTGGAAGTTGTAGAAGTACAGAAACAAGACAGCTAACAGCATCAGCACCGAACCGAGCAGCGTATACAAGAAGAACTTGATCGCGGCATAAAGCTTGCGGGGTCCTCCCCAGATGCCGATCAGCAGGTACATCGGAACCAGCATCGCTTCCCAGAAAACGAAAAAGAGAAAGAAATCCAGCGCCATGAAAACGCCGAGCATGCCCGTCTGGAGAACGAGGAACCAGATGTAATATTCCTTCACTCGATCTTCAATTGCGGTCCAGGAGGAGAGGATCGAGACCCAGCCCAGCAGCGTGGTGAGCATGATCAGCAGGAAGGAAATTCCGTCGATTCCCAGCAAATAGCCCGCGCCAATCGAGGGAATCCAGTTGTTCGGGCCACCCTCGACGAACTTGAAACCCGGCTGGAAGCGAACATCCCAGAACCAGGGCACAAGCGGCAAAGAAACCAAAAGGCCAGCCAGGGCGAACATGTTCGCGATCCAGCGGATGGCGTTCTTGTTCTCCTTGGGAACAAAGAGAAGCAGGATCGCGCCCACCAGCGGCGTAAATAAGATGATGGATAGTATGTGATTCTGCATAAACCGGTTCTCAGTTCTCGGTTCTCAGTTCTTGGCGCTTACATTCTGCGCCGTAGTCATCAGCGCGCGTAATATGCGATAAAGCCCAGCAGGCCCGCGATCATCACCAACGCATACCACTGCACCAGGCCCCATTGCAGGAGCCTGGCCGGATAGGAGAATACGCGCGCGACAATTGCGGGCCCGTTAACCAATAGGCCGTCGATAATCCATTTATCCCACCAGTTGGAAACTGATCCAAAGGCACGCGTCATCCAGCCGGCGCCATTCACAGTGCCGTCGATGATTTTGGAGTCGAACCATGACGATCCTTCGCCTAATCCCATAGCACCCAGGCGCACAGGACCCAATTTACGACGACCGGTAAACACGTAATCATAGCCTTCGTCTACGTAGTACTTATTAAACATCCACCGGTAGACCGGCGGGGCTTTAGCGGCAATCGGTTCGGCGTAGCCTTTATCCGCTCCCCGATAGACCCGCCATGCCAATCCCCAACCTGCGACCGCCAAACCCAGCGACAGGAACATGAGGACATACTCCTGTGGGTTGGTATGCTCTTCTTCTTTGCGGCCGGCAGCCAGCTGGCCGGGCTCTTCGGCGCGGAAAACTGGCGCCGCCTCTTTCGCGAACACCGGCTCGAGATATTTCTCGAAGCGGTTCGATCCGCCCAGGCTGTGGGGCACGCCGAGCCAGCCGGCGAAAATCGAGCAAACCGCCAGGATGACAAGCGGCGCAGTCATCGACTTGGGCGATTCATGAATATGGTGTTCTACCTCGTGGCTCATGCGCGGCTTGCCGTGGAACGTGAGGAACATAAGCCGGAACATGTAGAAGGCAGTCATGAACGCTGTCGCGACCCCAATGAGCCAAAGCAGGCGATAGGCGCCGCCCTCGGACGACCAGGCCTGCCACAAAATCTCGTCTTTCGAGAAGAAACCCGCAAAGGGGAAAATGCCCGCGATGGCTAGAGTCGCGATAAACATCGTCCAATGGGTGATGGGCGTTCTGCCATGCAAATCACCCATATTACGCATGTCCTGCTCGCCACTCATGGCGTGGATCACAGAACCGGACCCGAGGAATAGGAGGGCCTTGAAGAAAGCGTGAGTAAAGACGTGGAACACGCCGGCGGCGAAGGCGCCCACTCCGAGCGCCAGGAACATATAGCCCAGCTGTGACACCGTCGAGTACGCCAACACACGCTTGATGTCATTTTGAACCAGACCGATCGACGCCGCGAAAATAGCGGTCAACGCGCCGACAATGGCTACCGTTTTCATCGACGTGGGCGCCAGGACAAACAGCGCATTCGAGCGCGCAACCATGTAGACGCCCGCAGTCACCATCGTTGCCGCATGGATCAGCGCAGAAACAGGCGTGGGGCCTTCCATGGCATCGGGTAGCCATACGTATAGGGGCAGCTGTGCGGACTTGCCGCACGCGCCAACAAACAACAACAACGTAGCCGCCGTGATAATCGGGTCGCCAATATGGAATGCCCCACTCCGAGCCAATGTGTTCACATCTGTGAATCGCAGCGACCCGAAGTACCAGGCGATGGTAAACATCCCGAGAAGGAATCCCGCATCCCCAATGCGGTTGACGATGAATGCCTTGTTGGCAGCATCACTCGCCGACTTGCGATGAAAGTAAAAACCGATGAGCAGGTAGGAACAAAGGCCGACACCTTCCCAGCCGACAAACATCAATGCGTAGTTGTTCCCCAAAATCAGCGTCAGCATGGAGAACATGAACAAATTCAGGTATCCGAAAAAGCGGTAATAGCCGCCCTCGTGACCCATGTAGCCAACGGAATAGATATGGATCAGCATGCCGACGCCGGTTACGAACAGCAGCCAGATGCTGGAAAGCGGGTCGAGCAGAAAGCCAGCGTCCGCCTGAAAGGCCGCCAGCCTTCCATTCTGCATGACGTAATTCGTGTGGCCGGTGTCGGAACCTAGCCAGGTGAATAGAATTTTCTGGAATGGCTGATGATAATGTTCCGGACTTGCCGCCCAAGTGTTGTATTGCAGAACTGCGCCGCACGCCCAAAGAAAGGCAACCACCACCACGCCGACGCACACGGCGCTGACCGTCGATTTCTGCAGCTTGCGGCCAAAGAAAAACATCATGGCCGCGCCGAATGCCGGAAGCAGCGGAATGATCCAGATGTAGTTTAGGAACATATTAGTCGTCAGTCTTCAGTCGCCGGTCGTCAGCTAGCAATCAGTAATCAGCATTCAGCACTCAGTTATCAAGTGGACGGTTTCGCCTCAGGTCCACTAACGTCGAAACAACACCAAGTACCAGCGATACGCATCCAAGACAGAACAGAGCGTAAAGCAGTGGGCCCCGGTTCGACCCAAGCACCTAAGTCACCTTCGGCTCTTACCTTCCGAACGACTGCCTCAATGTCCAATCTGCCAAGCAGAATCGATGCTGGCATCAGTGCCGCCAACGCAAACAGAACCTTTGTTCTGCCTCGTAACATCAATACGACTTCTTCATGACCAAGTATTCACTGCATTCCTGAATGCTGATTGCCGAGTGCTGATTGCTTCTTCACCACTTCAGTAAATCCACCTCATCCACATTGACCGTCTCCCGGTTGCGGAAGAAGGCGATGAGAATACCCAGTCCGACGGCGGCCTCCGCCGCGGCATCGGTGATCACAAAAATCGCGAAAACCTGACCGTGCAGACCCCACATTCGCGAGAAGGCCACCAGGTTCAAATTGACAGCATTCAGGATCAACTCGATGGACATCAGCACAATCACTACATTACGCCGGGTGAGCACTCCGATGGTGCCGAGGGCAAACAGCGCCGCCGCCAGGATGAGGTAGTGAATTGGGGTGATTGGCGTCATAAAACAGTTCTTGGTTATTGGTTGTTCGTTATTGGTTACCCGTTCTTGGTTCTCAGTTCTCGGTTGTCAGTTCTCAGTTTTCAAGGCGCTAGATCTTCTTTTTCGCCATTACGACCGCGCCGACGATGGCGACGAGCAGCAACAGCGACGCAATTTCAAACGCCAGCATGTAATTTCCATACAACACTATGCCGACCTGTTGCGTGTTGGTGCTTTCCGCAAGTTGCGCGGGCGCACGCTGCATCAACTCGCCAAGAGCCTTGCTGTCTGTGAACACCTTCACAAAGAGCAGCCCTAGCGCCAGACTCGCCAGGATCGCAACAATCCACTGGCGATTGAATTGCCTTTCTTTTTCGGCGCGCTCCAGGTTCACCAGCATAATCACGAACAGGAACAGCACCATGATCCCGCCGGCGTACAAAATAATCTGGACGCCTGCAACAAACGGGGCATACAGCATCAAGTAGATCCCGGCCAACGCCAGCAAGGTCAGAATCAATGCCAAAGCGGAGTGCACCGCATTGCGGCGCGTAATCACCAGCACGCCTCCGGCCAACGCCAGCGCGGAGAGGAGATAAAAGAAAAAGGTGGTCGCGACCGGTTGCATCAAAACACCCCCACGATCGCGGTCGCCATCAGCACGCCTATTCCGATAGGCAGCAAAATCTTCCATCCCACCTTCATGAGCTGATCAAAGCGATAGCGCGGGAAAGTGCCGCGGTACCAAATGTACAGGTACATAAAGACGGCGACCTTGGCCACAAACCAGTAGATATCTTGAATGCGGTCGCGAACCGCGGGAATGAACAACACTAAACCGATGAAAGCCAGGACTACCCCGAATCCGGCCAGACCTATGGTCTGAATCTTGAAAGATCGGTGCTTCGGCATTCGCGCCGCACTGAACAGTGCCATGCCAGCAAGTCCGAGGAAGGTGAGCCCAGGAAATAATGAAAACACCAGATCCCAGGTAGACCCGGTCAAAGAGTTAGGGAACGGCCTTAGCCAGCCTCCCAACCAAAGTGTCACGGCAATTGACGACACCGCGATCATTGCCGAATACTCAGCCAGAAAGAATAAAGACCAGCGAAAGCCGCTGTACTCGGTGTGAAAGCCTGCGGTCAGTTCTGATTCGGCTTCGGGAAGATCAAAGGGTGCGCGGTTCGTTTCCGCAACCATAGCCACAGCGAAAACGAACAGAGCGATCAGGCCTAACGGGAAAAACTTGAAAGCAAACCACACTTGTTGAGCCTGTTGAGCCTTGACGATTTGGATCATGCTCAACGTACCCATCCCCGATCCGTTACCCCCAGTCGAGTAGACGCCGACACCGTTGAGGCTAGTCATCAATACTGCCGAAACGACCGCCAACCCCATGGCCACTTCGTAGGAAACCATCTGCGCGCTCGAGCGCAGCGATCCGATCAGCGGATAGTGCGAGTTGGAGGCCCAGCCAGCGATCACGATCCCTAACACGCCTAAAGACGAAACCCCCAGCATGAACAAAATTCCGATATTCATGTCGGTAACGGCGTGGGTTGGGCCGAACGGCACCACGATGAACGTCGTGAATGCCGCAATCACGACGATCAGAGGCGCTACCCAGAAGACCAACTTGTCGGCTTCGGCCGGCATGATGTCTTCCTTGATCAGCAACTTGATCGCGTCGGCGATCGGCTGCAGAAGACCGTGTGGCCCCACGCGCATGGGACCGAGCCGAACCTGCATGTGGGCGAGGATTTTTCGCTCCAGCCAGTTCATCGCAATCACGGCAACCGAAAGGCCCGCAAAGATGACCAGGATATAGACCAGAGCCCAGAACATATTGCCAGCGCTTCCCGGAGTCTCGCTGCTGTGCAGGTAAGAGGTGATGTAGTCGAGCACTAGCGATCCACCTCACCTAGAACGATATCCAGAGTGCCAATGACGGCAATTACGTCGGCCACCAACTGTCCGCGAACCATGAGATCCAGTGCCTGCAAATTCACAAAGGACGGCGGGCGCACGCGTATTCGATAAGGCTGGGTCGAGCCGTCACTGACAATGAAGTAGCCCAGCTCTCCCTTGGGAGCCTCGATGGAGTGATAGATCTCTCCTGCGGGCGGCTTGATGACCTTGGGAACCTTCGCCATGATCGGTCCCTCGGGAATGCCCTCCACCGCCTGCCGGATGATGCGCAGCGACTGCCGCATTTCGGCCATGCGCACCAGGTATCGATCATAGGTATCACCCGTCGGGCGGGTGGGGATGTCGAACTGGAACTTCGAATACACGGAGTAAGGCTGCGCCTTGCGGATATCCCACTCCACGCCGCTGGCGCGAAGGACCGGGCCGGTGACACCGAGCGCCTTGCAATCCTTAGCGGAGATGACTCCCACCCCCTTTGTGCGCTCGACCCAAATCCGGTTGGTCGTGAGCAATTCCTCGTACTCATCGATCTTGGGCTCGACAAAACCGCAGAACTTCTTAACGTCCTGCTCGAAGCCTTGATAGGTTTCGTAAAGGCAACCCCCAATACGGAAGGCATGGGTGGTCAGCCGAGCGCCGCAGTATTTCTCAAAGATCTTGAGGATCTCTTCCCGGTCGCGGAACGTGTAGAACAATGGCGTGATCGCGCCGATGTCGAGCGCGTGGGTACCCAGCCAGAGTTGGTGACTGGCAATGCGGTTCAACTCGGTCAGAATTACGCGAATGTAGTCGGCACGGGGCGGCGCCTCGACATTCAGCAGCTTCTCAACGGCTTCGCAGTAGCCCAATCCGTTCGAGACCGCAGCGACATAATCCATGCGGTCCACGTAGGGATTAAACATCGTGTAGGTGCGGTTCTCGGCAATTTTCTCCACCCCGCGGTGGAGGTAACCGATGACACACTCCGTGCCCAAGACCTTCTCGCCATCCAGTTTGAGGATGACCCGCAGCACACCGTGCGTGGCCGGGTGCTGGGGACCCATGTTGATAATGAGCTCGTTGGAATCGAGAAAGGTCTCGTCGCGTTCGCCCAATTCCAGGTGGGACAGGTACTTGGTCGCGTCGCTCATTGGCCGCTGTCAATCCCCAGATTAATCTGTACCCACTCTTTGTCCTGCTGGATGATGCCGTAGTCCTTGCGGAGCGGGTGGCCCTTCCAGCCGTCCGGCAGCAAGATGCGCTTCAGGTCAGGGTGGCCATCGAACTTGACACCAAACATGTCAAAGACCTCGCGTTCCAGCCAGTTGGTAGTAGGCCAAATGTCTACCGAGCTGGGCAGCGATTCGCCGTCGGCAATCATGGTCTTTACGCGAATGCGCTCGTTGCGTGCAAAGGAGTAGAGAATCCAAACAATATCGAACTGTTTTTCCCGGTTCGGGTAGTGCACGGCGGTGAGATCAACACAATAATCAAACTGCTCGTCATCTCGCATCTGCACTAACAAGTCAGGGAGGAGTGACCGATCGACGATGATGTAGTTTTGGCCAAGATAGCTGAGTGCCTCTATACCTGATCCGTACTGGCGCTTGAATCTCGCGACCATCGGCGAGTCCCATGGCAGGGGGACAGGACCAGAGGGCTTGGCTGGAGCCGAAGGCGCACCGGCCGGTTTAGCAGGCGGCTTCGGGGTGTCTCCGGGAGGCGTTGTGGATTTTGTGTCCTCGGCCATCGCTAGCGGTCACTCCTGCTTAGACCCACTCTAGTGCACCCTTTTTCCATATCCAGAGATATCCGATCACCAGGATCACGAGGAATATGAACATTTCGGCCAGACCGAAAACGCCCAGCGCCTTGAACTGGACCGCCCAGGGGAACAGAAAGATGGTTTCGACATCGAAAATCACGAACAAAATGGCAACGATGTAAAAGCGGACGGTATAGCGCCCGCGCGCGCTTCCGACCGGATCGATGCCGCACTCGTACGGCATGAGTTTGGTCCGGCTGGGATTTTCAGGACGCACCAGCTTGGCTGCCAAAAGCGTCAGCGGCAGCAGGATCGCGATGATCCCGATGAAGATGAAGATAGGAACGTAGTTTTGCGGCATCAGTCCCCAACTGCTGTTTTATGACAAGAAGTGTGAAGCTGCTAATACTAACGCCTATTGCTTGTTGCAGCAAGGACCCGGCATCACAAGAGACAGTGATCGCGCGGTTTTGCCCCTTCCAGACAAGGAACGGAAATCTAGAGAGCCAGATCCTTGCAGCGCGACCGGCGGCATTACCCAGCATCGCCGACGCGCCCATTTATAATGTCTGCTTTCCACTTCGGCGCAGATTCCGTTCTGTGCGGCGCGGCACAAAAAGGAACTTTTGGCACTCGACGACAAAATCTACGAGCTGCGGCGAGAAAAGCTTAAGCAGATCGAGGCTCTTGGCCAGCAGGCCTATCCTCGCCGCTACGAGCTGACCCATTCGATTCCGCAAATCATCTCCGCCTACGCACAGAAATCGGCTGAAGAGCTTGAGTCCTCGCGGGTGAGCGTCAGGGTTGCCGGGCGCCTCA
>DASSIO010000118.1:0-11496 GCA_035691825.1 Terriglobales bacterium | reverse complement strand
CTCGACTACCTATACGGACACCACGGTAACATCCGGGACGATGTATACGTACCGCGTGCGAGCTACGAATGCATCCGGGAACTCAGCTTACGCCATCGCCATTTGCTTCAACAACGGATCCAACTGCAGCACCGTAACACCGAACTGAGAGAAAACAATCTCTCATCCAAAGGGTAGGATTTGGATGTCGAGCCATCCTTATCCTCCAATGGTCAATGACATCCTTTGGTGGAAACTTGAATTATCGGGGCATCAAAGGTAGTTCAATCCGTAGTACGTGGGGCTATCCGATTGAATCTATTGATACTGGCGGAGAGGGGGAGGTTCTGTCCGAGCACCCTAAGAAATTCTCAGTGAAATGGTAAAACGCAAGTCCAATGGAATCAATGACTGATTTGCCGAAAATCCGTTTCTCCAGTGTTGTTGGGAGATCTGAGGTCTCAGATTTTGTTCAATGTCTCAGGAAAAGCTTAGGAAAATGGAAGACGGCTTTGGCCCGTCGAGAAGCGAGGGTTCGTCATCTAATGACTGGCGACGGGCGTAGGCACATTCGTTAGCACTTGAGCGGTGAGCTGCAAGTCCAGCCGGAATCGCAATCAAAATCCCGCCCAACTATCTGAAGCCCGTCATGGTGAACCTTTCTTGAACCTACAAGGCTTCAGATAGCTGTCAACAGCGAAACCTGCTTCGCGAAAGCCAAGCACTGGAACTTGTCGGTCGCGCGCAGTCTGTCCTTCATATCCGCGTCAATGTGCAAGAGCTAGTCCGCGACTTCTTGGCTTTCTTCGCGCACATAATTTTCGGCCTCATGGAAACCGGGGCTCTTTGGGCTCGACGCGAACTTTTTGAACGCATTTCGCCGTATCACGCTGGAAGCAAAATGGCTCACGAAGTAGACATTAAATCTGGGTCGCCTCTCTTCACGGAGCGTGCTTTGGAGCTCGAAGCGGGCATGCCGAACGCACGAGGGCAGAAAAAGAACCGGTCAGAACGAGCAAATCCTGTATCAGCGTGCTCCGCTTGTAGCTTGGTTGCCATTCCGTCACTTCCAGCTGAATGACACAAGGAAGTCTTGCTTGTTGCTCAGCCAAGTTCATGTCAACCGCGGCACCGGCAAAGATACTGAAGTGAATAACATAACTGTCTAGGAAACGAGCCTCCATATATGCTGAACGTTGCTCGCTGAGAGCCATCAGTCCGCTTCCCACCAATTCTTGCCGTGCCGCGGCAGCCAAAGCGGCCAGCTGGCGCTTACTAGCGATGACATGGGCTGGCCGCTTGGAGAGCCTGGGCGGACAACATCATACGTTGAAAAAAACTACACATATTCAATAATGGTCCGATATCCAACGGACTGAGTGGCAAAACGGGATGCGAGGAAGGCCTTGCGAGATCTGAATGTCAGCAGTGCGGGCAATCTAATGGTTACATACGTCACGATCCCGCCGAATAGTGGCGACGCCCACTTCTTCTGCCGAGGCGCTCAGATCAATGGGCACGCGCTGCTTCGAGTTGCCTTTTTGTTCGCTCCACATTCTGCGCAACTTCCTTCTGGCTTTGGACCAGGAAGATTCCCGGACTCAGCGTCGAAGGGTTCGGAATCTTCTTCCAATATTCCAGGCTCTTGCAGTACGACTCCTCGGCTTTCGTGAAGAAATCAACTTGTTCGGTTTTCGTCCTTGCCGCTCGCGCTTGCGCGGCCGCCGCGTCCCCCAGTCCGGCGTAGGCGTCCGCTACTGCATAGTATGCAGGGACATCTTGCAGAGCCGGCGCGAGTGATGACGCGGAAGTTTCCAGCCCTTTTTGAAACATTCTTGTGGCCTCCTGTGCTTTGCCGAGCATCAACAAGGCTCTACCGCTTTTCACGTAGCTCTCCGCGAGCTGGCCCCGCGCGTCGTCGTGAAGTGGCTTGCCCTCCGGCGCAACCAATTCGCTGGTCGCCTTCTGAAAATCCTGCAGCGCTGTCGCAAAATTTCTTCGTCCCATTTCTGCTTCGCCCAGCCACAATTGGATCGCGCCCTTGCTCAGCGGAACATCGGCCGAAGCCCCGGCCTCGGCGTAACTCCTGTAGACGGATTGCAGGGTGTTCGCGGCCTCGTTGAACTTTTTCTCCATCGTTTGAATCACGCCGCGCTCGAACTCCAGGCCAATTACATCGAATTGCAGCATCACATTTTCCGGATCCGATTTCGCCATCGGCTGTATCGTTTGCGACGCCTCGCGCAAACTCTCCGAGGCGCCGGCAAGATCCTCTTCCATGAGCTGAACGTCGCATTTCTTAATCCGTGCGACCGCAGCCTCTCGCACGGCGTCTGGCGGCGCACCAATCTTGATGGCATTGAGAAAACCATCGATCGATTTGTCGAGCGATGCCAGCGCTTCTTTTCGTCTTCCCAGCTGCGCCTGTTCTGTTCCCAACTGGCCCGTCGCCATCGCGATCCCGCGCTGGATTCCGCGGTAATCCGGATTCGTCCTTAGGATGTCCTGCTTCAGCTCCAGATTTCCTAGATAGCCCTCCAGCGCCCTCGCCCTGTCTCCCAGCCCGTCGTACATGATCGCCATATTTTGATGCTCGATGGACCGCTCGCTCTTTACTTTTGGATTTTGTGGATCCACCCGCAGCACGCGCTCGGTGATCGCCATTGCTTTTTCGAGGTTTTCGCGTCCGCCCGCATCCATCAATTCGGAGAACGAAAGGATGCGGTGCATCATCGCCACATTGAGCTGGTCGATCGTGTCATTCGGCCTGGCTTCGGCCACGGCTTCGAACAAACGCAATGCCTTTCGGTCGCTCGTCAGCGCTGCCTCGACATTCCCCAGGTTCGACTCCTCGCTGTTTCCCTGGACGACTGCCAGCCTCTGATACCCCCATGCCAGCTCGCGCTCCAAATCTGGATCGCCTGCCGCCTCCGCGGATAGCTTGTCCAGATACTCGACCGCGCGATCGAGCAAAAGCTTGCGAGAGGGAGTTGCCCCGGGAAGGTCCTGGATGGAGTCGTGAATTTCAAATATCAGTGAATTCGCCAGCTTGCGCACATCGTTGAAGCGCGCCTCAGCGCGGCGGCGGTTGGCTTCGGCGATGCGTGCTTCCCGCAGCGTCACGATCACGCCCGTGACGAGCGTCGCGAGCACAAGCACGGCTGCCGCCACCCCGGCGCGATGGCGCCGGATGAACTTTCCCGCACGATAGCTCCACGTCCCTTTTCTGGCTCTGACGGGCAGTCTCTCCAGATGATTCCGAATGTCCTCCGCGAACTCCGCGACCGAAGCGTAACGCAGCGAGGGTTCCTTGCGCAGGGCCTTCAACAAGATGAAATCGAGGTCGCCGCGCAATCGTCGCTGCAGCCGAATCGGCGAGTTTTCCCGCGTGCTGCTCACGGACTCCGGAGTCAGCTCCCGCGGCTCCCCGTATCGCATGACGCTTTCCGTGCGTTTCACGGACGTGCTGGGCCGTTCGGGTTCTTCGTGAGTGATGGCATCGGCTATCCTTGCCGGCGTGTGCGTATCCACGTGGTAGGGAGCGTGGCCAGTCAGCATTTGATAGAGGACCACCCCAAGCGAATAGACATCCGTAGCGGTGGTGATTGACTCGCCGCGAATCTGCTCCGGGCTGGCGTATTCGGGCGTCATGGGGCGCAGCAGGGTAACCTCTGTGCTGCCTGATGCGTCCAGAAGTTTGGCGATGCCAAAGTCGAGAAGCTTCGGACTACCTTCCGGCGTAACAAGAATGTTGCTGGGTTTAAGGTCGCGGTGAATCACCAACCGCTGATGGGCGTATTGCACGGCTCCGCAAACCTGTCGGAATAATTGCAGCCGCGCAGTGATGTTCAACTTGCGCTGATCGCAATAGTCGTCAATGGGAGCGCCCTCCACCAGCTCCATGACCAGATACGGGATGCCCTCGTCGGTGGTGCCTCCATCGAGCAGACGGCCGATATTCGGATGATCCAGGCTGGCGAGGATTTGGCGCTCATTGCGGAAGCGCTCCAGAATCGATTCCGTGTCGTACCCGCTGCGAACCAGTTTGATGGCGACTTTTTTTTCATATTGGCCATCGGCGCGAACGGCCGAGAAAACTTCCCCCATGCCGCCGTGGCCGATTTTCTTCTCCACCAGGTAGGGGCCGATTCTACGGCCAGGTTGGACGAACGAGCGAACAGCGTTTTCTCCTGGAACAGCCGCCGGCGCGTTGAGAAAACTGCTGCCGGCACGTTCGTGTGAAGCGAGTAGAGATTCAACTTCACTCCGCAATTCGGAATCGTTCGCGCAATGTGCATCCAGGTATTTACCACGCTTCTCTGGATCGAGCGCGAGCGCTTTTTCCAGGATCTCCCCGATTTGCTCCATTCTTTCGGGCGTCATGCTTGCTCGCTCTGATTCATTTCTCGAAAGAGCCACGCCCGTGCCGTCGTCCAATTGCGCTTTACAGTTGCTGGTGAAACTCCCAGCACTTCCGAGGTGTCCTCAATCGTCAGGCCGGAGAAAAAACGCAGCTCAACTATCTGGCTTTGTTGCGGACTGAGTTCCGACAGTTTTTTCAGGGCGTCATCCAAGGCCACGACATCCAGCTCTTTTCCGCTGCGCCCCACAAGGCCTTCTTGAACCGTCAGCCTGACGGAATTTCCCCCGCGCTTGGCCGCATTGTGATTGCGGGCGTGATCTACCAGAATCTGCCGCATGAGCCTGGCGGCCACCCCGAAAAAATGCGCGCGGCTTTTCCATTCCGGAGGACGCTGGCCAAGCAGCCGCACGTACGCTTCGTGAACTAATGCCGTGCTCTGCAGAGTGTGGTCGGGTCGTTCCTGCTGTAGGTAGTGTCGCGCGAGGCGCCGAAGTTCCTCGTACACCAGAGGCATCAGCGAGTCGAGAGCCTGCCGGTCGCCGCCACGCCAGCGGGTCAAAAGATAGGTGACTTGGCCGGTGGATTCAGGCGATTCGCTGGGCAATGGTCTCTCCGCTCGGCGGGGGACAGACGCTGTAAGCGCAGAATAAGCGGCACAGCAATAGTTGTCAATCCGCATGAAAAGCCATGACTTACATGGGCCAATAACTTCTTCTGAACAATTTTCTGTTCCCGTGAGCCAATTTGACTTGATTTTCCGCATGTGTAGGACAAAGAGGAGCAAAGGAAGACACACTTCCCAGCCCTCGCAAGCCAGTTCTGCAACGTCCCTTGCTGCGCTTGTCGATTCCCGGAACGGGTGTGTGCGAATGACTCGGTTCTCTGGCGAACGGATACCCAGAAAGCAGGAAAAAACTATGCTGACTCCAACTGCCCGGCGGATGTGCTGCGGAATGAGACTTTGGATCGTCGCATCCTTTGTTGTCCTTGGTTTACTGGAGATTGCCACGCCAGCGTTCGCGCAGCAGGTCATTCAGACGTACTCCGCGGGTGCGCCGAATGATCCGTATATCTCCCCGACAGACCTGGCCTTCGATAAGGCTGGAAACCTGTTTGTATCGGACAACGGAAACCATCGCGTGCAGCGGATTGACAGCCAGACCAAGGCCGTCGTCACAATCGCGGGCACCGGAGTTGCGGGATATGCCGGGGACGGCGGCCGCGCAACGCAGGCTCAGTTGAGCTGCCCCGCAGGCTTGGCCTTTGACGACTCAGGAAATCTATATATCGCGGATCGCTGCAGTAACGTTGTGCGCAAAGTGTCGCCTGGCGCGGACTCGGTCGTTTCCGGCGCGAGCGACGAAATTATCACCACATTTGCCGGGAACGGCACGCGCGATGCCTGCAAATGGACCGACGGCGTCCCCGCAACACAAACCAGCGTCGACTCGCCTTTCGAAATCGTCATCGATAAAGGAGGGAACGCTTTCATTCTCTCCAGTGATTGCCAGGATCTCCTCCGCCGCGTGGATGCCGGTACGGGCCTCATTTCAACCACGAGCTTCTCCATCAGCTTTACGGGGAATTCGATGGCGTTCGACAATTTGGGTAACCTCGTCATTACTCGCTTCGGCGAGATTGATATCTGTTCCCCGGCAAATGGGCAGCTGCTCACGGGAAATGAATCCTGCTCCAGCACAGCCTACATGTTCGGGATCAGTCCTTTGCCCAGGGCTCTCGATAAAGCGGGCAATCTTTACTTTACCGATGACACTTGCGACTGTTCGACCGGAGACTTGCAGATTTTCAAAATGACGCCCGATTCTACGGGTGTCATAAGTGTTAATTCTAATGTGCTTCTGTTCGCTGGGAATGGAACGCCGGGTTACAGCGGCGATGGCGGTCCTCCTCTCCAGGCAAGCTTTCGTGGCCCCCGCGGTATGGCAGCGGACGACGCCGGGAATCTCTACATCGCGGACGTGGGAAACAACGTAATTCGCGTGGTGAGCGCGGGCCCGACCGCCCCTCTGCTGAATTCAAATCCGTCGAATCCAACGAATCAGACTACAGCAGTCTTTGCCTTCGTCAGTACCGATGCGAATGTAGCCAGCTTTGTTTGCACCTTGGATGGTTCTTCGAATGCGTGCACGAGTCCCGTTACATACTCAGGCCTGAGTGATGGCTCGCACACTTTCTCGCTTGTCGGCAAAGCTTCAGATGGCACGCCGAGCAGTCCGGTCTTCTATACCTGGGTTGTGGACACTGTGCCGCCTCCAATGCCTTCGATTGATTCCCATCCATCGAACCCCAGCGCGACGGCAAATGCCAGCTTCACTTTCTCCGATGTGGAAGCGGGAGTCAGTTTCACCTGCACTCTGGACCTTTCGGCGAACTTCTGCGGCGGTGTCACTTCGTATTTGGGACTCGCCGATGGCATCCACACATTCTCTGTGACTGCAACGGACACCGCCCGAAATCAAAGCGCGGCGAATGTGTTCAGTTGGACGATCCAGACCACGACCCCGCCGTCTCCGCACATCGACAGCGCGCCCGCTGCCCTATCGAATCAGATTGCGCCGGCATTTTTCTTTTCTGATGCGCAGGCTGGTGTTGTGTTCACTTGCCAATTGGACGCGGCACAGTCGGCACCATGCTCTTCGCCGGCAGTCTATGTCGGACTGACCGACGGAATTCATACATTTTCCGTGATTGCCAGCGACCCAAATTCGGGCAGGTCGAGCACGCCGGCAACCTTTGCGTGGACCAAGGACACAACGCCTCCCACAGTCAGTTGCTGCAGCGGATCAGCAACAGTTGTGATTCCTGACCCAGCCATATTTTATTTCAGCTCCGGCTCGAGCGATGTGGTGAGCTTCCTGTGCAGCTTGGATGGAGCCGCCTTCGCGTCTTGCACTTCACCGGTCACTCTGTCTATCGGTACCCCAGGCGACCACACGTTCGCCGTCAAAGGGATCGATGCCGCCGGAAACGTTGGAGACGCTTCCGTGGGAGGTGTGCACGTCACCCATTGTCGCTGTCAGCTTCCTGGGGATTATTCCAACCCGGCGTTTAACGACCAGATCAATGCTACGTCGCCAAACTTCAAAGTGAGGGTTACGTACTCTGGTAATGGTTTGGACCTGGCGGATATCTCGGTGGTCGACTCCGGCGGCACTGTCCTTTACACCTTGCCCACCACCGCCCGCGGTTGGCAGTTCAGCCCCGATCAGATGCACTTTGTGTTTCTCAGCTCGCTTCCATACCCCAACAGCCCTGTCGAGGCGACCGTGCTCGACCTTAGCACTTCTCCCGCCAGGCGGATCCTTACCATCTCGAATGTTGGTGGCGCAATGGAGTTCAGCCCGTCCGGCACCTATCTCATGGTTGTCGGCGCCCCTTTGGTTTCCGGAAACTCTTCTCAATACTCCGTTTCCGTTTATCGTGTTGGAGATGTATCTAGAGGTATCTTGGCGTACTCGACGACTTCTTTTGGCGCGACGGCTGCCTGGGGTTTCAGCAACGCCGCCTTTCAAGAAGCCGAAACTTCGTTCTTGTTTGCGTTTGCCTCCGGTCAGGAAACCGTCACGTGGAACGTGGCCTACCTGCCGACCGGCAAACAGACGATTTCCCAGACCTCTACTCTTGGAAATGCATTCTGGCAATTCAACCCCTGCGGAAATATCATCGCTCTCGTCAGCAACAAACCGGGCTTCTCGGAACAGGTGGACTTGTTCAGCACCGAGACCGGCGCGCATCTTGGTGGGACTTCATTCCCGGTTCAGAACGTAACAATCAGTTCGACTCTGGACAATACTGGGAACGGACAAGAGGTCGGGAAGATCGCCAACCCACTGCAGACGATTGTCATCGCACAAGACAATTGTGGTCCGAACACAAAGAATGGAAGTAATGTCACCGTCTCTCCCGTCTGCTCTCAGACCAACAGCAGTCCGGTCACAGTGACATTCAGTAACGTGAGTCAGGACGGCGGGACGGGCGTTAACGAAAGTTCAACCGGGAATGCGCCACCCGGAGATTTCCAAATCGGAAATCCGCCTGTCTATTACGACATTGCGACCAGTGCGACGTACTCTGGCGACATCACGATCTGCATCAACTACGCCGGCATTACGTTCTCCGGAACCCCGCGCCTCTTCCATTACGAGAATGGCGCCTGGGTGGATCGGACTACATCCGTCGATACCACGACGCATACTGTCTGCGCCACGGTGAGCTCGCTCTCGCCCTTCGCGCTCTTCTCCGAACCGGCCCCGCAAGCTCCCGCAATTACGAGCGTCGACAACGCGACGTTCCAACTCGGAGCTGCTGGAGGATTCACCGTGCTCAGCAGCGGCAGTCCGACGTCGGTGCTTTCTGAATCAGGGGCGCTGCCCGCTGGCGTTAGTTTCGTGGATAATCACGACGGATCTGCCGTTCTCACAGGAACCCCCACTGCAGCAGGAACGTTCAATCTCACGATTTCTGCCACGAACGGGGCGGGCAATGCCACTCAGAACTTCGTTCTCACTGTGAACGGCGCAGCGAATCAACCTCCAACTGCAAATGCTGGCAGCAACCAGACTTTGGAAGCGACCTCGCCGGCCGGTGCACTCGTCACTCTCTCCGGCTCGGGAAGCGACCCTAATAATGATTCCTTGACCTTCACTTGGTCTGAAGGCGCCGTGCCTCTGGGCGCGGGAGCGCAGATTAGCGTAACGCTGCCCATCGGGACTCACACGATCACGCTGACAGCCGATGATGGTCGCGGCGGCACAGGAACTTCCACCGTGCTGATTACCGTTCAGGACACCATCGCGCCGAAAGTGCTCTGCGGCAGCCCTGACGCGGCCTGGCATGGCACCGATGTGAGCATTACCTGCACAGCGAGCGACTCCGGCTCGGGCCTGGCGAATCTGTCCGACGCGAGTTTCACGCTCTCCACGAGCGTTGGCATCGGAACGGAAACATCGTCTGCGCAAACTAGCACGCATACCGTGTGCGACGTCGCCGGGAATTGCGTCGTTGACGGACCGATTGGGCCAATCAAGGTTGATAAAAAGGGGCCGACGGTGACGCTGAACGCGCCTGCCAATGGATCCGTTTACCTGCTCAACCAGTCCGTTGCCGTGAATTATTCCTGCGCGGATGGGGCTTCTGGCCTCGGTTCCTGCTCGGGCACTGTTGCCAGCGGTAGCTCCCTGGACACTTCTTCGGTCGGCTCGAAGAGCTTCACGGTCACAGCCATCGATGCTCTCGGCAACAAGACATCAGTCACAAACAACTACACTGTTGCCTATGCGACCAGTGGGATCTGCGGTGGCGATGCCGGTCATCAAATTCTTCAGCCTATCAATGCCGACGGCACTTCCGTTTGGAAGCAGGGTCGAACAGTGCCGGCAAAATTCCGCGTTTGCGACGTTAAAGGCGTCTCGGTCGGCACACCCGGCGTCGTAGCGAGTTTCACGTTGGTGCAAATTATCAGCGGTACGGCGACGGATGTGGACGAAGCGGTCAGTTCCACTAGTGCGGATATCGCGTTCCGCTGGGATTCCTCAGCTCAGCAGTGGGTTTTCAACATCAGTACGACGAATCTCACTGCCGGACAGACATACGTCTACCGCATCCAGCTCAACGACGGCAGCAGCATCGGTTTCCGCTTCGGCTTGAAGTGAACTGCGAAGCGGACGAGCGTCGCTTAACGCCTGCTCTTGGATCATGGGCGAGCTGGTGAAGGTGTGCGGCGACATGATCTTACCAAAGGTAGCATCGGCCGTTGTGGCTCTTCGTTGTCTGAAAGCCACACCGAAAAAATGTGTTGATACAAGCAAATTTTCTTACCTTTTCACGTCCGGAAGCCACCGAGTAGATGAAGGGAATTAATCGTCGAACTCCCCATTGGAATTGAACCCGAACCAATCCCTGACGGATTGCTATGAGCGCCCTCTGAATTCCGGACGGAAACTCGGCGCAAAATTCCCACCCTACCCTATCACTTCGAGGAGTGATGTGACCGGGGTTTATTGCTTCAGCGGGAGTGAGATAGAATTCACTCAGAGGCAAGTTGGGATGCCGATGAAGAAATACATGTGGGAGCGGATTGTTTCGCTGCTGCGGCAGATTGAAGTGGAATTAGCGAACGGAAAGACCACCCCGCAAGCCTGCAACGAAGTCCAGACCACAACGTAGACCCTCTACCGCTGGCGGAAGGAATTTGGCGGGGCAAAACTGGATCAGGCCAAACGATTGAAAGAGCTGGAGAAGGAAAAAACGAAACCCATGCGACTGGTGGCGGAGCTGTAGCTGGAGAAGCAGATTCTGAAGCATGTAGCGGAAGGAGTCTTCTAAGCCCCAAGCGGATCAAGGGCGCCGTGGAACATGCGCAGAAAGGATGGCGTGAGCGAACGGCAAGCTTGCCGGGTACTACTGCATTGGCGGGGAACGCAGCGCTATCTGCCGATGCAGCGAAGGGACGAAGAGACGCTCACTGAAGCGATCATAGAGCTTGCCAGCGAGTACGGACTCTACGGCTAAGGTCGTACTCTGCGGCGTGGTTCTGGTCGATCTGTCTCCTTCCATGCCAGGCGCTGTTTGCGACAGCACTTGGAACGGAGATACAAGGCTGCGTGCGGCGGCTTCCTGATCGGTGCGTGAACGATCCGCTGTCTCGTAATTGTCACGGCAGTCGCGGAAAAACGAACGCGTGAGCCAGCTGAGCAACAGCGAGCACTTGTAACGATCAGCACCGGGAGGTCGGCTAGCGTGTAGCTATTCAAGGGCTTGAGCCCACTTGGCAGGAAAAGGCGCTTTCCATAGAAGTAGAGTCAAACAAGCCGGTCGGAAGGCTTTCGTTTTGGCGGTCATTGTCCGGGCGTCGAACGCGAAACAACAATTGCACAATAGTTGCACAAATCCTGCCGACCAGGGGTCTGTTGCACCACATTTAGCTCGAAAAAAGTGAGGATTGGAGGGAAATGGGGAGACTGCAACGGAAGAAACGAAAACAGCTAAGCCTCTGAAGACTCAAGATTTTCCAATAACACTGAAAGATTTTAGTTGACATGGCGGAGAGGGGGGGATTCGAACCCCCGGTAGGAGTTTTGGCCCCTACAACGGTTTAGCAAACCGCCGCATTCAGCCGCTCTGCCACCTCTCCG
>DASSIO010000117.1:0-2838 GCA_035691825.1 Terriglobales bacterium | reverse complement strand
ACGACGCCGAACAGGAAGCCGAAGCCCGCGAAGCCATCGCCGCACTCGAAAAAGCCCACATCTTCAATCGTCCCATCGTCACCGAAGTGAAGCCCGCCGCCCCCTTCTACCGCGCCGAAGAATACCACCAGCAATACCTCGTGAAGCGCGGCGCCGCCTCCTGCCACTTCTAGACGTGCAGAAGCTTAATCACTCCATCTCTGTCTAACCCAATTGATTAGATTCCGCTCTCGCTTCTCGACTAAACTTCGATCCCACTTGCCAGTTTCAATTAATTTCGCGACCTCAATTGCAAGAAGTAACCCACAGCTGTCGTAGGACTCCGATTTTTGTCGCGGCTTCTTATCCTGTAACTTTGAATTAACGCCCGGGGGCAGGAGCATCAGGTTTCCCAGTCGATGCACAAAGATCTCCTTAGTCTCGGGATCTTCCGAACCCCTACTGCGCGGCCAGATGTGCTCGATGGACCTCGAGGGTTCATCTGCCCAGATTCGATTCCATTGGGACTCATTTAGAGACTGTCCCGCCTCTCGCGCCAGATGCTCCTCGTAGCAGAAAAAGAGGTATCTGAGCTGCTCTGTCCACCCTTGGTAGCAGTCGCTGTTCTCAATCTCTTGAATGACCTCACCAATCGGAAAGTCCGAACCGATTCGATCAAGGCGCTGCAATATTTCCTCGCACGAGAGCTCCCGATTCATGATCTTCCACGAGAGACGCACGTAGTCCCCAACCTTCTGACGAGCGTCTTTACGAGCGAGGCCGAAAATCCGGAACGTAACCTTCTCCCACCTATCAAGGAGCTGCCTCTCCTCCTTCGCGGGAAACTGGCGCAGCAAAACTGACATGGCAACCAAGCGCGCTTGCAAAATGCCTGTCACCGCCTTGAGGCGATGATTTGCTAGGAGTTTGTCTTCAGCCTGGGTAACACTCAAAAGCCATTTCGTGCAGCTGACCACTCGTTTGGGGTTCTTCTCACATCCTTCAACTAATACGCGGACAGCGTCCTCTTCGGAAAGAGGGCGGTTAAGCGGTTCCGGGGCACGAAGTGTCCCCGCAAACCTCACTGTCTCAAGATTGAGATTTTGCCTCAAGCCAATTGTTGTATAGATTTCCGTCCACAGCTTGTGAAGCTCCTTCACAGTCTCTTTTTTTGATCCCTCGTCACCATACTCAAAAATAATCGACATAAGCAGGCTCTTGAGTTTGTCGAACCATGTCACGTCAAGACCACGACTGTTTAGCACCTCAAAAACGGTGTAAACCAATGCTTCATCCTCTATTTCGTGGAAAATCATCGAAAGGCGGTTCTTAATTGTCCCAAACAGATCGGTGAGCGTGCCCCCACTGTCAGTTGACCACGCTGCGACGAACCTTTCACATTCGTTGATCGCATCAATTAAATTTCGATCAGATGTGTACTTCGGTTTATCGGTGGGCACGGCCCCATCACGGACGTAATCAGTAAAGATGTGGCTAAGATCGTGGTTCGTTTGCAGGAGAAGTAAACTAAGATCGTCGCCCTTTACGAGGATCGAATCGATTTCCTTCGAACGTTCTTCGCCAATGTCTTTCATCGCTTTACTGATTGACTTCAAGAGAATCGTTAGCGTAGTTAGTCGCTGTTGGCCGTCTACCACTTCGATTTCTATGAATTCATCGGAAGCTATTCTGCGTTTCCTCCGCCGGAGTCCGACCACGGTTGCCATAAAATGCGTCGAATCATTTTCGGATGCGTGAACCTTCAAGATGTCCCCAAACAAGTCTTTTCGCTGTCTCGCTTGCCAGCTGTATGCTCGCTGATACTCCGGAATATGGAAAAGTCTCCCGCTTAGAAGATTGCCGACCGTTTGGAACTGAGGCTGAATTTGCAAGTCTACCCTCCAATTTACACTGCAAGTCACGTTCGCAGATATTACATTCAAAGCTGAGAGAAACCCAAGTAGTTGAAATACTGCTGTTTGTCAACTATCATTCGGGCCTTCGCGCCTCGCGAAAATGCCCACCGTGAACGACCCTCCCAACACGCAAAAAACAATCGCCGCTGACAAACCTCACTCCAACGCACGCACCGAAAATCAGAAATCCACCGCCGCTTCTTCCGCCGCCATCCGCCAGATCGGATTTCTTCCCTTGCTCGCCGTGTTTTTCGGCTACACCTGCGGGGGGCCGTTCGGCTACGAAGAAATCTTCAAGGGCTCCGGCCCAGGCATGGCCATCGTGTTCCTCGCCGTCGTCCCGTTCTTCTGGAGCATTCCCATTTCGCTCGCGTCCGCCGAACTCAACAGCATCATGCCCGTGCAGGGCGGCTTCTATCGCTGGACGCGCGCCGCGTTCGGCGACTTCTGGGGCTTTCAGTGCGGCTGGTGGAATTGGACCGGCACCTTCCTGCTGAACAGCTCCTACGGCGTGCTGCTCATGAATTATCTCGGCGATTACATCCCCGGACTCACCGGCAACAAACGCTGGCTCGGTGCCTGCGCCATCTTGATCGCGCTGGCGCTGGTGAATCTCCGCGGCATCAAAGTCGCGGGATGGCTCGCGGTCATTTTGCAGACCATCGTTTTCATCCCGGTGATCTGGCTCTGCGTGCTGGCGCTCTTTCACTGGCATCACAATCCCATGCTGCCGTTCGTTCCGCCCGGCAAACCGCTCGGCACCGTTTTCGGCTCCGGCCTCGCGCTGGCCATGTGGAATTATGCCGGCTACGAACAGCTCTCCAGCGTCACGCGCGAGATGAAAGATCCGCAGCGCACCTTCGCGCGCCTGCTGGTGTGGAACACGCCGCTCACCATCCTCACCTACATTCTGCCGATCGCGTTTGCCATCGCCGTGCTCGGC
>DASSIO010000116.1:0-6823 GCA_035691825.1 Terriglobales bacterium | reverse complement strand
TGGCTTCCGATGGGCATATCACCCGTGGCGAAATCCTGTTCAAGGTCGCACAGCCCTAACCCCGGCGATGGCCCGCCTCCTTCAAGTCTTCGGCTTCCTGTCTGTTCTGTTTCGTGGCGCCACGTTAGCTTTTCAATCGCTCACCATCGGCGGGATCGTCTTTTTGAACTTCATCTTGCGCGGCGCGAGCCTGCGCTCGGACACAGTGAATCGTCTCTGCCTTCGCTGGATTCGCCGAGCCGCAATCGCCCTGGCCATCATGCAGGTTGCCTACGTTCTGGCGAGTGCTTTGATCCTCATGCAGTCCGCGGATATGAGCCTGCAGGATGTCAGCGGCGCTAATTTTGTACTCGCGGGCTTTCTCGCCATTATTTCCGCGCTGACCATCGCCGCTCTTTCCGGCTCTCGCTCACCAGGCATGTACAGCGTGATGCTGTTTCCGGCGGCGCTCATTCTAACCTCTTCCGTCCTGACAAGCCATGCCATGGCTCGCCTCGAGCACCGTCTTCCCTTGGCAATTGTCACTGCTTTCCATCAGGGGGCTACGGCCGTGTGGCTCGGGGGCTTGCTCTATCTTTTGATTTCGATTCCTCGCTCGCCGGATAATCCCTTTGCGCGGCAAATGATCGCGCGTTTCTCAAAGCTCGCCTTGATCAGCGTGGCGGTTTTGGCTGCTGCTGGATTTACCTTGGCATTTGCCTACGTCGGTTCCCTCGACGCTATCTATGGCACCTCCTACGGGATTATGGTGGCCACCAAAACCGTCCTCTTCGGCAGCCTCTTGTTGCTCGGCGCTCTCAATTTTCAAATCGCGCATCCGCCCTCCGGCGGCTCGCTCATCGCCGGACTCAGACGCTTCGGCGAAGCGGAAATCGGCATCGGAATCAGCGTGATTCTCACTGCCGCTTCCTTGACTTCGCTTCCCCCGGCCGTCGATCTCAGGACGGACCGCGTTTCTGCGCACGAAATCACCGCTCGCATCGCTCCTCGGGCGCCGCGCCTCACCAGCCCTTCCACGCATGATCTCCCGGAAGACATTTACGCCGCGGAAGTGCGCTCATTCGACGGCGGAGCGCTCTCTTCCGCCTCGTTCGTGCCCGGTCAGGCCGGAACTCGCCCCAATACTCCCGCGGAAAAATCCTGGTCGGAGTACAACCACCACTGGGCCGGCATTGTCGTAATCGCGATCGGACTGCTTTCCTTTCTCGCGCAAGCCCGGCACTTCGCGTGGGCGCGCAATTGGCCGCTCATTTTTCTCGGGCTTGCCGCATTTCTTTTCTTACGAAGCGATCCGGAAACATGGCCTCTCGGCCCCAATGGCTTTTGGGCCACTCTTCAAGATCCGGAAGTCCTGCTCCATCGACTCTTCGTCTTGCTCGTCATCGCTTTGGCGCTTTTCGAATGGCAAGTGCAAACCGGGCGCGTCGCCTCCGAGCGGGCACGCCTGGTATTTCCTATGCTCGTTGCCGTTGCTGGGGCGCTGCTTCTCACGCACTCCCACAGCCTCGGAAACATAAAAGAAGAAGTTCTCGCGGAGCTGAGTCATGCCCCTATCGCGGTTCTGGGCATAGTCGCTGGCTGGTCGCGCTGGCTCGAGCTGCGGCTGCCCTCTGAAAATAAAATGCGCGAGAGGATGGGCTGGCTTTGGCCAGCCTGTTTTGTTCTGATCGGTTTGCTGCTGCTGAATTACCGCGAAATGTAACTGCGTGGTCCGTTTCAGGCTGAAGTCCCCGCGTTCACCGGTTCCATACGCTCTTCGGTTCGAAACTCGCCTTCCCACCGCGCTACGACCACGCATGCCAGGCAATTCCCCAGCACGTTCACCGCAGTCCGCCCCATGTCCATCAACTGATCGATTCCGAAAAGCAGGAATAGCGGCTCCGTCGGAAGATGAAATGAAGCGGCCGCTGCCATCACGATCACCAGCGAAGCCCGCGCGACTCCGGCTGTTCCTTTGCTGCTGATCAGCAGCGTCAACATCATTACCACTTGCTGCGTGATCGTCAGAGGAATCCCCGCGGCCTGCGCGATGAAGATTAGAGCGAGCGATTGGTAGAGACTCGATCCATCCAGATTGAAGCTGTATCCCGTGGGCAGCACAAACGCCACCGTCTCGCGCCGCACCCCGAGCATCTCCATCTGCTCCATCGCGCGCGGTAGCGCCGCCTCCGAGCTCGCTGTCGCGAACGCAATGGTCACCGGCTCCGCGGCCGCCTTCAGGAATTCTTTGAGCGGCGCCTTCACCAGCAAGGCGATCGGCAAAAGCACTCCGAAGATGAAAACAAAGAGCGCCACATACATCGTTGCAAGCAGTTTCAAGAGTGGCAGAAGCACTCCCAGTCCAAGATGTCCAACTGTATACGCAATCGCGCCAAACACCCCGATCGGCGCCGCGTACATCACCAGATTCGTGAACTTGAACATCGTCTCCGACAGGCTTTCGGCGAGCGCCAGCATCGGACGCCGCTTGGCTTCCGGCACCAACGCCAATCCCATCCCGAACAAGATGCTGAACACCACCACTTGCAGCACTTGTCCCTCGGCCACGGATTTCGCGATGTTTTCCGGGAAAATATCGGTGATGAGCTGCGCCGCTGTGTGCGGTGCGGCATTCAACGTCGCCGCAGCTGAGGGCGGCAGGTGAACGCCCTCGCCTGCCCGGCTGATGTTGATCGCCGCAAGCCCGATGAGCAACGCAATGGTGGATACAATCTCAAAGTAAACGAGCGACTTCACTCCCAGCCGCCCCACCTTCTTTAAGTCCGCGTGTCCCGCGATTCCCACCACCAGCGTTCCAAACAGCAGCGGCGCAATGATTACCTTGATCAGCCGCAGAAAAATCGTCCCCAGAAATTGCAATTTTTCCGCAGCCGCGGGCCAGTCGTGCCCCAATTCCGCCCCAGCCACCAGTCCCACGACAATCCACGCCGTAAGCGACCGCCTGGCCCAGGCATGCGCCGCTATCAAAACGATCGCCAGCCACCGCAAAATCAATGGCACCAGCGCTGGCATCGGCACCGCGTTCCAGCTCTGCAAGAGCGACGCCGCGATCGCCGCCGTCGCCGCAACAATCACCGCCGCCAATAATTTAGCTTTCATCGGCTCCCAGTCGACCTTCTCATTGGCCGCGAACGGTATGCCGGATGCCGCCGCATGTCAATGCCCTTGCCCTAACTTACCCAGATAGCAAGGAAGAAGTATGGCGGATGGCAGGCCGTTGCTGGTCCGCTACCGGCGCTAGACCTACCCAACAGATCAGAAAGCTGTTCCTCGGAAGGGGCCCTCCCGCCGAATGAATCTCATCCCGGAGTTATTGTTGTTTCAGCTCGGCAATCCGTTTGGTGTAGAGATTTGTTAGGCAGTCCACCCACCACTTATATATGGTGCATTCCTTCGCGCGCCGAGCCAGCCATTCGCGTTGTTGGCGTTGCAGTACTTGTTTCTTGTCCAGTGGAAGCTTTTGCAGGGCCGCCAGGTAGGACTGTCCAAGCTGGACATCCAGGACCGCCACGCTCGGCGAGTAGCAGATTGCGCGATCCAATTCCTTTGTGGCTTTGGCACAGTCGTAGCTGGTCGGAAACGGGCCTTCGACTTTCTTGTGGTCTATAACGAAGTTCTTGCCATCCCACTTATACCAAACGACTAGCGGGGCTTCGCGGTCGGAAGAATCGATCCAGCGGGCTACCAGTTCGCCGTTTTCGACTGCGAGCCCATAGTTTGCATTGCCGAAGACTGGAAGCTGCCTGGCGCTGCCGTTGAAAGAGGGGTCCCCCTTCGCATTGAGAAAAGGAAGTTCGACGACTCTGCCGCCAGCGTCACGCTTATACACCGCATGAATGTCAGGTCCGGCAGTTCCCGTCATGCACGTGGAAGCCACGACCACGGCTTCCTCTTGGCCGTCGCCGATAAAGTCGTGGTATTCCAGGTGGTCGATCTGGATCTGGTCGAGACTCTGGCATTCGTCTACATCCGATCGGCTGTTGATGGCGAACTTGATCTCTGCTTCCGTGATTTTCTTTCCTCTCTCCTTTTGTTGGCTGTTCAGCACAATTCCATACCCGACGAACAATACGGAAGTCAGTCCCATCGTCAGGATCCCAAATCGCATGGTTTCCCCTCTCGGGTGTTCTCGAAGCGTACTATAGTCTTGCACTACCGCCATGGGGCAGGTTCATACCGGCGGGTACGGCTCACGCCGGCCTTGGGTGTGTGAGTTTAGAGCTCAATGCGAACAAACAGCGTGAAATATCGGGGCTCGGATTCTCGTCCATATCCTTAAGAACACCCATGGCCTATTCTCCCGTACTTCTAGTCCATATTTGCGCAGGGACCCTGGGGTTGGTTTCAGGGACCGCTGCGATGTCTTTCCGCAAGGGTTCCCCTCGCCATGTTCTGGCGGGCAAGGTCTTTGTGGCATCCATGCTGACCATGGGTGCCTTCGCGGTCTACCTTGCCATTACCAGGCATCAACCAAATAACATCGGCGGCGGGATCCTGACCGTCTATCTGATCGGAACGGCCTGGCTGACCGCCCGTCGCAAGGACGGAGAAACGAGCCGTTTTGATTGGGTCGTGCTACTGATTCCTGTGGCGCTCGGCATCCTCACCTGGATGATTGGTATTAAAGTCGTCCGCAGCGGAGCCAGCTCACAGGACGGAGTTCCCGTTGGGATGACCTTTTTCATGGGTTCCGTGATGCTGCTGGCAGCGGCCGGGGACGTTCGCATGTTGCTGCGCGGCGGCGTTTTTGGAACAAAGCGCATTGCGCGGCATCTTTGGCGAATGTGTTTTGGACTGTTCATCGCGGCAGGATCCTTTTTTCTGGGACCCTCCAATCGCCCCCTGAGATTGCTCTCGAACGTAGGGCTGGGCCAGCATCTGTCTCCGGCAATATTCAGTACAACCTTGTACCTAATTCTCACTCTGCTTCCGCTGATTTTGCTTATTTTCTGGCTAATCCGTGTCCGCTTCACGAGTGTCTATAAACGGATGTTCGTCCCCCGCCCGGGCGCGGTTCAGTCCTAGCGAGTTAAGCTTTCGTCTCCCTCAGTGCAGGACCTACTGGCCGTCTGATGCTGCTCCGCACTCATTCTCCCCTGACAGGCCAAGCCAGAAAACCGCCTCATCTGGAAGTCGATTCCACCGTATTGGTAATTTGGCTTGCCCGATATTTGGAATCCACTTGGTAGGTTTGCGCCTTGGCCGCCCACTTAGTCCGAGCCTTGCACTGGAGTGACAGAGCTCACAGCACTAGGAAACTGTCGTCACTGCATCTGAGGAACGACGGCTCTACCGTGCTCTTGAGGCAAGGTTATGGTTTACATTCTGGGTTTTCTTTTTGTAGTGATGATATTGGTCCAGGTGGTTTCGCATCTACTCGAAGATCAAGCCAGGCGCCATCCTCACTGAGACAGGGCCACGACGCAAGCGCATTCGAGAGCAGATGCCTCCATGATTCGACCTTTTTGGTCTCATGCTGTTTCACATTTTTCTCTGGACAAACTGTTACTTCTGTAGTATAGTAGTTTTTGGATAGCATTGGGTCCGTTTTGCATAGCGCCAGCGTTCTTGGTGGCGTTTTTGCTTTCTGGAGTCGAACCTTTCACCCTAAGTCCTTTATTCGCAACATTTACGAACCAATCCGCATTTAGCACAGTTTTAGTGCAAATGGGCTGTGTAAGTCTTTTAGCAGCAACACTTACAAACCCTCCCGCAAGTGTTGATTCTACACGGCTTATAGAATATGTAAGTTATTTAGAATCAACACTTACGCAAAACTAGGGGGTGGGGGTCGCTTATGGTTAACTAGCCGGGCCAACGGACGAAATCTCTCGGCATCCGGTCGCGGAGCACTCTGCTCGCCCAGTCGAGCGTCACAACCAGGAATCCGCGAAGCTAACGCGCCTGGCGCTCAGGCTCGCTCAACCTGTTGCTTCCCCGGGGCCAGCGCTAGCAGGGCTATCCCAATCACAACGAGTACCCCTGAGCCGATCAAGAAGCCGGTCTTTTCGCTCGGAACATGGAATCCCAGCGTGGACATGACAATGGCGTGAGCGAAACTCGACCATGCCGCAAACGCGATTAGGCTGCGATGCGCCGCTGGCTTCCGCGCTGCCACGAGCAAGAATACGCCGAGCGTAAAATAGATGCCCATCATCATCGTGTCGCCCGTATCATCCGGCGGACCTGGATGCTTCAAGTCCATTACCACCGGATAAATCGCAGCCAGGAAAAGCAACCCAACCAGTACCAGCACAACTTTCAGCGCCCGTTCTCGGATCAAGGTGCCTCCTGTAGGTATGCTTACCTTGAAAAGGACGTACAAGCTCTGTCGCCGATTAACGCATGGCCTTGAAATCGGCTCGGTAGCTAGTCACCCGCAACTCGCATATTTGACTGCAAATCGTCTAAAGTGTTTCTGAAATTTCACCGTCACGGAAACCAAATGAACCGTACTCGCCCATTCTTATTTGTGCTCTGCTTATTTTGCCCGGCATTTTCTCCCTCCACCGCTCAGGCCCGCCCACCCAAAACTATCACGTACAAGGTTGGCCTGGAGAATCGCCAATATGCACCACCTGAACCCTACGATTGGCGGGGGGCAAAAACCCACGCACTTGTTACCGCCATCTGGTATCCCGCCGAACCTTCCGCCGTTGAGAAGGAACAATGGATTGGTTCTTCCAGCGCGCCTTTTGGATTTGCGGGCAAAGCCGCCCCCGGAGCTCCGGTCACTCTGGCTCCCGGAAAGCTTCCGCTTATTCTGCTTTCTCACGGATTCGGCGGCTCGTCTTTCATGATGGCGTGGCTCGGAACGGCGTTG
>DASSIO010000115.1:0-7929 GCA_035691825.1 Terriglobales bacterium | reverse complement strand
AAGGTAGCCATACCCGGTGTCCGCCCAGACGGTCGCAACTTCCGGAGGAATCTTCAGATAGCCCTGCTGCACCAGCCGCGCACCTTCCTGCCACAGACTCGTTATAAACCTGGCGTCGGGGCGCACGGAGCGCACGATTTGAATTTGGTCGGCGATGGCCTTGGTGATCAATTCTCCCAGTGCTTTGTCGTTGCCTCGTACGCTCGGATCAAACGCTGCGTAACTGGCGTCCGACAACCCGCGCAGCCCCACGGTCCACAAGACTTCCTGATCCGCTGGGTATGCGGACACCGCATCCTTCCAGGCGCGCTCAAGTATTTCGGGATGGCTGGTATAGGAGTACGGCACGTCTTTGGGCCAGCGTGCCACGTTGAGACCCAATGGAATGGCGTGGTGCTGAGTCAAAATCAGTCCGCGCTTGCCAGCCAGTTTGATTTGCGGCTCATCAGGGAAAATCCAGGTTCCGGGAGCAACCATGTTGCCCTTGAGCCGAAGGATGGTCTCGAAAATCCTATTCCACACATCGAGGGAGATTCCCGTGTGATCCTTCGCTTCACCAGGAGCCCAGCCTGTCAATAAATCCTCGTCGTTGATAAAGAAGCCGCGGTATTTAAATAAGGGCGATGGAAATTGTTCGTTCAGGGACGCCGGAAGCTCAATTTGGGAGCGGCGGAGTGGCTCGTGATCGGTCCAGAAGTAGAGCGGATCGATGCCCAAAAAATCCTCTGAGAATTGGTAGATGGCAAAGATTGTGCCACGAGTGTCCGCACCCGCTAAAAGCACAATCGTGGCAGGCTGTGGCGATTTGCCTCGAACAACGGAAAGCGAAAAAGATTCTGGCTGCGTCAGGCCTGCCGAACGAAATTCCTCGGGCAGTGTGGGCGCAACACCAATCAAAATCGTGACTGGGGCTGCGTTCTCGAAGCGACGCACAATCCTAGGCTTCTTACCTAAGACTTTGCCAAAGTCGCTCTGCAGATCTTTCGCGGCCTCTTTCACGGCGAGAGGTTCTTGAGGTCCGAGAAGAATCGTCAACGTCGAATCCAAAATGATTGGTTCTTGCCTGGCTTGCTTCGTGGTCCGAGACTGAGTTCCGACTGCCAGAGTCGAAGGACAGGTCGCGGCGAGATAAGCGCAAGTCAGCAAGGCCACGAAGATGTACGAGGAGAGAAATCGATCGGAATTCGATGATTCTTTGAGGCTGATGCTCATTTCTCTCCTCGAAATCTCTCATCCACTCCACACAACGGCTGAGAGGCGCCCCGCCGGGCACCTCCGAGTAAGTTTGATTGGAGGCAGGTCTCCGCTTCTGGCCTAGAAAAAGACCTTCAGAGCCAGCTGAATAATGCGGTAGTCAGAAAGGCCGCCAAGAGTGCCCCGAATCTGGCCAAAGTTTGCGCTGCTGAAAGTAACAGTCGGGTCCGCAAACTGGGGATGATTGAAAATGTTGAAAAACTCTCCGCGGAATTGAACGTTCAGATTTTCATGCGCAGAGAGAGGGTAAAAACTCTTGAGCAGCCCCATATCCATGTTCCAGTGCGAGGGACCGCGGAATGCGTCCTTGCCGACGTTGCCAAACGTTCCGACCGCAGGCTTGGCGAACACCGAAACATTGAGCCAGGGAACGCAAGTCTGAGTTCCGGTACATGGAGTGCGCGAACCAGACGCTGGGGCGCCACCATACTGGGCAGGAGTGCCGACGAAGTCTACGCGATCGCCGCCAAGATTCGTTTTGGACTGATCCGTTCCCGCGACAAGCGCAAGCGGGTCGCCTGTCGACGCGGTAAAGATGCCGTTCCATTGCCATCCCCCGAGGGCCCAGCGGAGCGCCGTGTTTGCGTTCGCCAAGCGGGGCAGGTCCCAAACGTAGGAAGCCACGAACACGTGCGTGTGATCGAAGTCCGACGGCCCGGTATCGAAAGAGTGCTGAAGCGGGTTTCCGTAGGGCACGCCGGAGCCTTTGCTAGAGCCAACGTCGGTCGTGCCGCCATTGTTGGCAAGCGCGATATCCATTGCCTTCGAAAACGTGTAATTCGCCAACAGAGTTATGTTCCGGAGAATCCCCGTCGCGTTCCCTCCCGGACGCTTCTCCACGCTGACCTGAAAGGCATTGTAGTTGGACATGCCATTGTTCTGATTCTCGAGAATATCGCTGAAGGGTTGAAAGGGGCGGCTTGCCTGCGTACCGATGCCGATTCCCTCCGGATTCAAATCAACATCCTCGCGCAGGTGGATGCTGCGCGTTCCAACGTAAGAAACGTGCATAAACGCATCCTGACGAAGTTGGTGTTCTATCGTCAGGTTCCAATCGTAGGTGGTCGGCGTTACCCAGCGGCGGCCCGGCTCTAATCCGAACACCGCCACCGGCGGGGTGTAGGTTACGTTCTTCGGAACCGTCGAGAGAACGAACCGCTGAGGGAATCCTGCTTCAAATGCCGGAACCGACTGGGTCGGATTACCCAGTGGGATCAGACTGTTCGGCCCGGCCGGCTCGACGAGGTCAATCCGGAGGCTGAACGGCTGGCTGATCGCCGCATCGTTCAAGAACAACCCGGGCAGCCGTGAGTAATAGAAAACGCCGCCGCCGCCTCGAACGACGGTTTTGCCGGCTCCGAAAACGTCGTATGCGAATCCCACGCGCGGAGCAAAATTATTGAGGTCTGCATGCTCTCCGGTCGGGGGGAAGCCAATGCCGTTGAACGAATCACCCACAAAGAAGAGCCCGGCGGGTGAGGACGGAATGATCGAGGAGTGCACGCCCGCCGCGTAGGCGTCAGGCCTGAACTGTTCTGTGCGTCCAAAGATTTCCTTCATTACGCCCTGCGGCTCCCATCGCAGACCCAAGGTTAAGGTAAGGCGTGGCCGCACACTCCATCTGTCCTGGGCAAAGAGTCCCGCAACGCTCTCGCGCGAATCCGAGAAGTCTCCCGAGGTCTGCGTGAAAGAACGCATATGTCCCATCATAAAATTTGCGAGTGAGAGACCTGAAGTGTCGTCGGTAAACTGCCAGTTCCCGTTCACTAAATCCGTATTGCGGATATTCGATTGATCCCGTTCGAAATCGCCGCCGAAGCCGAACGTGTGCTTCCCGCGGGTCCAGGTTACCTGATCGCGGACCCCATAAGTATTCCGAATGAATTGGCCGTCTGTGAATGCGCCGCCACCAGGATTAAAATAGCTGTTCACATTGAAAGACCGAAGGCCGCCTTGCGAAGCGGGAAGCTGGAAGATGTTTGCGCCAAAATCGCTCATCTGCGGCACCTTTCCACCTTGGCCGCGAGTTGAGGCGGCCCGCTCCGCGCTAACAATTACGTTGTTCACCAAGCTTGCGCTGGCGATCCACGTGTAGCCAATGGCGTAGTTTTGCGTCTGGACTGTAGACCCCGTGCCATCCGTGAGGAGATTCTTGCCGTCGAATGGCGGCGCGTGCTGAAAGCGGTCGAGATAGAAGCGACCGAAAAGCTTGTCCTTTCGCCGAACCACCTGATCGAACCGCGCAACATACTCATTCAGATTCTCTACGTCAGGTGTGCCAAACGTGATTCTGCCGTCTACTCCAGCCTGAGAAATAGGAAGGAATTTCGAGAAGGCCACGGCTACTGGGTCGACTGGCAACCCAGTGTCTCCGGCAAAGGCAACTCCCGTCGCCGGATTCACGATCTGAACGATCTTGTTCTTGGGGTTACCGGGATTTACCGTCGCGTAATTGGAAAAGTCCCCGGTAAGGTTCGCGGCAGTCGGAAGTATGGCGCTCCCGCCGTTGCCCACTGTTCGGATGCGTGTCGCCTGGTATCCGAAGAAGATGAAGCTCTTTTCTTTTCGGATGGGGCCGCCAATGGTGCCCCCAAATTGATTGCGCTTCAACGGGTCGGTCGTGGTAGCAAAATAGTTCTTAGCGTTAAATATCCGATTGCGCACGAATTCAAACGCGTCGCCATGCCAACTGTTGGTGCCCGACTTCGTGACTACGTTTACGACCGCGCCCACGTTGGCCCCGTACTGGCTGTCGAAGCTGTTCGTCTGCACGCTGAATTCCTGCACGGCGTCCGGAAACGGGAAGGGGTTGTTGGTGTTGCTCATGAGGTCTTCGTTGGTCGCGCCATCCAGGTTGTAGCCGATCTGGTCGGGACGGGCGCCATTCACCGCGATGGACTCGGCCCCGGGGACTTGCTTGGTATTGCCCTGCTGCACGCCATGGCCGTTGGCACTTATGGTGCCAGGCACGAGCAGCGTCAAGTCCGCCGCATTACGTCCATTTAAAGGCAGGCTGACAACACGAGTCTGCTCAAGTACCTGGCTCAAGACAGGAGTAACGGTATTGATCAGCGCGGACGAAGCTTCCACCGTGACCTGCTGCGATGTCTCTCCGAGTTCCAAGTGAACCTCTACCGCGCGTTCCTGATCGGCGAGCAACGTGAAGATCTGCACATACATTTTGAAGCCGGGAGCTTGCACCGCGATCTGATACCTATCGGGCGGGAGGGAAGGCACATTGAAGCTGCCAGCCGCGTTCGTTGTCGTGGCACGCTTCACTGATGTCGACTCCTGGGTCACAATTACCTGGGCACTCGCCACTGCCGCCCCGCTGGGGTCAGAAACGGTTCCGGTGATGCCGGCGGTGCCTCCACCTTGAGCCAGCAGGCGAGTTGAAGACATGAGAAGCACAACTCCAAGCAATAAAGCGATTCGGCCCATCTTTGAAAAGAACATCTCGGCCACCTCCTGGCAAGTGAGTGATTGGGCCCTCGGCGATCCCAACGAGTAACGCAACTATACCTCCGCGAAACTGACTCAGAGATTCGGGGTGATTGTGAGTGTCCTATACTCTTGGTCAGACTGGGCTGTCAAGAAAAATATATTTGAAATATATGTCTATTTGAGGAAGAAAAGAATCGAGAGGTCTCTTCATGCCCTCTGTTCAGGCAAATATCGACTGCCAGATTGAAACTGTCAGCTGCTGCGAGGGTTCAATGGCACAGGGAGAGCATCATCTATCGGCCCTCACGGGAAGTCGGCGCCTATGAACTTGAGAGAGGGTGTGAACTGGCTTCCTGACTCCTGGCCGAACCGTCCAGTACGCCGCCTTTTCTATCCGCCAACCCTACCAGGATTGTCTGGGCCTGATGAATATCGTGGATGACCGCTCGACGCGCCGCGGCCCGGTCTCGCCGCTGAATGGCATCTACGATGGGCCGATGCAACGTCTGAAGGCTCATTTCTTCTTCCTCGACTCCTATCGAGTGTGCAACGTTGTATGCAAGCCGCCTGGTCCGCTCTAGAACGCTCCTTTCCAAACGCATTAGCTCGTGGTTGTGCGCCATGGCCGCCAAGAGAAGATGAAAGTTAGCATTCAGCTCGGCGCGGTCGTTCGCTCCCTTGCGGGTGCGATTCGAAGGAAGAGACTGATCTGCAAGCATCGTCAGTTCTTCGATCTCCTGGGACGTGGCGCGAAGCGCAGCTAGTTCCGCTACCGAGCCCTCCACGAGCATTCGCACCTCGAAAAGGTCGCGGACTTCTTGCAGACTCATCTGCGGCACAAGGTAGCCGCGCCTGGGCACTACTTCGAGCAACTGTTCGTGGTGTAATCGGTTGCAAGCCTCCCGGAACGGCGTGCGCCCGATCCGATAGCGCTTCATAATGTCTTTTTCCGAAAGAAACACGCCTTCTTTTATCTCGCCGCGCACGATCCCTTCTTTTATGCACTGATAAGCTTTCTCTGTAAGTGTGCGCATGGGGACCAGCCGCTTGGACTAGTTTGCTCTGTCTTCGGTTCGCCCAGAATGAAAATGTGTCCTGGAAATATCCAAGCAATATATTTATATCATATCCAGCGCACACAATGGACTGTGGGAAAGACAATGACGCCTGAGAGAAAAGTCAGGGGCTCCAAGGTCGTGTAGGGTTGGATCTAATGAATTGCCTTCTCGATGTCTCCAATAACTCCTCCATAATAAGCTATATACAATGAGGATTGGCCTTGTGGTCGGTCCGACTTCATGTCTCGCGGCATCAAACAGTAGAAGGCCCACTCCGAACTACTCATGCCCGAGTTCTAGTGCCTTTGCTCTGCAGGGACCGTCAGAAGCGCTACGGACGCATTGGGAAGCTCAAATTCGTAGTCGCCGTTGGCATTGGGCTCGACCGCCAGTGTGTGCGGAGGCGGGATATGGCCTTCCGAATCAAATTGGACTCCGCCGTAGGTCACCTCTGAGGCCAGAGAGTCCAGGCGAGTCGCCTTGAGCAACAGTAGTTTAGCGGTTCCAGCACGGCCAGGTACGTGGATGCTCACAGGCCCTGCCGAGGCTAGGTCTTTATTTATCACCACTACATTGACGTCGCAACCTGCACACGTGGTGGTCGCGTAGGAGCGAATATTGGAAGTGGTCTGCGTGTGAGTGAGCAACATAAATTCTCCGGAAGCGACCTTCGTAAAGAGATACATTCCGTAATAGAGGGGCTGCGCGACATTCCGGTAGAGCTGACGACCGGAGCCGTCATGCCGCACGTAGGTGTCGACCGGATTATAGGAACTGCCCCCCGGGCGATAGCTGAAGTGGAAATTGAGACCGCTGTAGCCGTCACTTGCCGCGGAGAAGAGTGAATCGAGCCCCCAGAGAGTCGCAGCAAACGCGTTGCTGACGCCCGGCATGCCACCGCAGGAAGCGGAATTTGTCTCGGCAAGGGCGATTGGCAGATTGCGTTGGTGCGCAACCTGAACGAGGCTCTGCGATTCGGCATCGAGACGCTTCATCAGCTCCGGCGCAAGCAATTCTTCAATGCTGACCGTGCGCCCTCCGCAAGTGGTGAGGAGATAGCTATGCACGGTGACTAATTTAAGTGACGCGGCCCCGACGCCATCCACAAAAGCGCCTAGATCCTGGGCGTTGTGCCACTTGCAGCAGGTAGCGGGACCGATCAATGCGTACCGCCGGGCCGTGGGATTCATCGCAAAAGCGTTGCGATAGGCGAGAAAATCTTTCACGTTGTCGGCTGGCGAGTACGTCTCGGGTCGGCTTCCATCGCGGGAGAAAAGATCGGGCTCGTTCCCGATCTCCAAGCCGATAATTTCCTGTGGCTTGATTTCCTTGGCAATCGCCCGCGTGACTTCGTCGAGGGCCCATGCGCTTGAGTTTTGCTTTAAGTTCATTCCCACAATCAAGTGCCAGCCAGAATCCTTGGCTGCCCGGGAGAAAAGTTGAAAGTCGGCGGCGCTGAGGGGCGCTTTGCACCAGTCAGGATGTGGAGCGGCCGCGAGATTCCAGCAGGTATTGTCCTGGCTGTTTCCGCCCAATCGAAGAATCCCTGGACCGAGATCGCGCATGAACCGGAAGAATGCCTCGTTCGGGGCGTTGGAAGTTCCGAGCGCATATTCGGCAGCCTCAGCGGTTGAGGCAGCTTTGACTCCGCCAGGCGCAAAAGCTCCAATTCCCTGCCCGGCGGTTGAAACTTCCAGGCTGAACCCGGCGAAGTCCTTCGGGATCTGGGCGCCCAAGGTTTTCGTTTCAATCGAAACGGTTGCGATTGGTGCTTGAGCGGAACTAACTGAATTCAACAATACGGCGCCAACCAGGCAAAGTGAAAGCCGAGTTAAAAGGCAAAACCAATTCTGTTTCATCGTGAGGGTCCTCGACTCGATTAAGGTTTTCGATAGATCATCGATCGTTCCTGCGACGCGGGCCTCGGCGCGTCCGCATTCTATCCTGATCTGTCAATAGCGCGCGTGCCTGGCACTGTGCCGGAACTCGCCAGTTAAGAACCGACGTGGCGGAGAAGGTCGCGCTCCTTCTCCTAGAAGCCATCTCATAAATGCCTCAGGAGGATGATGGCACAAGCGAGCTGCACCATCCCGAGGAAATTCTCTGGGTAGTATTCCCAGCGAATGACGACGCGGCGAAAATTATGAAGCCAGGCGAACAGGCGCTCGATTTT
>DASSIO010000114.1:0-8851 GCA_035691825.1 Terriglobales bacterium | reverse complement strand
GGCGCGATTGGTCACATCAACACGCACTGCCATTGAAGGAACTCCGATTGCTTTCAATTCGGAAAGCACCCGCTGGTTCTTTTCGTCATTTCGCCCAAACACCGCGACGGCAGCCCCGGCTTCGGCCAATCCGAGCGCGATACCGCGACCGATTCCACCGTTACCACCCGTCACTACAGCCACCCGGCCCTCTAAGTCAAATAATGCAGTCGTTTTCATCAACCTCTCCCCCTTAGAAAGACCCACGAACAGGACCGATGCTGCGAACAGATCTAAGTCAGACCGTCAGAGTGAATCCTCCATCGGGCGTAAGCGTGGTTCCCGAGATGTAGCTCGCCTCGTCCGAGCACAGGAAGACTATAGTTTGGGCGATCTCCTCCGGGCGGCCTGCACGCCTCGTATGAACACGTGGTAAGCGAACCTTGTCGTATAGGTCGTTCCCGAGGATGCCGCGGGCTCGGTGATGCATCGGCGTATTGACCCCTTGCGGTGCCAGCTCGGCGGAAACGCTCGTAGTCAGCCCGATTAGCCCGTGTTTCGATGAGACATAGGCGGAGCCGGTGGGGAAGCCGAGGAAGGAGTTTACAGAACCGACGTTGACGATTGCACCGCCATGTCCGCCCGCAAGCATCGCTCGGGCCTCCTACTTCAGGCACAAGAAGGTGCCCTTCAGGTTCGTGTCGAGAACTCGATCCCATTCCTGCTCGGGTAGATCTGTGATACCTGCAAGCTTTCCCTCGATGCCGGCGTTGTTCACCGCGTAGTCTAGCCGGCCAAATGTCTCCATCGCATATGCCACCATCCGTTCGACATCCTTGGCGTTGGCGACATCCGTGACTACGAAGCTTGCACTCCCTCCCCGGGACTCTACCTCACTCGTAAGCGTTTCCAACTCATGTTTGCGTCGTGCAGCAAGAACTACCTTGGCGCCTCGCGCTGCGAAGGTCCTCAGCGGTCGCCCTGCCAATCCCACTGCTCGCTCCGGTAATCAGAGCCACCCGGTCATTCATATCTAACATCCAGATCCTCCCTTGGCCCCAGTGGGCTAGACTCTAGCAAGGCCGCTTCCCAGGTCTGTGATGGTGATCCTTGTTTCTTTGCCCGGCAGGATTGCGATTATAGTGTAGGTGACTACTCTTGCATTCTTGCGAATCGGTCTTGACGTTGCTGTACCGGCTAGTTGACTCCTGTTACCGATGCGTGTTCGCTTCGGTCGGATCACGGGCCAACCGGAAGTCAACTTCCCAATTGCCGACAACCCACTCAGAGTCCCTTCCGCCTAATTCAGGCTATAATCTTCGCGCACTAATGGCCCTCATCTCTGGCACAAAACTTGGCCCGTACGAAATCGTATCTCCGCTCGGCGCCGGCGGCATGGGCGAAGTCTATCGCGCGAACGACTCACGCCTGCATCGCATCGTTGCGATTAAGCTTCTGCCACGCGAGTACGCCACGGATACCGACCGTGTCCGCCGCTTTGAGCAGGAAGCGCGTGCCGCCGCCAGTCTTAATCATCCGAACATCCTTGCTGTCCACGACGTAGGCAGCTGCGGGGACGCGTTCTACATCGTCACCGAACTGCTGGAGGGTGAAAGCCTACGCCAACGTCTCGCTATTGGGGCCCTGCCTAGTCGGAAGGCTGTCGAATATTCCGCGCAGATCGCATCCGGTTTGGCAGCTGCTCACGAGAAGGGCATCGTTCATCGCGACCTCAAACCGGAAAACATCTTCGTCACCCGTGATGCGCGCGTGAAGATCCTGGATTTTGGCCTGGCCAAGCTCGCGCCAAATATCTCAAGTGCCGAAGCTGGCACCCTCGGCAGCGATGGTCTCAAAACCGAGGCCGGTGTGCTACTCGGTACTCTCGGATATATGTCACCCGAACAAGTGCGAGGGGGCGCGGTAGATCATCGTTCCGACTTGTTTAGCTTTGGTGCCGTCTTGTACGAGATGTTGTCGGGGCAGAGGGCGTTTCGCGGCTCTACTCCCGCTGATACTGTGAGTGCCATTCTCAAAGAAGACCCGCCGGAATTGAGCGCCACTGGCCGGGAAGTTTCGCCGGCTCTCGAACGCATCGTTCGACATTGCCTGGAGAAAAGACCCGAGGAGCGCTTTCAGTCCGCGCGTGATCTGGCCTTTGATCTGCAGAGCATCTCCGGAACTTCTAGCCAGTCGGAAGCCGCTATACTGGCGGCGCGAAAAAGTGCGCATCTCCCTCTGCGCATTGCTGGCGTCGCGTTGCTGGCAGCGATTGCTTTGGTTGCTGGTTTCTGGACGGCATGGTCGCTCAAGCCGGTGTCTTCTCCGCTGTTTAGGCAGCTTACCTTCCGGCGGGGAAACATCACCGCGGCGTGTTTCGCGCCTGATGGCCAGAATGTCATCTATTCTGCCGCCTGGGAACGAAGCGTTCATCCCGAGCTATTTACCACGAGGCCGGAAGGTGTTCTGTCGCGGCCTATGGATGTGAGCGATGCGGATGTGCTGGCCATCTCCCCGCAAGGAGAAATGGCCCTGCTGCGGCAATGGCGCCGAACCGGCGGCTGGCAGCGAACAGGCACGCTGGCGCGGATGAATCTTTCCGGCGGTGCTCCCAGGGACGTCCTCGACGGCGTGCAAGATGCGGACTGGTCGCATGATGGCGACAACCTCGCCGTCATTCGCGGCGCATCCCCCTATGCGCTTGAATTTCCCATTGGCCACATACTGGCGACTCCGCCGCCGGGCGGATGGCTGAGTGCGGTGCGCGTCGCCCCCGATCAACAGCACATCGGTTACTTCGAGCACCCAGTTTCGGGCGATGACCGAGGAAACGTTTGCGTTGTGGACCGCAAGGGCCACAAACGCTTACTCTCCTCCGGTTGGTCATCACTGGAGGGCCTGGCCTGGTCCCCCTCCGGCGACGAAATCTGGTTTTCCGGCAGCAACACCGGCGCAAACCGGTCGCTCTACGCGGTGAACCTGTCCGGTCGATTGCGCCCCGTTTTGCGTGTCCCCGGCCTCCTGCTTTATGACATAGCGCGTGACGGCCGTGTCCTGCTCGGCCAAGACACCACTCGCCGCGAACTCATCGGGCTGACGCCGGGCAACTCGCAGGAACGCGACCTGGCCTGGTTGGACTGGAGTCGCGAACGTGACCTCACCCCGGACGGTCAATGGCTGCTCTTCGATGAACAGTCCGAAGGCGGTGGCGTGAACTACTCCATTTACGTTCGCAAAACCGATGGTTCACCGGCCGTCCGTCTCGGGGATTACGATTCCTTCTCCATCTCCGACGATGGGAAGTGGATTCTGGCTACTACTACTCCCGAAGGGGGTTCGCTAGTGCTGATGCCTACCGGCGCCGGAGAAGCACGCCCCATCAAGAGCAAACTGCGGGATGCTATTGGCCGTTTTTTGCCGGGTGGAAAACGCATTCTGCTCCTTACCGGCGATGGCCGCGCCTATGTCCAATCGCTGGACAGCGACACGCCACGTCCGATCACCCCTCCCGGGGTCCTCGTCAACAATGGAGTTTTCACCGCGGATGGAAAGTATGTGCTGGGGGAGGATGGGCAGGAACACTGGTCGTTGTTTCCCGTTGACAGCGGCCAACCGGTGCCGCTACGCAAGTGGACGCCCGGGGACCAGCCTCTTAACCACGCCGCAGATAATCATAGCTTCTTCGTCCGCAACGGCGAAATCCCTGCCAACATCTATCGTTTCGATTTCGTCAGCGGTAGTCGGACATTTGTGCGGCAGTTGCGGCCTGGCGATCCCACCGGCATCGAACGGATTGGCAACGTCCTGATCACACCCGATGGCAAGTACTACGTTTACGGTGCCAGCCGCGAAATCAACACTCTGTTCGTTGTGACTGGATTGAAGTAGCTCTGAGGAAAAGCCTTGTGGGACCGGCTTGGTAGGCGGTGTTTCCCTTGGTGACTCAGCTTGCCAATAGCGGTCAGGCTTGGGAACTGATGTAATCGTCTGGAAACGATAAAACCCGCTGCCAGGCGGGTTTGGGTCTGCGTCGGACACACAGATCATCCCATAGGAGTGTCTGTCCATGCAGTACTTATCTGAACCCTTGAACCACCAGAAACAAGGCGCTGCTGGGCTTGAACAGGCGGTCGTGCAAGGTCAGACAGTGCTACCCTATTCCGCCTACCCCTCCCGTCCAAGAATCGGACGACCAAATGCCGGCCAAACCGTGGCGGGTGTCCGTTCGGCTCGGACGCTTGCTTTCACGCGGGTGCGTGAGGAGAGCAGGAAGAGGGGGGTGACCCCCAGTAGTCTACTGAGATCGGCATTACCAGGCGGCCATGGCCGGGTCTGAGCGAGTCAAAGCCGCGGTGGTTCAGGTTGAATCCAGGGATGTCACTCCTCCACATAGCTCCCAAGCTGCCTCCCTGGAGGGAGCGGCGGTCCCAACCACTGCAGCCCCAACAAGCAAACCTGTTGACGTACCTCGATTCCCTCAGGAGATGTGGAGTCTCGTGCAGCAGATGCGGGGCTTTGGGCCGAGCTCCTGGGGGGAGCGAAGGCGGCGCCTTTTGCAAGCAATCGCATTGTCGCAAGTCTGCGTGGAAGCAAGCCAAGAAGCGAGAGACGTTGAACTGCTCGCCGATCTTTTGCGCCTTGCCAGCAAATACGGCCTCCTGACTGTCTGACGCCGAAGTCCCAATTGGTTTAGGTAATAATCAGCGCGGAGGGCCGAGTTGCGCGCGCAGAGAAAAACGAGAGCGAAAAAAAATGGGCCGAAAACCGTGGTCAGACCGGCTATGTGTCGAGGATTGCTGGTGCTTAGACATCGTGTACCTGGTTCGCAAGGGGGTTTTTCGAGCCAAATCGGGACGATCTCCTGGGTTACGTGGACGAATAGCGACGGAAATGAGCTTTTCCGACTGGGATTGCAGCTTTCGACGGCTGTCGGGGGCCGATTGGCACTGCTGTTCTGCCACGACGCGGCAGACAGCTGCGCTCTGGCAGGCAAACGGATCGAGTACCGTGTCGAAATCGCGGCGTCACCTTGCCATTTCGGTGGCCGACGGTTCTGGTTCCTGTGCCCCGTATTTCAGCAAGGTGTCCGCTGCGGGCGGCGCGTTCGAATGCTGTACTTGCCACCTGGTGGGACGATCTTTGGATGTAGGCAATGTCATGATCTGACCTACGAAAGCTGCCAGACCCAGAATACCGGGGTGGGCAGGCTGACTAAGAACGCGGATTTGCTTCGCCAAGCACTTCAGAGCAACGACTTCCGCCAGAAGATGCTTGGCATTCGAGCCTACTCGAAGGCACTTGCGCGGATGCAAAGAACAGATCCCGTTCGCAAAAGGTGGCGGTAGCGCACAACTATGTAGCTATCGCATAAAGGAGTTCTATGTAGGAGCGCACGGCGCCATCCATCCCCTGCAGCTTGGGATTCGTGGATTCGATCAGGTAGTACTCATTCGGAGCATGAGCCCCATCGCCGTGACCTAATCCGAAGCCACCGGCGGGGAGGTTAAGCGGATCGCCCGTGAAAACGTATCCTGGCCATGACCCAGCGCTGCGCGGCAGCACAATGGGATCCATTCCTGCTTGCCGGTAGACTGCCAATTCAGTGCGAATCAGCCTCGCATCTGCCGAGGTGCTGTTGGGGTCATAACCACCGCTCATATTGATTTCAATATCCCCAAATCCCTGTTGGGCTAAATGCGATTTTAGTGCCGCCAGTGCCCCCGCAGCCGTCATGTTCGGAACCAAGCGCATGTCGAGCTTGGCAACGGCCCGGTGAGGCAGGATGGTCTTACCGCCGGGACCAGTGTAGCCGCCCACCAGGCCTTCGATGTTCACCGTGGGTCGGGACATCAACAGCTCGAGAGATTCTTGCCAATCGACGTCGTGCACCCAGTGCTTGACTCCATATACCTTTTTCGCGGTCTCCTCGTTCATACGCTGCGCCGCCTCTGCGATCATCGCTTTTTCCGCAGAAGACAACGGGCGTGCTTTATCGGCAAACCCCGGAATCGCCGGATCGTTTCCGTCGGGCGAGACCAGCGTGTTAAGGGCATGTATGAGATGCCAGGCAGGACTGTCCACGCGCGCCTTCTCGCTGGAATGAATGTCGTGCTCGGGACCTCGTCCCCAGCGCTCGCCACTGGAGACCAGCTCTACTTCCACCACCCCCTTGGCGCCGAGCTCCATGGTGATGCTGCCGTCCAGATCCTGCGAGGCGTCGGGCAGGAAAATCCCTTCCGACCTACGGAGTGCGGAAATCACCTCCGGTCGCCGCACCACCTGGGCAAAGTGGGGCGAGCCGATTTCCTCCTCACCTTCAGCTACCAATACAACATTTACAGGTACTGTCCGCCCGGCTCCCTGGATGGCGTGCAAGGCGGCGAGAAAAGTGGCCTCAGGCCCCTTCTGATTCACCGCCCCGCGTCCTACCAGGACTTTCCCTAGTCCTGGCTTATCGACGAGCGCAGCCTCGAACGGCGGCGACGTCCATTCCGAAGGAGTGACCTGTTTGACGTCGTACATAAAGTAGACTCCGAGGGTGCGTGGCGCACCCGTGTCCAAAGTGGCGAAAATGCCCGGCTGCCCGTCGGTGGGAACTTTGGTGACTGACTGAAAACCGGCATCATGAAGCATCCGCATGGTCAACTGGCAACCCTCGTCCATTCCTCGGTTCTCCGCGGCGATGGAAGGCTGCCGAATCCAGGTTTGCAGCCGCTGGACGGCTTCATTGTGGCCCTTCTGGATCTCCTCCCAGACCGGCTGAAGAGAAGAGCGCTGAGCCTTCGAAGAGCGTGGAAATGCCAGTGCAGCAGCAGCGGCGGCCGATCCTGAAAGAAAGTCGCGACGGTTCATGGCCGAGAGGGTAACGTGAATGCCCGCTATTGTCCACGAGGCCTGGGCATTTAGAAGTTCGTCTGCGAAAGGCAGCATCAACGTCGAGCATGCCCAAACGCGGTTAACCCGGCTTGACGACTGACATCATCAAGCCGGGCTAACAATCAGACTCCCGAAGAACCGGATGGCTTATTTAGCAACAGCACAACAGAGAACGGGCGTGGAGGAAACTGGCGTTTCGTCCAGCCTTACCACGAAAGCATCTTCATACTGACCAGTCAACCCTCCGTTGTATCGCATTCCTGCCGCGTACACCTGCGGATAGGTCTTGACGATCGCACTATAGCGCTGGTACACGGCAACTCCATTGACACTAGCACCCAAGAGTTGCGTGTAGGTGATGGCGTTTAGCTGGGGTGCGAACTTTGTCACAAAACCTGCGGTGGGGTTTGGGGTGAGCAGAGGTGCACCAGGCAGGTTGCTCGACGAGGTCCGACCCGCAACGTAAATGCTGCCGTTATGGACCGCTATGGAAGCTGGTTGCGTCGCTCCATTGCTGCCGCCGAAGTAGGTCGAGTAGATCCTCCCGCCGTAGGGATCGAGCACGGCGACGAACGCGGGGCTGCTCGACAGTGTAGGCCGAGCGCTTTGGAATGCGCCTGGAGTCGTTGGGAAGTAGCTATTGGCGCCAACGTCCCCCGCAACATACACGTAATCGGCGGAATCGATGGCGATAGCAGTTCCGTAACTTGCGCCGCCTCCCAATTCCGTCGAGAAGACAAAACCCGTAAATGCACTGTTTATTTCACAAACGAACACGTTGCCGCCGGCAACAATGGATACAGGCATGGTCAGGGGGAAATCTGACGACGCGGTAGTGCCCGTAATCCAAACTGACCCATATTGGTCAACAGCGATGCCATTTGCCCAGTCTGAATAGGAACCTCCAACGTACGCGGATTTGACAAGATTACCCCAAGGATCGACTTTAGCCACAAATGCATCAGGGTCGCCACTGACGCCGATGCCGCTATAGCCTCGCCACGAACCCATGATTGGGAGGTCTGGCGAGTAGGTCTGCCCTGTGATGTATGCATTGTGATAGGGATCCACCGCAATTGCAGAAGCAGCGTCCAGCTTGCTGCCACCGAAAACCAGCGAGTAGATGTTCAGACCTGCGAGAGAGAACTTGCTTACAAAGATGTCTCCCTCGCCCAAAAGCCCTAACCGCTGGCCGGGAAAATCACTCGCTGATGTATAGCCGCAAATGTACACGCCAGTCGAATCCACAGCAACTCCGTTCGCCACGTCATTCCATCCCCAATAAGTCGAGAACAATATGACGCCTGTTGGAGACAGCTTCGTCAAGAACACTGAGCCGAAACTCTGCTGCCAAGCCGAAACAAGTGGAAAATTGGTGGAAGCGGTATCGCCAGTGACATAAGCGTTTCCGGAACCATCTACAGCTACAGCTCGTGCTTCATCTTGGTTGCTTCCTGCCAGGAATGCGGTGAAGCTGATCGTAGGATCAATAACGAGCTCATGCTGGCGGTCGAAACGAGCCAGTTTAAACGCAACCTCTTTGCCACTGATAAGCTGATAACTACCGGCGACCTCAAGCCGCGTCTTTCCGGCTTGCTGGTACACCCGTGGACGAACATGCCGGAGTTCCGAGCCAGCTGGGGTGGTGATCAGCAAATCTCCGGTCCGGCTATCTACCTGGAGTGTCTTGGCACCGTCAAATGACAGCCGAATGCGGCTGGGATCCGCGCCCTTGGAGATTATGAAATCGTACTCCAGTTGGCTTTGGTTTCCGTAGTAGATCAGGTCTACACCGGGATAGACGCCTTGATACTTGACCTTGGCGTATGTCGGAACATTGATGCGCCATTTGCTCCTATCGTTTCCGACCATGTAGTTGCTCTTGCCAGGCAGCATTCCCATGGGGACCGCTTGCGGGTTGAGATTGGCACCGACGAGTGACATATGCACCGCGCTCATGCTCGTCATTTGGGGTGTTTTCGAACCGCCGGGTGCC